>CAXBDR010000007.1:0-40929 GCA_963974265.1 uncultured Rhodoferax sp.
TGCTGAGCCTGACCCAATGGCTGCAATCGCTGGGACCGGAATTCGGCTTCCTGCGGGTGTTCCAGTACCTGACGCTGCGCGCCGTGTTGTCGGCCATGACCGCGCTCCTGATCGGCCTGATCGCCGGCCCGGCCGTGATCCGCAACCTGTCGCGGCTCAAGATCGGCCAGCCGATCCGCGGCTACGGCATGGAAACCCATTTCAGCAAGAGCGGCACCCCGACCATGGGGGGCGTGCTGATCCTGATCTGCATCGCCGTCTCGACGCTGCTGTGGATGGACCTGTCCAACCGCTTCGTCTGGATCGTGCTGCTGGTCACGCTGGGTTTCGGCGCCATCGGCTGGGTCGACGACTGGCGCAAGGTGGTTCACAAGAACCCGGAAGGCATGCGCTCGCGCGAAAAATACCTGTGGCAGTCGGTGATCGGCCTGATTGCGGCGCTGTATCTGGTGTTCAGCATCTCGGAGAACTCCAACCTGCGGGTGCTCGAGCTGTTCCTGACCTGGGTGCGATCGGGGTTCGATCTGAGCCTGCCGCCCAAGGCCGGGCTGCTGCTGCCGTTCTTCAAGGAGATCAGCTACCCGCTGGGCGTGCTGGGTTTCGTCGTGCTGACCTACCTGGTGATCGTCGGTTCGAGCAATGCGGTCAACCTGACGGACGGCCTTGATGGCCTGGCCATCATGCCGGTCGTGATGGTGGGTTCGGCGCTGGGCGTGTTCGCCTACGTGACCGGCAGCGCGGTGTTCTCCAAGTACCTGCTGTTCCCGCACATACCGGGCTCGGGTGAGTTGCTGATCTTCTGCTCGGCGATGGCCGGCGCCGGCCTGGCCTTCCTCTGGTACAACACGCACCCGGCCCAGGTCTTCATGGGCGACGTGGGCGCGCTGGCGCTGGGCGGCGCGCTGGGCACGATCGCGGTCATCGTGCGCCAGGAGATCGTGCTCGCCATCATGGGCGGCATCTTCGTCGTCGAAGCGGTCTCGGTGATGGCCCAGGTGGGTTACTTCAAATACACCAAGCGACGTTATGGCGAGGGCCGGCGCCTGCTCAAGATGGCGCCGCTGCACCACCATTTCGAGAAGACCGGCTGGAAAGAGTCCCAGGTCGTGGTCCGGTTCTGGATCATCACCATGTTGTTGTGCCTGGTGGGCCTGTCCACCCTGAAGCTGCGGTGACGACGATGGTGCAGCTGCAAGACGCCAACGTGCTGGTCCTGGGCCTGGGCAGTTCCGGCCTGGCCATGGCCCGCTGGTGCGCGCGCCAGGGTGCCGCATCGGTCACGGTGGCCGACACCCGCGAGACGCCTCCCCAACTGGCGGCGCTGCGCGAGGCCGTGCCTGCGGCGCAGTTCGTGCACGGCGCACTCGACGCCGCGCTGCTGCAACCCGTGCGAGCCGACCTGCTGCTCAAGAGCCCCGGCCTGACGCCGGCCCAGGTGGCAGCGGTGGTCGACGCGGCCCGCGCCGACGGCATCCCGGTGGCCGGGGAACTGGACCTGTTCGCGCAGGCCCTGGCCGGCTTGCGCGATGCACGGGGTTACGCGCCGCAGCTCCTCGCCGTGACCGGCACCAACGGCAAGACCACCGTCGCCTCGCTGACCGCGCAGCTGGTCGAGCGCGCCGGCAGGACCGTGGCGCTGGCCGGCAACATCGGCCCGACCCTGCTCGACACCCTGGTCCAGCACCTGGACGACGACAAGCTGCCCCTGGTCTGGGTGATCGAGCTGTCCAGTTTCCAGCTCGCCGACATGGCGGCTCCCGCGCCGCAGGATGCGACGCCGGCGCAGCATGGCTTCGAACCCACGGCAGCCTGCGTGCTGAACCTGAGCCAGGACCACCTCGACTGGCACGGCGACATGGCGGCCTATGCCGCGGCCAAGGCCCGGATCTTCGGTTCCCAGGCGCTGATGGTGCTCAACCGCGACGACCCGGCCGTGATGGCGATGCTGCCGGCGCCGGTCAAGGGGCGTGCGCCACGACGCAGCACCAGTGTCGGCGCCGGCGTGCCCACGCAGCCGGGTGAGTTCGGCCTGGAAAAGATCAACGGCATGGTCTGGCTGGTACGGGCGCAGGAGCTCGACCCGACGATCAAGCTGCGCAAGGGCCAGGCGCCGGAGGAGTTGCACATGCAACGCCTGATGCCGGCCGAGGCGCTGCGCATCCGTGGCCAGCACAACGCGGTCAACGCGTTGACCGCGCTGGCACTGGCGGCCGAGGCCGGTTGCGCGCTGGCCCCCGTGTTGTACGGTCTGCGCGAATACCACGGCGAACCGCACCGCGTCGAGTCGGTTGCCGTCGTCGACGAGATCGAATATTTCGACGACAGCAAGGGCACGAACGTCGGCGCCACCGCCGCCGCGCTGGCCGGACTGGGCTCCGAACGCAAGCTGGTGCCCATCCTCGGTGGCGATGGCAAGGGGCAGGATTTCTCGCCGCTGCGCGAGCCGATCCGCCGGGCGGCACGCGCCGTGGTGCTGATCGGCCGCGACGCGCCGGCCATCCGCGCCGCGCTCGACGGCTGCGGCGTGAACCTGATCGACGCGCGCGACATGCACCATGCCGTCGACGAGGCGCGTCGCCAGGCCCACGCCGGCGACGCCGTGCTGCTGTCGCCCGCATGTGCCAGCTTCGACATGTTCGACAACTACGAACACCGCGCACGCGTGTTCGTCGACGCCGTGCACGCACTGGCCGAAGACAGCGGCCAGCTGCCACAGGGAGGTGCGGCATGAGCCCCAGGGCGAATCGCGCCTTGCGCAACGCGGAGGTGCAGCCATGAGCACGACCTGGGAACGCATGCGCGGCCTCGGCGCCAGCCTGTGGCCGCAGGCCTGGTCACGCGGCGAGACGATCCCGGTGCGACTGGGCCGGGTGCAGCCCGGCAGCCTGCAGGCACCGGTGCGCCTGCAGAGCTTCGACCAGGTGCTGGTGTGGGTCACGGTCGCCTTGCTCGCCTGGGGGCTGGTGATGGTGTATTCCGCCACCATCGCCCTGCCGGACAACCCGAAATTCGCACGGTATGCCCATCACCACTTCCTGGTGCGCCACATGTTGTGGCTGGCCGTGGCCTTCGTCGCGGCCCTGATCGCGTTCCAGATCCCGGTGGCGACCTGGGAGAAGGCCGCACCGTGGCTGTTCGTCGGCGCCCTGGTGCTGCTGGTGGCGGTGCTGATCCCGCAACTGGGCAAGGGCGTCAACGGCGCGCGGCGCTGGCTGGTACTCGGGCCTATCAGTTTCCAGCCCTCCGAACTGGCCAAGTTCGCGGTGCTGCTGTATGCCGCCGACTACATGGTGCGCAAGATGGACGTCAAGGAACGTTTCTTCCGCGCCGTGTTGCCGATGGCGGTCGCGATCGCGGTGGTCGGCGTGTTGCTGCTGGCCGAGCCGGACATGGGCGCCTTCATGGTGATCGCGGTGATCGCCATGGGCATCCTGTTCCTGGGCGGCGTCAACGCCCGCATGTTCTTCCTGATCGCCGCCACGCTGGTGGTGGCGTTCTCGATGATGATCATGTTCAGCGAATGGCGCCGCGAACGCATCTTCGCGTATCTCGATCCGTGGAGCGCCGAATATGCGCTGGGCAAGGGTTACCAGCTGTCGCATTCGCTGATCGCCATCGGGCGCGGCGAGATCTTCGGCGTCGGCCTGGGCGGCAGCGTCGAGAAGCTGCACTGGTTGCCCGAGGCCCATACCGATTTCCTGCTGGCCGTGATCGGCGAGGAGTTCGGCCTGGTCGGTGTGTTGAGCCTGATCGGACTGTTCGTCTGGCTCACCCGCCGCATGATCCACATCGGCCGCCAGGCGATTGCGCTCGACCGCATCTTCGCCGGCCTCGTGGCCCAGGGCGTGGGTATCTGGATCGGCTTCCAGGCCTTCATCAACATGGGCGTGAACCTGGGTGCCTTGCCGACCAAGGGCCTGACGCTGCCGCTGATGAGTTTCGGCGGCACGGCGATCCTGGTCAACCTGGTGGCGATCGCCGTGGTGCTGCGCATCGACATCGAAAGCCGGCAACTGATGCACGGAGGCAGGCCATGAATCCCAGCTATCCGTTCCGCGACGAGACCGGCGCGCTGCAGATCGCCGGTACCGCCGTCACGATCGATCCCATGGCCACGGCACTGATCACCCAGACCGACACCGGCCGGCGCGTGGGCGACGACGAACCATCGGCACCGCCTGCCGCAGCCAGCGTCGGCGCCGCGGCGGTCAAGGCGGCGGATCGGTCAGGGGCCGCTGGCCGCACCGTGCTGGTGATGGCCGGCGGTACCGGTGGGCACATCTTCCCGGGGCTGGCCGTGGCCCATGCGTTGCGCTCGCGCGGCTGGGATGTGCACTGGCTCGGCGGCAGCGGCAACGCACGTGCGCCGAGCATGGAGAGCCGCCTGGTTCCGCCACAGGGTTTCGCCTTCGAATCGCTGGACTTCTCCGGCGTGCGTGGCAAGGGCCTGCTGACACTGGGCCTGCTGCCGCTGCGCCTGCTGCGCGCGTTCTGGCAAAGCATCCAGGTGCTGCGCCGGGTGCAGCCCGACGTCGTTGTCGGACTCGGTGGCTACATCACCTTTCCCGGCGGCATGATGGCGGTACTGCTGGGCAAGCCACTGGTGCTGCATGAACAGAATTCGGTCGCCGGCATGGCCAACCGCGTGCTCGCCGGTGTTGCCGACCGCGTCTACACCGCGTTCCCGGACGTGTTGCGCAGCGCGCACTGGGTTGGCAATCCGCTGCGCCAGGCCTTCGTCGACCAGCCAGCGCCGGCGCAACGGTTCGCCACGCGCAGTGGGCCGTTGCGGGTGCTGGTGGTGGGCGGCAGCCTGGGGGCGCGGGCACTCAACGACGTCGTGCCGCAAGCCCTGGCGCTGATGCCGGCCGAAATGCGGCCGCTCGTGACCCACCAGGGCGGCAGCAACCAGATCGACGCCTTGCGCAGCAACTATGCGCAGGCCGGCGTGCAGGCCGAGCTGACGCCCTTCATCGACGACACGGCCAGCGCCTTCGCCGATGCCGATCTGGTGATCTGCCGCGCCGGCGCCAGTACCGTGACCGAGATCGCCGCGATCGGCGCCGCGGCGCTGTTCGTCCCCCTGCCCTCGGCCGTCGACGACCACCAGAGCCGCAACGCGCGTTTTCTGGTCGAGCGCGGCGGCGGCTGGATGATGGCGCAGGCCGAACTCACGCCCGAGCGCCTGGCGCAATTCCTGGAACAGGCCACGCGCGAAAACCTGCTGGCCTGTGCATCCGCGGCACGGCGCTGCGCCAAGACCGAGGCTACGGCCCAGGTCGTGCAGGCCTGCGAGGCATTGGTGACATCATGAAACACGCGATCCGGCACATCCACTTCATCGGCATCGGCGGCTCCGGCATGTCGGCCATTGCCGAAGTGCTGCTGGGCCTGGGCTACGCCGTCTCGGGCTCGGACATCACGGCCAGCGCCACGTTGCAGCGCCTGGGCAGCCTGGGCATCCGGGTCTTCGTCGGCCACGACGCGGCCCATATCGAAGGCGCCGATGCCGTCGTCACGACGACGGCCGTGCACGAGGACAACCCGGAGGTGATCGAGGCCCGGGCGCGGCAGATCCCGGTGGTGCCGCGCGCCATCATGCTGGCCGAGCTGATGCGGCTCAAGCAGGGCATCGCCATCGCCGGCACCCACGGCAAGACCACCACCACCAGCCTGGTTGCCAGCGTGCTCACCCAGGCCGGGCTGGACCCGACCTTCGTCATCGGCGGCCGGCTCAACAGCGCCGGCGCCAATGCGCGGCTGGGCAGCGGCGACTACATCGTGGTCGAGGCCGACGAGTCCGACGCATCGTTCCTGAACCTGCTGCCGGTGATGGCCGTCGTCACCAACATCGATGCCGACCACATGGCCACCTATGGCCATGACTTCAAGCGCCTGCAGTCGGCCTTCGTCGATTTCCTGCACCGGATGCCGTTCTACGGCACGGCCGTGTTGTGCACCGACGATCCGGCCGTCAGGGAAATCGTGCCCCAGGTGTCGTGCCCGATCACCAGCTACGGCTTCGAGGCCGATGCCCAGGTGCGCGCGGTCGACGTGCGCGCGGTCGGGGGCCAGATGCACTTCACGGTGCAGCGCCGCAATGGCGTGGTGCTGCCCGACCTGCCGGTGGTGCTGAACCTGGCGGGCCGGCACAACGTGCTCAATGCCTTGTCCGCCATCGCCGTGGCGGTGGAGCTCAACATCCCCGACGCCGCGGTGCAGCAGGCGCTGGCGGGATTCCGGGGCGTCGGACGCCGGTTCCAGCCGTACGGCGAGGTCATCGGCAGCCATGGCGGACGTTTCACGCTGGTCGACGACTACGGCCACCACCCGGTCGAAATGGCGGCGACCATCGCGGCGGCCCGCGGCGCGTTCCCGCAGCAGCGCCTGCTGCTGGCATTCCAGCCGCACCGCTACACCCGCACCCGCGACTGCTTCGACGACTTCGTCAAGGTGATCGGCCAGGTCGACGCGGTGTTGCTGTCCGAGGTCTATCCGGCCGGCGAGACACCCATCGTCGCGGCCGACGGCCGGGCCCTGGCCCGCGCACTGCGCGTGGCCGGCCATGTCGAACCGGTGTTCGTCGACGACATCCGCGACATGGCGCAGTGCATCCTGGACAACAGCCAGGACGGCGACGTGGTGTTGTGCATGGGCGCGGGATCGATCGGATCGGTGCCGGCACGGGTGCTCGAACTGGCCGCGGCCGCCGGCGCGCCGGCGCAGGAGATGCCGGCATGACGCAGCCCACCATGACTGCCCTGGGCAAGGTCGCCGTGCTGATGGGCGGCGCCTCGGCCGAACACGAGATCTCGATGCTCTCGGGCGCGGGCGTGCTGCAGGCGCTGCGCGAGCGCGGCGTGGATGCCCATGCCTTCGATCCGTCCGAGCGGCCGATGGAGGCCTTGCGCACCGAGGGCTTCGCGCGTTGCTTCATCGCACTGCACGGCCGATTCGGCGAAGACGGCACGGTGCAGGGCGCGCTGGAACTGATGGGTATTCCGTACACCGGCTCGGGCGTCATGGCCAGTGCGATCGCGATCGACAAGACCATGACCAAGCGCGTGTGGATCGCCGAAGGCCTGCCGACGCCGGCCTACCGATTGCTGCGCGCGGGTGACGACCCGCAGCAGCTTGCCGCCCTGCCCGACCGGTTCGGCCTGCCGCTCATCGTCAAGCCGGCCCGCGAAGGTTCGTCGATCGGCGTGGCCAAGGTGACGGACCGCACGCAGCTGACGGATGCGATCGAGCAGGCCCTGGCCATGGACTCCGACGTCTTGTGCGAGCAGTTCATCGCCGGGGACGAAGTCACCTGCCCCGTGATCGGCACCGGGGATACGGCCCGCGCGCTGCCGGTGATCCGCATCGTGGCTCCCGACGGCAACTACGACTACCAGAACAAGTATTTCACCGACGACACCCAGTACCTGGTGCCCTGCGGCCTGCCGACCGGCGAGGAGGAGCGGATCCAGCAACTGGCGCTGCGCGCCTACCGGGTGCTCGGTTGCCGCGGCTGGGGCCGCGTCGACGTGATGATCGACGCCGCGACGCGCGAACCCAGCCTGCTCGAGATCAACACGTCGCCGGGCATGACCAGCCATTCACTGGTGCCGATGTCGGCGCGTGCGGCCGGCATCAGCTACGAGGACCTGTGCCTGCAGCTGTTGCAGCAGGCCGCGCTGGACAATCCGCGCGCCACTGCGGAGAGACGGGCATGAGCGAAGCCTTCACGCCCCCGTTCGACGTGCGCCTGATGAACATGACGGCCAGCGCGTTGCTGGCCTTGTTCGGACTGTTCACGCTGGCGGCTCTGGTGCAGTGGGTGGCCCATCACCGGGTGTTCTCGATCACGTCCATCCGCGTCAGCGGCCAGGTGGTGCACAACAACGTGCCGACGCTGCGCGCCAACGTGACGCCCCGGCTGGCGGGCAACTTCTTCACGCTGGACCTGGCCAGCACCCGCCAGAGCTTCGAGAACCTGCCCTGGGTGCGGCGGGCGGTGGTACGCCGGGTGTTCCCGAACCGCATCGCCGTGGAACTGCAGGAACACCAGGCGGTAGCGTACTGGGGCGCCGAGGAAGGCTCGCGCCTGCTCAACAACTTTGGCGAGGTGTTCGAGGCCAATGTCGGCGAGGTCGAGCAGGAGTCGCTGCCGCGCCTGGACGGACCGGCCGGCCAGGAGCCGCAGGTGCTGGCGATGTACCAGGCGCTGCAGCCGCTGTTCGCGGCGCTGGAACTGGCCATCGAGGAACTCGCCCTCAGTGGCCGCGGCGGCTGGACCGTGCGGCTGGACACCGGGGCCGCCATCGAATTGGGCCGTGGCAGCGATGCCGAGGTGATCGCGCGCACGAACCGTTTCGTGCGCACCTTGCCCCAGGTCACGTCACGTTACGACCGTCTCCCCGACGCGGTCGAGACGGCCGACCTGCGGCATGCGGACGGATACGCACTGCGGCTGCGCGGCGTGAGCACCGTGGTCAACGAGAGTCAGAAGAAGTAGCGCTAACAACAGGTATCGATATGGCGAAAGAATACAAGGACCTGGTCGTGGGACTCGACATCGGCACCGCCAAGGTGATGGTGGTCGTGGCCGAGGTCATCCCGGGCGGCAAGCTCAAGCTCGCCGGGCTGGGCGTGGCCCCCAGCACCGGCATCCGCCGCGGCGTCGTGGTCAACATCGACGCCACGGTGCAGAGCATCCAGCTCGCGCTCAAGGAGGCCGAGCTGATGGCCGACTGCAAGATCACCCGGGTCTACACCGGCATCACCGGCAGCCATATCCGCGGCATCAACTCCAGCGGCATGGTGGCGATCAAGGACCGCGAGGTCACGCAGGCCGACGTGGCGCGCGTGGTCGAGACGGCCAAGGCCATCAACATCTCGACCGACCAGCGCCTGCTGCTGGTCGAGCCGCAGGAATTCATCATCGACGGCCAGGACGTCAAGGAGCCGATCGGCATGAGCGGCATCCGGCTCGAGGCCAAGGTGCACATCGTCACCGGCGCGCAGAGCGCGGCCGAGAACATCATCAAGTGCGTGCGCCGTTGCGGCCTGGAGGTCGAGCAGCTGATGCTCAATCCGCTGGCCTCGAGCCTGTCGGTGCTGACCGACGACGAGCGCGAACTCGGCGTGGGCCTGGTGGACATCGGCGCGGGCACCACCGACGTGGCGATCTTCGCCAATGGCGCGATCCGCCACACCGCGGTGATCCCGATCGCCGGCGACCTGATCACCAGCGACATCGCGATGGCGCTGCGCACCCCGACCAAGGACGCCGAGGATGTGAAGATCGACAGCGGCTGCGCCAAGCAGCTGCTCACCGATGCCGAGACGCAGGTCGAGGTGCCGGGGCTGGGCGACCGCGGCCCGCGCCTGCTCAGCCGCCAGGTGCTCGCCGGCGTGATCGAACCACGCGTGGAGGAGATCTTCGCGCTGGTGCACCAGGTCATGCGCGACTCCGGCTTCGAGGAGGTGTTGTCCTCGGGCATCGTGCTCACCGGCGGCTCGAGCGTGATGCCGGGCATGGTCGAGCTGGGCGAGGACATCTTTCTCAAGCCGGTGCGCCGCGGCGTACCCAAGTATTCCGGCGTACTCGCCGACATGGTGGCCCAGCCCCGTGCCGCCACCGTGATGGGACTGCTCGAGGAGGCACGCATGGCGCGCATGCGCGGCCTCAAGGTGGCCCAGAAAAGCGGATCGATGCGCAATGCCTTCGGCACGGTGAAGGACTGGTTTGTGGGGAACTTCTGACATGGCACACGACACCGCATACCCCATCGGCCGCCGCACGCGGGGCCCCCATGGCGACGATCACCTGTGGCTGGCACGCGGCAGCCCCTACGGGCGATGGCGACCGGACAGACCCCCGGACCCCCGCGGCGGGAGCGGCGAACACAGTCAAACGGAACGAGCAATTACTGGCAACTGCAATCTAGGAGAACAACATCATGCCTATTGAAATGATTGAAGACGAGGGTTTCAACCTGGGCACCCAGATCAAGGTGATCGGTGTCGGTGGCGGCGGCGGCAACGCGGTCGAGCACATGATCGCGTGCGAGGTCGGCGGCGTGGAGTTCATCTGCGCCAACACCGATGCGCAGGCGCTGACCCGCAGCGCGGCGCACAAGACGATCCAGCTCGGCGTGACCGGCCTGGGCGCCGGCAGCAAGCCCGACAAGGGCCGCGATGCAGCCGAGCAGGCGATCGACGAGATCCGCGCCTCCATCGAAGGCGCGCACATGTTGTTCATCACCGCCGGCATGGGCGGCGGCACCGGCACCGGTGCGGCTCCCGTGATTGCGCGGGTGGCGCGCGAGATGGGCATCCTGACCGTGGGCGTGGTGACCAAGCCGTTCGACTTCGAAGGCGGCCGCCGCATGCTGATCGCCGACAGCGGCCTGTCCGAGCTCGAGGTGAACGTCGACTCGCTGATCGTCGTGCTCAACGAGAAGCTCGAGGAGGTGCTGGGCGACGACATCACCCAGGACGAGGCCTTCGCGCATGCGAACGACGTGCTCAAGAACGCGGTTGGCGGCATTGCCGAGATCATCAACGTGCCGGCACACATGAACGTCGACTTCGAGGACGTGCGCACCGTGATGGGCGAACCCGGCAAGGCCATGATGGGCACGGCCACCGCCGACGGCCCGGATCGTGCCCGCATCGCCGCCGAGCAGGCCGTGGCCTGCCCGCTGCTCGAAGGCGTGGACCTGTCCGGTGCCAAGGGCGTGCTGGTGCTGATCACCGCATCGAAAGGCTCGCTGAAGTTGTCCGAGTCCAAGCTGGCGATGAACACCATTCGCGCCTTCGCCTCGCCCGACGCGCTGGTCATCTACGGCACCGCCTACGACGACAGCCTGGGTGACCAGATCCGTGTCACCGTGGTGGCTACCGGCCTGTCTCGCCAGGGCCAGCAACGCCGCACCGCACCCCCGCTGCAGGTGCTGCGCACCGGCACCGACAACGTGCCGTTCCAGATCCCGACGCTGACCAACCAGGTGCAGAACCCGAGCGCCGGCGGCGTCAGCGCCCAGCCGTCGGTCGGCGCCGCGCAGCCGGACTACGGCAGCCTGGGCACGCCCGCAGTCTGGCGCGGCCGTGGCTCGGCGGCGGCCAAGGTCGACGCCTTGTCCAGCGGCGGCATGGACGACTATGAGATTCCTGCCTTCCTTCGCAAGCAGGCTGATTGAACCGGCGGCAGCGGGCACGCTGCCGACTTTCTACAATCAGGGGGTGCTCAGACAACGAACCCTCCGATCCCAGACCCGCGCCATCGGCGTGGGGCTGCACAGCGGGCAACGGGTGGAGCTCACGCTGCGTCCGGCGCCGCCGAACACCGGCATCGTGTTCCGGCGCGTCGATCTTCCGCAACCGGTCGAGATCCGCATGTCGGCCGATGCGGTGTCCGATACCCGCATGGCGACGACGGCCTCGCACGGCACGGCCAAGGTGGCCACCGTCGAACACCTGATGTCGGCCTGCGCCGGACTGGGCATCGACAACCTGACCATCGACATCACGGCGGAAGAAGTACCGATCCTGGACGGGTCGGCCGCGTCCTTCCTGTTCCTGCTGCAGAACGCGGGCGTGGTCTGGCAAGACGCGCCGCGCCAGTTCATCCGGGTCACGCACCCGGTGGAAATACGCGATGGCGAGGGCAGCACGGTGCGCTGGGCCCGGCTCGAGCCGTACCATGGGTACCGGCTGAGTTTCGAGATCGTGTTCGACCATCCGGCGGTTGACTCGACCGGTCAACGCGTCACCTTCGACATGGGCACCGGCTCCTACCAGCGCGACATCGCCCGGGCCCGCACCTTCGGCTTCACACGCGATGTCGAGACCATGCGCGTCAATGGCCTGGCGCTCGGCGGCGGGCTGGACAACGCCATCGTCATGGACGACTACAAGATCCTCAACGCCGAAGGCCTGCGCTACGACGACGAATTCGCCAAGCACAAGATCCTGGACGCGATCGGCGACATGTACATGCTGGGCAAGCCGCTGCTGACCAGCTACTCGGCGTTCCGCTCGGGCCACGAGCTGAACAACCGGCTGGCGCGCGCGTTGATGGCGCGCAAGGACTGCTGGGAACTCGTCACGTTCGACGACGAATCGCAGGCACCCCAGGGCTTTGCCCAGATGGCACCGGCATGGTAGAGCTGCCGTCGCTGCGACGCCAGGCACTGCGAGCCCGTTTGCGATGCTGATCTTTCGCTGGATGATCCCGACGCTGTTCGTCGTTGCCGGGATCCTGTTCGCCATGTTCATCTTCACCGGCGATCCACGCTACAAGCGGATCGGAATCCGCGTGCTGATCGGCACCCTGCTGGCGGCGTTCGCCTTCTTCGCCGTCCTGATCGCAATCAACCTGCTCGAGTAAGCCGCGCCCCGACGCGGTGCGAACACACCGCGATCGGCAAGGCCATGGCGCCGGGCCGGCGCAGCGCCAGCCGCATGCGCGCACAATGGGCGGGTGCCGGGCAGCGCCGCTGCCGCGACGACGAAACCAACACCGTCGTATCCACGGCACGCGCCATCCAGGGACGACACGCGCCATGGTCAGACTCCAGTTTTCCATCGAACTCCAATATGCGATCGCGCCACCGGGCTGCGATTTCATCTTCAACATTCATGCGGCTCACACGGCGCAACAAGCCGTTGTGCAGGAATCGCTGCAACTGAGCCAGTCCCTGCCCAGCAACCTGTACACCGACCCGGTCACCCATACCCGCTACCTGCGATTGAAGGCCGACCCCGGACCGCTGACGGTCCAGTACCAGGCCACGGTCGACGTGAATCACTTCCAGACCGACCCCGCGCAACTCGCCGAGGTCCCGGTGGCCGAACTTCCCGGCGAGGTGCTGCCATACCTGTACCCCAGTCGTTATTGCCAGTCGGATCGCCTGCTGCGTTTCGCCAACGTCGAGTTCGGCCATCTGTGGCACGGCTACAGCCGGGTGCAGGCCATTCGCGACTGGGTGGTCGAACGCGTGACCTTCCGCTCCAATTCGTCGGACGGCAACACGTCGGCCGTCGATACGCTGGTCGAGAAGGTAGGGGTGTGCCGCGATTTCGCGCACCTGATGATCGCCCTGTGCCGGGCGCTCAACATCCCGGCGCGTTTTGCCACCGGCATCGACTACGGCGCCGACCCGGCACTCGGCCCGCCGGACTTCCACGCCTATGTCGAGGTCTACCTGGGCGATCGCTGGTACATGTTCGACGCCTCGGGCGTGGCGATCCCGATGGGCTTCGTGCGCCTGGCCACCGGACGCGATGCGGCGGATTCAGCCTTCGCGACCATCTTCGGCGGCGTTGCCGGCAGCGCACCGCAGATCCGGATCCAGGCTGTGCCCGATGCCCAGGGTCTCCTCGTCATGCCTCAGCATGTAAGACAGGCGCTTTCTACCGACGGACAAGCACTGCGACACTGATACCACTATGGTGTACTTCCAGCGACCATCGAGAAGGTGTCAGCACGCCGGCCAGTCGCGGGTTTCACCTGCGAACCGAATGGTCTCGAACAGAAAATCCGCCCGCCGCTCGATCTGCACCCAGTGACCGCAGTTCGCAAATATGCGCAGATCCGCGTTCGGACATTCTGTCGCGATGCGAATGCCACATTCGAGCGGCACACGCGCGTCATGGCGACCATGCAATGCCAGGATCGGCGTCGTGATGTTGCGCAGATCGTCGACGGGAATGCCTTTGACCTGGCGGCTCTGACCGCCCGGCTCAGGTTCCGGGAACAACTTTCGATACGCCTCCATTCCCCCGGCGAGTCGCGCCACCTCATGGCGTTGGCGCACCATCTCTTCTGTGACGAATGACGGATCATGCGGGAAGGTCTTCAGCAACTCCTCCATGTTTGCCAACGACGGCTCGAAGTACCAGGCCCGCGCCATGGCGGCGCGCTGCTCGAAGGTACCGGCCGGCGTTCCCATCAATACCAAGCGCGAGACGCGATGGGCGTTGCGGATCGCCAAAGCAAGCCCCAGCGCGCCGCCAAAGGAATTGCCCACGATGATCGATCGCTCCAGCCCCAAAGCGTCCAGGAAACCCAGCAGATGGTTGACCCATAGCTTGATGCTGTAGCGTGTCCCCGCGGGCCGCTCGGTGAAACCGAAGCCCACAATGTCCGGCACCAACACGCGAAAGTGCCGTGCCAGATCGGGCATGACGCCGTGCCAATTTTCCCAGCCGGTCACACCGGCGCCGGAACCATGCAGCAACACCATCGCAGGCCCCTCGCCCATGTCGTGGTAATTGGTTCTGATGCCAGCCGCAATGATGTCGCGGCCTATTGCCGGGTGAGGGACGTTGTCCGCCGCCGGGGTGTCTTGTGTCGAGTCTGTCATGGTGCGCTCCGCGGTTGATAGGTCCATCAAATGGAACGTGCTCCGATGCCGCCGTCACTGAGATAGATCAGGCCGGTCACGGCTCGGGAGTTTTCATTGCTCGCCAGCAGCACATACAGTCCGGTGTGGTCATCGGGCGTCTGAGCGAAAGCCAGTGGTGTGGCTGCGGCGATGCGCGCATTGAAAAGCGCAGCATCGACGCCAATCGAGCGGGCGCCGTGCCCCAAGGCCTCGGTTCCGCGCAACCGGGTCAACGTGCCACCGGGGCCGACACCATTCACCCGGACCTCCGGGGACATCTCCAGTGCTAATTGGCGCACCATTCCGACAATGGCATGCTTGGCCATCGTATAGAGGATGCCGCCGCCGCCCGCATGGAAGCTGGCCACGGATGCGGTCATGACGATGTTGCCGCGCCGCGCTACCAGCGACTTGCGAGCAGCCAGCACGGCGAAGAGATAACCGCGCAGGTTGATGGACATCAATTCGTCCATCGTTGCCTCCAGCGCTTGCGCCGTGTACCCGTGCAGCGGACGGCGAAAATCGAAGACGCCGGCATTCGGAACCAGGATGTCCAGCCCGCCGAAATGAGCGCATGCCTGCTCCACGGCATGCGCATGGGTGGAAAACGCCCGCACGTCACCGACGACGCCCACCACCCTGTCTGGCGCCGTTTGTTTCAATGCGGCCAGACCATCGGCATCCCGATCCACGGCCACCACGCCGGTGACGCCTTCACGCAGAAAGCGAGTGACCACCGCCCGCCCGAGGCCGTCTGCGGCACCGGTGACCAGCGCTACGCGATCCTGCAGCCAGCCAGCCATCACGGGCACCCCTTCCACGCTGGCTGCGGTGCGATGTAACGGGAACAGTCAGAGAAAGACATTCAGGTTCTTCGCCAGCAGGACGGTCTGCGTGGTCACGATCATGCGTGAGGCAATCCGCAACTGCGTCGGTGCCACGCGCCGAAGCACATCCGTACGCCGCCCGCACAGCCAGAACTCCTCGGCTTCGCCACGACCCCGGCAATTGACAAAGGTCGAGTACACGCGGTATTCGCCCTCCACCTCGGTCGGTTCGATCTCGATGTTCGAGATCACATGGCAGGACCGTGTCGGAGGATCTTCAGCCCATGCGGTCGGGTCCATGAACCGTGTGACGCGCCGTCGCAGGCCAGTCATGTCATCGTCGAAGAACGCCATGCGGTGCAGATCGTGGCGAAGGGCCTTGTCCTTGCGATGACGCGCCTGAATACCTGGCATCCAGTAATGCACATCCTCGGTCATCAAACCCAGCCATTGCTCGTATTCCTCCTGGTCAAGCAGGCGCGCCTCCCTGTACAGAAACTGGCTGATCTCGACGATGAGATCGACGGACACCACCGGTGGTGCCGCTACGACGGCAGGTTTTCGCAGACCGGCGGTTTCGGTTGTCATTCGTGCCACGCGTTTGCCCCCTTGTCGTCGCACATCAGATCCATCCATTTGCGATAGAAGGCCAGCTGGTTCGAATCGTTGTATTTGCGGAGATGGATCGACCCCCTGAGTTCGTCATGAGCGACCCGGCTGTCCAGCCCCAGTCCGTAGTGCAGCTTCTGCTGACGGGTCACGACGCCCTGGTTGGTCTGCGTCGCGTTCTCCCAGTTGTCGCCATCATCCATTTCCAGAACGCCGGTAGGCGAAAAGCTGCGCATCACACCCTTGAGGTACATGTTTTTCAACGCGTCTGGCGCGGACCTATTGACCAGCACCCAGGTATGCAATTCGATGCCATTCGGCCCCTTGGGATGCCAGGTGCGAAAAGTGTTCTGCCCCGGCAGGAAGGATGTGTGCGGAAAGATGTTGGCCGAGCTGATGGCTCCGACCATTCGCGAACGCAGCTTGCCCAGCCGCGCCGCGAATCTCGCATTGTTTTCCTTCAGGTAGTCGACGATGTCCTGCTCACCCAGCACCATGGCGTTGCCGATCATGTCCAGGCCGAACTGCCACCCATGTCCATTCATGTTGACCTGGTAACTGTTTTCCTGATTCGACTTGGCTACACCATGACCGAACAGAGCTACTGCACCGGAGTTGTGCGTCCAGGCCGCGTGGTATGAGTCGCCGCAAAAGTTCTCGGCCGGATACTTCCAGTTGCAATTCATGCGCGATTTGATGTTGCCTGGCAGGAACTCTGTTCCGTCGGGATCGTTGTCCAGCAGCACGTCAAGGTACCAGCGGTAATCGCCCAGGAACTGCTCCAGCGACTCGGCTTCATCGTCGAAGGTTGCAAAGACCAGGCCTTTATATGACTCGACCCGCGCATTGCGAATGCCCATCTCCGACTTGTCGAATCCTGGGCAGGTACGCCGGTACACTTCCTCCTGCGGCATGCCGGTCAGCGCGCCATCGGGCCCGAAGGTCCATCCGTGATAGTTGCAGGTGAAACGCCGACGGTTGCCGACCTCTGCCAGGCAGAGCTTGTTGCCTCGATGGGTACAGGAGTTCAGGAACACGTGGATACGACCGTCCGGCGCACGCGTAACAATGACGCCATCCTCGCCCATATGAGTCGTCAAGAAGTCACCGGGCAACGCGACCTGACTCTCGTGAGCCACAAACAACCAGCTGCGCGCAAAGATCCGTTCGAGTTCCAGTCGATAGATGGCGTCGTCCCAGTAGACGCGCCGGTCCAAGCGCCCGCGCTCGAAATCGACCAGCGCCCGCAACGTCCGGGCGTCGGTCTCTGGCGTGTGACCTGCCCGATCGCCGGAACAGGACGACGCATTCCGTGCAGTGTTGTAGGTATTCATGCATATTCCTCGTTGTCGACGGGCGCTGGCTGCGCCAGCAATTCGGCGAAACCCATCCCCGTGACCCATTGCGGATCAGACTCGTATGCGAGCAGACGTCCGGTGCATCCCGGCATGGCGCCCATCAGGCAGACGAAGCTGCGGATCTCCCAGGCACCATTACCGCCCTGCGCCAGTACCTCCGCATCACTCCTGCCAATCAACGCTGCGGCGTCGCCGCTGACGAAGCAGTCGAGCACCCATTTGTCGAAGGTCGCGTTGACCTGCCCCATTTGGGCAAGTCCGACCCAGTGGCTGATGCCGCCAGAGCCGATCACAACCACCCGTTCGTCGGCGTCCCACGTCTGCACGGCATCGCGTATGTGCCGCCCCAGCTGGTAGCAACGTGCCATCGGCAGCAGCGGCTCGACTCCACTGGCCAGGTACACCGGTACCACGGCTCGGACCGACGGATTCGGGAGCGCGCACAGCCGTGCCGGTATGCCGATGGAGTGATCGACCCGCAGCGTCTTGGCTACCGCCCAATCGAATCCCAGCGCGTGACCCGAACGTACGATATGGTGGGCCAGTACCGGATTGTTGGGAATATCGCCTTGTTCGATACCAGGGAACCGCTCATAAGGTCCGCTCACCTCGCCGATGCCGATCAGGTAACTCGGCAGGCACCCTGGGCCGAACAGAACATAGTGGTCGGCACCGATCACAATCACCGTCGTGGCTCCGAGTTCGCCGATGCGCGCACCGATCGCATCGTAGTGCGAGCGCAGCCGGGTTGTCTCCACGCTCCAGCGTTCCTGTGGCGCAAGGAACACGCCTGGTTCATGCGGCATGATGAACCCACCCACGATCATGGCCATGTCGAATCCTTCATGATGGTCCGCCGAGACGAGTCAGGTAGGCCTTGCGCGTCCGTTCTTGCGCATTGGTCATCCAGAAGCCGTAGGTCAGCAAGGGGCTGACGCCGGCGGCCAGCATGGCCGCGACGTCAAGGTTTTTCACCATGTCGGCCTCGTCGCGCGTCAACACAAATTTCGCCAGGAAACGTTCGGCATCCTGCGCCCAGGCCACGCGGGCTTCGCGCCGCACACTGAGGTCGTGCAGCACGTGTTCAAGACCATTGCAACTCATCGAACGTCCACCCTCATTCGGCCGAAATATTGGCAGCCCGCACGATGCGACCCCACCGGGCATGGTCCCGCTCGACATAGTCGGCAAACTGTGCTGCGGTGAAGTTGCGCGGCACTGCCCCGCTTGCCGCCATGCGCGCCAGCAGTTCCTTGTCCTGCATGGCCTTGTTGAGCGCCTTCTCCAGTATCGAGACCACTTCCGCGGATGTACCTTTGGGCGCCATCAGGCCGAACCATGAGGTTGCGACGACCTCGGCCTGACCTTGTTCCGTGAACGACGGAATATCGGGTGCCGTCGGCGATCGATCGACCGACGTAACGCCGTAGGCGCGCAATTTGCCCGCCTTGACGTAGGGCAGGGTCCCGGGCATGCTGCCGAAATACAGTGGCACCTGTCCGCCGAGAAGATCCTGCAATGCAGGTGCCTCACCCCGGTAGGGCACGTCGCGGAACCTTGCATTGATGGCGCCGAAGAACATCGCCGACGTCAGATGCGAGAAGCCGCCCTTGCCGGTTGTTGCGACCGCGGTTTCCCTCCCCTGGAGCCAACTGATCAACTCCGGCAATGTCTGTGCCGCATTGGACGCATTGGCGACCAGCAGGATCGGCGCCTCGTTGATGAATCCGATGGGGACGAATTCGTCGAGTTTGTATGGCAGCGACTTGTAGACATGGGGATTGACCGCGAACGACGTCGCGGTGGCCAGCAGCACGGTATATCCGTCGGGGGCGGACTTCGCCACCGAGTCCACACCGATGATGGTCGCTGCCCCGCTCTTGTTTTCGACCACCACCTCCTGGCCCAAAGCTGTCGACATATTGCGCGCAACCATCCGCGCCACTACATCGGTCGTACCACCCGCAGGATAAGGAACCACCAGCTTCACCGGTCGATCCGGGTATGCCGCCCACGCTGGCAGCGGCACCATCATTGCCGTCGCTGCCACCAGCACGCCAGCCGCAGCGGCGAAATTTCGCTTGTTCATGTCTTGTCTCCTGTCGAGGGTTTCAAATGGTGCGGCCCATGTCGGACCAATAGGGATCACGCAACTTGCGTTTCATCAACTTTCCCGAGTCGTCCCTCGGCAGCTCGGAAACAAACTTGTATGCGCGCGGCACCTTCAGTCCAGCCAGCTTCGTCCGCAGATAGATCATCAGGCTGTCGGCCGTCAGGCCATGGTCGTGTGCCACCTGTACATACGCGAGCAACTTCTCACCGAACTCCGGATCAGGCACCCCGATCACCGCACAATCGAGCACCTTTTCGTGTTCAGCCAGAGCGCATTCGACTTCAGCGGGATAGAGATTGACACCGCCCGAGATCACCATGTCCTTCTTGCGGTCGACGAGAAACAGATACCCGTCTTCGTCCAGGTATCCGACGTCTCCGTTGGAGACCAGGCCATCACGCTCGATCTCCCTTCGTCGATCTGCCGCGTGCAGGTACGAGAAGTCTGGTACTCCGTGCAGGCTGACATACACCTCCCCGACCTCGCCTGGGCCACATCGCGCGCCGTTGTCGTCGTAGATGCGGATTTCCCGCCCTGGCCATGCCTTGCCAAGGGTGCCGGGCCGAACCAGCCACTCCTCGGACGAGGAACGACTGACCATTCCGGTTTCAGTCGCCGCGTAATACTCGTGGATGATCGGCCCCCACCAATCGATCATTGCGCGCTTGACTTCGTGGGGACATGGCGCTGCTCCATGGACGACGAACTTCAGCGAGCTGAGGTCATAACGCGCACGAACGTCCGGCGGCAAGGCCAGCAAGCGGATGAACATGGTCGGCACCAGGTGGAGGTGTGTCACACGATCCCGCTCAATCAAGGACAGCAGCGCCCGCGCGTCAAAACGCGGCATCAGCGCGATGCTGCCGCCTGAGTGCAGCACCGCCCGGGTATAGGTATTGGGCGCGCTGTGATACGCGGGACCCGCCATCACCGAGCGTATTCCGGGTCCCAGATCAAACCACCGTTGCGACAGCTCCCGGAACGCGCGCGCCTTGTCGTCGGACAGGGTCGCGCGTCGCACGCCCTTTGGACGCCCCGTCGTGCCGCTGGTATAGATGATGCTGCCTCGACTGACTGGCATACCGGACAAGCCCCGTTCCTCACACGCATGCACGATCGAGTCGTACGACGCGTCGCCAGCCCCCAGTGCACATACCTGCGAATCCAGCGCATAGGCCTGGCGGATTTCCGACGGAGTCTCGACCAACAACGCCTGGATCGGGCTCAGCCGATCCTCAACCCGTCGATACAGGTCAGAGTGCGCCAGCAACACCTTGGCGTCGGAGTCGTTCAGGATGTAGGCCACCTCGTCGCCACTCAAGTGCCAGTTCAGCGGTACCGCGTAAGCGCCGAGGATGGAGCAGGCAATCATCGCCTCCAGGAACGCCAGATCATTGCGCATCAGAATTGCGACGGGCGAATCCGTCGTGACATCGCGCTCGGCGAGTGCCGTCGCCAACCTGGCTCCGCGGGACCACAACTGTGCAAGTGAAAGTCGCCGCTCGCCCATCGACGCATATCCCTCGGATACGGCAAAACCTGCGGACCCCATCGAATTGACTTTGTATTGCATATATTCCATACTGACCGGTATGGAAGATAATTTATCAGTCAATTTAAGATAGGTCAAGGATCGATGAAAAATAAAATTTCGACACCGATGCTGGCGAGCCTGCGCATACCCATGATCGGAGCGCCCATGTTCATCGTGTCTTCGAAGGAACTCGTCGCCGCGCAATGCATGGCCGGCATCGTGGGGGCATTTCCGGCGCTCAATGCCCGCCCGCAGGAGAGCCTGTGTACCTGGATCGACTACGTCGAAGACCGGATCGGCCGCTGGAACGACGAGCACCCCGAGCAGCCTGCGGCGCCCTACGCCGTCAATCTCATCGTGCATCCGTCCAACGAGCGATTGCATGCAGACCTGGACTCCGTGTGCGACCGCAAGGTGCCGATCGTCATCACAAGCCTCAACCCACCCGGGGATGTCGTCGCACGGGTACACGGCTACGGCGGCATGGTGCTGCACGACGCGGCAACCCTGCGGCATGCCCGCAAGGCAATCGATTCGGGAGTGGACGGCGTGGTCCTCGTGACGGCCGGCGCGGGCGGGCATACCGGCACCATCAACCCCCTGGCATTCGTCGACGAGGTACGGCAAATCTACGACGGCTTGGTCATCGTGTCAGGTTGCATCAGCCACGGCCGGCAGGTCCTTGCAGCGCAGATCATGGGCGCCGATCTGGTCTATGTCGGAACACGGTTCATCGCGTCGCACGAGGCGAACGCGTCCACGCACTATCGCAGGATGATCGTGGAATCGTCGGCACAGGATGTGGTCCGTACCAACGTCGTGACCGGTTTGCACGCAAACTACTTGCGCGGCAGTTTTGCGGCGCTGGGAATCGACATCGAGGCGCTATCGCCGCGCGATAGTTCCAGCTTCAGCTTCGGAAAAAGGGGCGACGGGAGCCAGGTCAAGGCCTGGCGTGACGTCTGGAGTGCAGGTCAGGGCGTAGGGGGAATCCGCGATATTCAGCCAGCCAGCAAGATCATTGACAACCTGGTGAAGGAGTACCAGGCGGCACGGAGCCAATGGAGCAACGCTGACCCGGTCCGCTATTCGGCGTGGAAATGATCCGCCAGGAACACCTGATCGAGCGCTGCTTCGCGCATCGCGAGCTTTTGCTTCTCCGGGTAGGCAAATATCAACCGCAATCCAGCTGAAAAGCTGTAATGCAGGCAGGCCAGGAGTTCCGGATCAACATGCGAACCCGTCTCGGAATACAGTTGCGTGAGGTAGTTCAGCCGCTCGCGATCCACCTCCGCTACAACTTTGCGCACGTTCGGGCTTGTGCGCGCCCAGTTGCGCATGGCCAGTTCAATGGCACCACCAAACTCGTCGATCGGCGAATTGGCGCCAATGAAGGCAATCAAACGGATCTTTTCGCGCGCAGTCGTCTCGGCGGCTTCGACGATCTCGATCACTCGCAGGGTTGCGTGTTGCTTCCACTCTTCGATGAGTGCCGCAAGCAAGTCATCACGGGAACTGAAATGCCAATAGAAACTGCCTTTGGTGACACCAAGCTCCTTGGCCAAAGGGGGCACCAATACGGCGTCGACACCCGAACGCGCGAGAATCCGCATCCCGGACCGGACCCAGTCGGCACGTTGCAGGACTGCGGTTCCCGCACGTTCCGTTCGCGGCGCAGGCTCGGTCACCGCGGGTGTGCGACGGGTCTTGCCCGGTTCGCCGACGCCACCACCACGCGTCTGTTTTTTGGCAGCCGACTGGCGTACGGTCGCCTTGCCGGGCGCTGCGCTCTTGGCAGCGGTTCTCGTTTGCTTCATGTCCTATGACCCAGTTGGAACGCAAAGGCATCTTGAGCGGCATCCGTGTGGTGGACATCGGCCGCTTCATAGCCGGTCCCTATTGTGCAACACTGCTCGCCGACCTTGGGGCCGACGTGATTCGGGTCGAACGACCTGGAGGTGGCGAGGATCGTTATGTAGCACCAGTTGCCGCCTCGGGAGAAGGCGGCAGCTACTTGCAGACCGGCCGCAACAAGCGATCACTTTGCCTGGATCTGAAATCTGTCCGCGGACTCGAAGCGCTTCACCGCCTGATCGCGACAGCTGATGTGCTGGTCGCCAACCTGCCATGCGGTCAACTTCGCAAATTGGGCCTGGACTATTCAGCCCTGGCGAGTTCCCACCCAAGACTGATTGTCACCACGGCCAACGCGTTCGGGCACACGGGGCCACTGGCCGATGCCGTTGGATTCGATGGAATCGGCCAGGCCATGTCAGGTGCCGCCTACCTGTCCGGCACGGCGGGCGCTCCCACGCGCTGGGCAGCAACGTATGTCGATTTCGGAACGGCCCTGGGTTGTGCTTTCGGCACCCTCGCCGCCTTGATCGAACGAGACAAGTCTGGAAAGGGACAGCAGGTACAAGCCTCGCTGCTTCGGACCGCATTGACATTCTTCAACTCAAACCTCATCGAAACCAGCGCACGTGGCATCGACCGAACACCCAGTGGCAACCGGGGGCAACAGATGGCACCGAGCGACATCTTTCGAACATTGGACGGGCATGTCCTGATTCAGGTTCTGGGCAATCAACAATTCCACAGGTTGGCACGATTGATCGGACAGGCCCAGTGGATTGACGACCCCGAACTCCAAAGCGACATCAATCGGGGTCGCCATGCAGACGCAATTTGTGATGCCGTTCAGGCGTGGACGACCGATAGGAATTGCCATTCGGTTCTTGCCGCCATGGCGCGTACCCGTATTCCTGCGCAGCAAGTTCTCTCGCCTTTGCAGGCGCTGCAACATCCGCAGGTGCTGGACGGCAAACACCTGCGACCCATGTCTTATCCATCTCTGGCTCGCGACGTGCCAATTGCTGCTCCCCTGATCGATCTGTCGGCCAATCCGGCGACCTTTCGAACCCGCGCGCCATTGCCGGGCGAACACACGCAGGAAATACTCGCCTCGCTCGGCTACGCTACCCATGAAATCGCCGAAATGACCGACGAAGCCAAGGGAGGTCAGGCGCCGTGAATGCAGGGGGTCAACAAGACCTCAGTGTGTGGGGGCCGAATGCAGTCGGCTCATCCGCCCCACCTGGATCTGGCACCCGCAACGCCCGCCAGGGCTTGCAGTCGCGCCGTGCGGCCCGCATGTGCATGCGTGATCGCCATACCCAGCGCGTCTGCCGCATCGGTGCCCGGCAGGCCCGGCAGGTCGAGCAGGCGGCGCACCATCTCCTGCACCTGGGTCTTCTGCGCCCGGCCGTAACCGACGACCGCCTGCTTCATCTGCAGCGCGGTGTATTCGGCCACCGGCAGGTCCCTGGACACCAGCGCCGTGATGCAGGCGCCGCGCGCCTGGCCCAGCAGCAGTGTGGACTGCGGATTGACGTTGACGAACACGATCTCGACACAGGCGCAATCTGCCTCGTAACGCTGCACCACCTCGCGCACACCGTCGTACAGCAACTTGAGCCGGCTGGGCAGGTCGGTCTGTGCCAGCTTGAGCGTGCTGATGGTGCCGCTGGACACGTAACGCAACTCGGTGCCTTGCACGTCGATCACGCCAAAACCCGTGGTGCGCAGGCCAGGGTCGATTCCCAGTATTCGCATGGTGGCGGGCCTACAGATCGAAATACCAGCGCACGGAGTGGAAGAACACCGGCGCGGAAAAACACAGGGCATCGACCCGGTCCAGCAGTCCGTTGGCACCGGTGACGCTGTCGCCCTGCTGGCCCCAGTCGGGGATGCCGCGGTCGCGCTTGATCGCCTTCATGACCAGGTGACCGAGCGAGCCTGCCATGCAGGCGATCAGCGCCATCACGAAGGCCTGGCCTGGTTTGAACGGCGTGATACCGGCCAGCAAGGCCCCCAGTACGCTGCCGACACCGACCGCAATGCCCCAGCTGGCCCAGTTGAAGCTGATGCTGATCGCCGCCGCGACCGGTGGACGCCGCAGCCGGCGCGTGGCCACGTATTGCACCACCATGCAGGTCTGAACCACGAGCGCGAGAAAGATCACCAGGAAAGCGCCGCGATCGCGGTAGTTCGGGAACTCGAGCAACAACAGGGCCGGCACGTGGCTCATGCCGTAGATACACACCATGATGCCCCATTGCAGCTTGGCGTTGCGCTCGAGGAATCGCTGCGGATCGTTGGCCAGTGCGCTGACCACCGGGATGGCCAGGAACACATAGACCGGGATGAACACCGTGAACAGGTCGTAGTGCCGCATGCCCACCAGCGTGTATTGCAGCGGCAGGATGACGAAGAACGCCAGCACCAGGCTGCGATGGTCGCCGCGGCGAGTCGGCGACAAGGCCATGAACTCGCGCAGCGCGAAGAATGACACCAGGCCGAACAACACGGTCGCGCCGACGTCCCCCGACAACCAGCCGACCCAGAACACGATGACCATGACCCAGCTGCTGCGCAGCAAGGTCGTGGATCGCGCCAGGTTGGCTCGATAGGCATCGTCGACTTCCGCATCCCTGTGTTCGCGCAGGGACAGCAGCAGCAAGACGACGCTGGCGATGAACAGGCAGCCGAACACGAACACGAACATGGCACCGACCTGCTCGGTGGCACTCATGCTCTTGAGGTACTGGTTCATGGCTTCATCGCACGATCGGCCGCACGGTGCGCATCGGCACCCGCGAGCGGAGGCTTGCCTTGCGCTTCGAGTCGACCGTACAACGCCGGTGGGACCCGGACGGCAGGGTGCCTTGCTCCGCGAATGTCCCCCGGCCTTCGGCCTCCTCCTTTATTTCGCTGCGCAAGACACCCCACCGCCCGTGTCCTGGGACGGTATTTGACGATCCGCGCGCCACGTCCGCTCGTCGCCATGTGGGGAGGGTGGGCGACGCAGCGAAGTAAAGGAGGAGGCCGAAGGCCGGAGGACATGAGCGGAGTCGCCCACCCTCCCCACATGGCTCACCAGCACCGCCGCACGTCAGAAAGAACATCGACATTTCACACATCCCGCAAGGCCATCACGGCATCACGGGCCCGTTCCAGGAACGCCCGCCGGTCTTCACCGGGCTCGCGTTTGACCTGCTCGGTGGCACTCATGCTCTTGAGGTACTGGTTCATGGCTTCATCGCACGATCGGCCGCACGGTGCGCATCGGCACCCGCGAGCGGAGGCTTGCCTTGCGCTTCGAGTCGACCGTACAACGCCGGTGGGACCCGGACGGCAGGGTGCCTTGCTCCGCGAATGTCCCCCGGCCTTCGGCCTCCTCCTTTATTTCGCTGCGCAAGACACCCCACCGCCCGTGTCCTGGGACGGTATTTGACGATCCGCGCGCCACGTCCGCTCGTCGCCATGTGGGGAGGGTGGGCGACGCAGCGAAGTAAAGGAGGAGGCCGAAGGCCGGAGGACATGAGCGGAGTCGCCCACCCTCCCCACATGGCTCACCAGCACCGCCGCACGTCAGAAAGAACATCGACATTTCACACATCCCGCAAGGCCATCACGGCATCACGGGCCCGTTCCAGGAACGCCCGCCGGTCTTCGCCGGGCTCGAGCTTGACCGGCGCGCCGAACGTTACCGAACACAACACCGGCACCGGCACCACCTCCCCCTTGGGCATGACCCGCTGCACGTTCGCGATCCAGGCCGGCACCAGCACCACCTCCGGGAAACGCAAGGCCAGGTTGTACAGGCCGGCCTTGAACGCCTGCGGCACCTCCGCATGGCCACGGGTGCCTTCGGGAAACAGGATGATCGAGTCGCCGTTCTCCAGCGCCTCGACCAGCGGCTCGAGTGGGTCCTGGTCGGCCGTGCGGTCGCGCGCCACGTAGATGGCGTTGAAGACCTGGGTCGTGATCCATTGCCGGAACGGCGTCTTGGTCCAGTAGTCGCGCGCCGCGATCGGGCGCGTCAAGGTGCGCAACACCTGCGGCAGGGCCGCCCAGATCAGCACCAGGTCGGCATGGCTCTGGTGGTTCGCAAAATAGATGCGTTGCTCGGCCTTGGGCGGGCAGCCATACCAGCGCGCCTGCGAGCCGGTCAACAAGCGCACCAGCCCGAGCAGGAAAAGACCCATCAACTTGGCACGCATGGGCCCGATGATACCCAGCCGCCGCGGTGGCGCGTCACGGCAGCCGGGCGTGTGCCATGCGCGCGGTGATCGTCGATGCCCGCCCGGCCAGATAGGCCGAACCCGGCAGCTTCTCGAAGTACTTGGGTCGCGGCAACATCACGGCCAGCCGGGCCGCCTCGTAGGCGCTCAGGCGCGACGCCGGCTTGCGGAAATAATGCTGGGCGGCGGCCTGGGCACCGAACACGCCCTCGCCCCACTCGACGTTGTTGAGATAGATCTCGAGGATGCGCCGCTTGTCCAGCAGCGCCTCGAGCATCAGCGCCAGCACGAACTCCTGCCCCTTGCGCATCAAGGTGCGCTCGCCGGACAGGAACAGGTTCTTGGCCAGTTGCTGCGTGATCGTCGAGCCGCCCACCACCTTGGGTGCGCGCGCCTTGCGCCCGGCCGCCGCCCGTTGTTCGGCCAGCTCCTCGGCACGGCTGTTCTTCGCCCAGGCCTTCTCGACCGCATCCCAGTCGATGCCGTCGTGGTCGGTGTAGCCGTCGTCCTCCGACGCGATCACCGCGCGCTTGAGGTTGTCGGAGATCTGCGCGTACGCCACCCATTCCTGGCGCCAGCGCAACTCGCCCTTGTGCTGCGCGATGCGCCAGGCCTCGGCCCGCTGGAACGCGGTCGACTGCGGATCGATCACCGCCATCACGGCGATCCGGCCCACGAAGAACAGCTGCAGCAGGAACATGGCCAGCAGCACCAGGCCGGCCCAGCGCAACAGCGGCTTCATGACAGCCGTCGCACGCGGCACGATCCGGCATCGGCCGGCAAGCCTTGCGCGCTCATTTGCCGCTGACCTTGGCTTCGAGCAGTTCGTCGCGCGTGAACTTGAAGCGCGACACCAGTACCAGCTGGTCGAAACTGCGGCGCATCTCGTCGGTAAAGCTGCCGAACGGGCCGGCCGAACGGGCGATGAGTTCGGCGCGCCGGTCCAGCACCGGCGTGCCGGAGCTGTCGACCACCTCGGTGGCCAACACCTGGCCGTCGTGGTTGACGGTGATCAGCATGGTCAGTTCGCCATACAGCTTCTTGCCGCCGAAGGTCGGGAAGTTGGTCGTGCCCATGTCCTCGATCATGCGGCGCATGGTGTCGTAATACACCGCATACGGCACCTCGCGCGTGGCCGGGCTCACATAACGCTTCTTCGGCCGCGCGTTTTCCTCCTGGATGCGCCGCTCGATCTCGGCCAGCAGCTTGATCAGCCGGCGGCGTTTTTCTTCGCGGGTGATCTGCTCCGGCGTCGCGCCGGGGTTGAGCGGTTCGGGCGGCCGCAGTGCGGCGAGCTGGGTCCGCACCTGGGCCAGCATCATCTGCTGCTGCTCGAGCAGCGTCTGGGTACTGGCGTTGGTCTGTTCCTCGATCGCATCGCCTACGGCCGTGAGCGCGGACGCCGGCAGCGGCGTTGTGGCGCGGCCCCGGTCGAGTTCGCCACCGCCGGCCATGTTCGCCTGGGCCAGGGCCTGCGCCTTGTCGGGCTTGTCATTGGTGCGGGCATTGACCAGGATGACCTCGAGCGGCGTGTCCTCGAACACCCGGTTGAAGCGCTCCGGATCGACGAAACGCACGGTCAGCAAGGCCGCATGCACGGCCAGCGAGGCGCCCAGCGCCAGTTGCAGGGTGGTGAAAGTACGCAGCTTCACGAGGCCTGATTATCGCCACCCGGCGCGGGTGCTGTCGCGGGTTCGTCATCGACATCGACCGCAATGGCCAGCGGGCCGACCACCACCTCGTCGTCGCTGTCGTCATCGGACACCGCCGCATCCGGCGCCGATGCGCCGTCGCCCGTCGGCGCATCGAGCCGCTCGATGACCGAACCGGTCACGTCGAGCGCGATCGTGTCGACCGCACCGAGTCGCACGCGCAGCCGGGCGCCGCGCGGCAGGCCTTGCGCCCCCACCACCGGCAACACCAGCGGCAAGGACTCGGCGCGCACCAGGTTGTCCTTGAACAGTGCAGCCACCAGTTCCTGGATGTGGTTCTGCGTCAGGTACTGCAAGGTCCAGAAGCGCTCGATCGCTCCCTGGAACGCGCCGTAGGCCCCGTAGGCGGCGTCGAATCCGGAGATGATCGCGAAAAGTTCGGCATCCTTGGGCTTGAAGGGTGCCGCCAGCGCCGCGGTCTTGCCGTGGCGCGCGCAGGCAATGATCTGCCACTGGTTGACCAGGTCGGTGTAGCGGCGCAGCGGCGAGGTGCTCCAGGCGTAGCTTTTGACGCCGATACCCGCGTGCGGCAAGGCCTTGGTGCCCATGCGCACCTTGATGCCCGGCGCCAGGCTGGCCTGGCTGCGGTAGATGGCCGGCACGCCAAGTTCGGCCATCCAGCTGCCCCAGTGGCTGTTGGCCAGGATCATGGCCTCGGACACGACCAGGTCCAGCGGCGCGCCACGCTGGCGCACCGTGATCTCGACCTGTTCGCTGCCGTCGGGCTCGCCGCTGCCGTCGCGCAGCAGCCGGAAGTTGTAGTCGGGCCGGGTGAAGTTCTCGGGCTTGCCCCGCACCACCTCGCGTTGCGCCTTCAGGTGCGTGGCCAGCCGATGCAGGAACGACAACTGCACGCGCAGGCCCGGCACCGCCGGCAGGCCGGGCGACAGGTCGGTTTCGGTTGCGCCGGCCGTTTCGGCCAGCCACGCAGCGGTGATCACGGCGTCGAGCTGGTCATGGCGCAGGTTGGCCACGATGGGCACGCGCTCGAGCCGCGTCTCGGTGTGTTCGATCGCCAGCGTGTCTTCGTTGAACGTGACGTACAGCGACACCGCGGGGCAATCGCGCCCCTCCTGCAGCGTATAGGCCTGAACCACCGCATCGGGCAACATCGTGAGCTTGTACCCCGGCATGTAGACCGTCGACAGGCGCGCGCGCCCGAGGTTGTCGACCGGGTCGCCCGGCTGCACGGCCAGGCCCGGCGCCGCGATATGGATGCCCACGGTAACCTGGCCGCTGCCCAGGCCCAGCACGCTGAGCGCATCGTCGATCTCGGTCGTCGCCGAATCGTCGATCGAGAATGCCTGCACACCAGCCAGCGGAAGCTCGTCCTTGATCGGGGGCGCCTCGACGTCGGGAAAACCGGTGCCCTTGGGAAAATGCTCGAACAGGAAACGCCGCCAGTGGAACTGGTACGGCGAATCGATGGCACCGGCCTTCTGCAGCAGGTCCAGCGGCGCCAGGTGCGTGGAGCGCGAAGCCTCGACCACGGCCTTGTATTCGGGCGCGTTCTTGTCCGGCTTGAACAGGATCTTGTAGAGTTGCTCGCGCACCGGCTCCGGGCAGCGGCCCGCGGCGAGCTCGGCGACCCAGGTGTCGATCTGATGCTGCACCTGCTTCTTTTTCTCGATCGCCGCCAGCGCCTGGGCCAGCACGTCGGCCGACGCCTTGCGAAACCGTCCCTTGCCAGCGCGCCGAAAATAATGCGGTGCCTCGAACAGGCTGATCAAGGCACCCACCTGCTGCTCGAGCGTGGCCTTGTCGCTGAAATATTCACGCGCCAGGTCGGCGAATCCGAACTCCTGCTCGGGCGCGAACTCCCAGGCCATGTCGAGTTCGATCTCCTCACTCACGCCGCGGGCCGCCGCCAGCAGGTCGGCTGGCGCCGGCTTGTCGAACGTGATCAGGATATTGGCCGCCTTGACCTTGACGCGCTTGCCGCTGTCGAGCTCGACCTGGGCCGAGGTATCGGTTTGCGACAACACCCGGCCGGCCAGGAACTTGCCGGCCTCTTCAAACAATAGGAACATGGCCGGTATTGTCCCTGCAAACCATGCGCGGGCCGGATGCAGGCGCGCCGGGCCACAGGCGCGGTGGCTCCGCGGCGATGGCCCCGCCGTGCAAAACCCCAGGGCTGGCGGGGCCTACGCGAGATCGAGGAAGGCCAGCACCGTGTCGAGATGGTGCTCGAAATCGCTCAGCCCATGGTCGCCGCGCTCGAGCAGGTGCAACTGCACACCGGGATACCGCTGCACCATTTCGCGCCAGTCCAGCACCTCGTCGCCCTTGGCCGCCAGCAGGAAATAACGTGACGGATCGGCCGGAGCGCCACATTGCAAGGCGCGCAACTCCTCGACATGCGCGCCGGTGAAGTCAATCTGCCGCGACGGGTCGTGCCAGACCGGGTGGCTGCCGACATGCCGGGCCAGGTCGCGCGCGGCAAATACGGCCGGATTGAGCAACACCGCCTTGCAGCCCCGCTGCTCGGCCAGCCAGCTGGCGTAATAACCGCCAAGCGAGGAGCCGATGACCGCCATGCGTGCGCTCGGCCAGGCCGCCGTGCCCTGCACCACCATGTCCATGGCCTGGCGGGGCGACGGTGGCAGTTGCGGGCACCACCAGGTGACGGCGGGATGATCGCGCGCCACGCGCGCGGCCAAGATGCGGGCCTTGGTCGACTGGGGTGAGGACCGAAAGCCATGCAGGTACACCACATGGGAGATCGCCTGGGTCTGGTTTGCCATGCCGGCATCATAGGCATGCCGCCGGCGCGGGATAATCCCGGACATGGCTGCCGTATTTGACAAGCCGTCGTTGTGGCGACGGATCCTGCCCCTTTTCACCGGTTTCGACGGTCTGCTGCTGTTCGCCGTGGTGGCACTGGCCGCGGCCGGCCTGCTGACGATGTATTCGTCGGGCTTCGACCATGGAACGCGCTTCGAGTCCCATGGCCGCAACATGCTGCTGGCCGCCGGCATCATGTTCGTCGTGGCCCAGGTGCCGCCGCAGCGCCTGATGGCGGTGGCGGTGCCGCTGTATGTGTTCGGCGTGGCGCTGCTGGTCGCGGTGGCGCTGTTCGGCATCACGCGCAAGGGCGCGACACGCTGGCTCAACCTCGGCATCACGATCCAGCCCAGCGAGATCCTGAAGATCGCCATGCCGCTGATGCTGGCCTGGTGGTTCCAGAAACGCGAAGGCCAGTTGCGCCCGCTGGACTATGTGGTGGGTGCCATCCTGCTGGCCATTCCGGTGGGCCTGATCATGAAGCAACCCGACCTGGGTACCTCGCTGCTGGTGCTGGCCGCCGGGCTGTCGGTGATCTTCTTCGCCGGCCTGAGCTGGCGCCTGGTATTGCCGCCGGTGCTGATCGCGGTCATCGGCATCGGCCTGCTGGTGCTGTTCCAGTCCGACCTGTGCGCCGATGGCGTGCGCTGGGTGGTGCTGCGCGACTACCAGCAGCAGCGCATCTGCACCCTGCTCGACCCGGCCAAGGATCCGCTGGGCAAGGGTTTCCACATCATCCAGGGCATGATCGCGATCGGCTCCGGCGGTGTCTGGGGCAAGGGTTTCATGCAGGGCACGCAGACCCACCTGGAGTTCATCCCGGAACGCACGACCGACTTCATCTTTGCCGCGTATTCGGAGGAGTTCGGCCTCATCGGCAACCTGCTGCTGATCGCCGGCTTCATCTTCCTGGTGCTGCGCGCGCTGAGCATCGCGCTGGACGCCCCCACGCTGTTCTCGCGCCTGCTGGCCGGCGCGCTGGCGATGATGTTTTTCTCCTATGCCTTCGTCAACATGGGCATGGTCAGCGGCATCCTGCCGGTGGTCGGCGTGCCGCTGCCCTTCATCAGTTATGGCGGTACGGCCATGGTGACGCTGGGCCTGGCGCTGGGCATGCTGATGTCGATCGGCAAGGCCAAGCGACTGGTCCAGTCATGACCGACCAGGTTTATCCGGTGGCAGTTGTCGGCGTCGGCAACATGGGCGGCGCCATGGCGGTCAACCTGCTGGCGCGCCACTGGCCGGTGCATGTCTGCGACCTTCTCCCCGAACGCAGCGAGGCACTGGCCGCGCTCGGTGCCACGGCACATGCGGCACCAGCCGATGCGGCGCGTGACGCGCACCTCGCCATCGTCTGTGTCGTCGATGCGCAGCAGACGCGCGATGTGTTGTTCGGCGCCGGCGCGGTCGCCCAGGCCATGCGACTGGGCCGCAGCGTGATGTTGTGCCCGACCATGGCGCCCGACGACGTGGAGGCTATCGCGCTGGATTTGCGTCCGTTCGGCCTGCACTGCATCGACGCACCGATGTCCGGCGGGCCGGCGCGGGCACGCGAGGGCAGCATGAGCCTGATGGTGGCCTGCGCACCGACCGTGTTCGAGCGCCATCGCAGCCTGATCGAGGCCTTGTCGGGCCATGTGTTCCGGGTCGGCGAGCGGCTGGGCGACGGCGCCCGGACCAAGCTGGTCAACAACCTGGCCGCCGGCATCAACCTGGTCGGCGCCGCCGAGGTGCTGGCACTGGCCGGCCGCATGGGGCTGGACCTCGGCGCCACGCTCGACGTGATCGAGCGTTCCAGCGGCCAGAGCTGGATCGGCTCGGACCGGATGCGGCGGGCGATTGCCGGCGACTACGCACCGCGCGCCCACATGACGCTGCTCGAAAAAGACACCCGGCTGGCGATGCAGGCGGCGCAGCAACTCGGGTTCCAGGGCCCGCTGGGCGCGGCGGCGCGCGATGCCTTTGCGCAGGCCAGTGCGGCGGGCCTGGCCGAGCTGGACGACGCGGCCTTGCTGCGATGGCTCACCCGTGCGCCGCAGGCGGATTGACCGACCCGCAAGTCGAAGGGCCATGGGCTTGGCCGGCACCGGGACATCGCGGCGAACCTAGAATGCGCCATGATCTCTCGCGAACCCACCATTGAACGCCTGGCCATTGCCAAGTCCCTGCTGCTCGAACCCTTCGGGCTGGACGAATCCCACCTGAGCCGGGCGCTGGCCGAAATCCGGGCCCACCGGGTCGACGACGCCGACCTGTATTTCCAGTACACCCGCAGCGAAGGCTGGGGCCTGGAGGAAGGCATCGTCAAGTCCGGCTCCTTCAGCATCGACCAGGGTGTCGGTGTGCGCGCCGTGAGCGGCGAGAAGACCGCATTCGCGTATTCGGACGACATCTCCTGGGCCTCGCTGCTCGATGCCGCACGCACCGTACGTGCAATTTCCACGGCCGCGCGTGGCGGGCGTGTCAAGGTCACGCCGCGCACGATTGCCGGCAGCCGCTCGCTATACCCGGACCTCGATCCGATCGCCACCATGGACAGCGCCGCCAAGGTCGCCTTGCTGGGCAAGGTCGAGCAACGCGCCCGGGCCAAGGATCCGCGCGTGGCCCAGGTCATGGCCGGCCTGGCCAGCGAATACGACGTGGTGCTGGTGGCGCGCGCCGACGGCACGCTGGCGGCCGACGTGCGGCCGCTGGTGCGCCTGAGCGTGACCGTGATCGCCGAGCACAAGGGCCGGCGCGAAGTGGGCAATGCCGGTGGCGGCGGGCGGTTTTCGCTGGCGTATTTCGACGACGCGCTGATCGACAAGTATGTCGATGAAGCCGTCGCCGCGGCCCTGACCAATCTCGGCTCGCGCCCTGCGCCTGCCGGCGAGATGACGGTCGTGCTCGGCCCGGGCTGGCCCGGCATCCTGCTGCACGAGGCGATCGGCCACGGCCTGGAGGGCGACTTCAACCGCAAGGGCTCGAGCGCCTTCAGCGGGCGCATCGGCCAGCGGGTCGCGGCCAAGGGTGTCACCGTGCTCGACGACGGCACGATCGCCGACCGGCGCGGCTCGCTCAACGTCGACGACGAAGGCAATGCCAGCCAGCGCAACGTACTGATCGAAGACGGCGTGCTCAAGGCCTATATCCAGGACGCGATGAATGCGCGGCTGATGGGCGTATCGGCCACCGGCAACGGCCGGCGCGAGAGTTATGCCCACGTGCCGATGCCGCGCATGACCAACACCTACATGCTCGGCGGCGACCGCGAACCGCAGGAGATCATCGCCAGCATCGAGCGCGGCTTGTACGCGACCAATTTCGGCGGCGGCCAGGTCGACATCACGTCGGGCAAGTTCGTGTTCTCGGCCAGCCAGGCGTTCTGGGTCGAGAAAGGCAAGATCAAGTTTCCGGTCAAGGGGGCGACCATCGTCGGCAACGGGCCGGACGCGTTGACCCGGGTCTCGATGATCGGCAACGACATGGCGCTCGACAGCGGCGTGGGCACCTGCGGCAAGGAAGGCCAGAGCGTGCCGGTGGGCGTGGGCCAGCCGACATTGCGCATCGACGGCCTGACGGTCGGCGGAACCGCCTGAGATCCGGGCTGGAATCGTCGTTTTTTTTCGTGCTAAAGTCCGGCCCATGTCGATGACACGATTTTTCTTTGGCTTCTTCTGGTTCTCCTACGCCGCCGGCGCAAGAGAGACGTAGTCGTGTCGACCCACTGACAACCCTACCCCCTCGAAACCGCCGGCAACCCCGGCGGTTTTTTTGTTGTTGGCCCCCAATTTTTTTCAACTCAGGACCACGCACCATGACGCAGCAGACCTCTTCCTGGCAATCCGGCCCCGCCTCCACCCACAGCGGGCCCGACCGCAGCCGCGACCCCCACAGCGACCGCACGAGCCAGACCGACGACGAACGCATCAAGGCCATCAACGTGTTGCCCCCGCCCGATCACCTCATCCGTTTCTTCCCTATCGGCGGAACCCCCGTGGAACAGCTGATCGCCTCGACCCGGCGCAACATCCAGGCCATCATGGCCGGGCAGGACGACCGCCTGCTGGTGGTGATCGGGCCGTGTTCGATCCATGACCCGGTCGCGGCGCAGGAATATGCACGCAAGCTGGTGAAGCAGCGCGAGAAATACCGCGACACGCTGGAGATCGTGATGCGGGTGTATTTCGAGAAGCCCCGCACCACCGTGGGCTGGAAGGGCCTGATCAACGATCCTTACCTGGACGAGACCTTCCGCATCGACGAAGGCCTGCGCATCGCGCGCCAGCTGCTGATCGAGATCAACCGACTGGGCCTGCCGGCCGCCAGCGAATTCCTGGACGTGATCTCCCCGCAGTATCTGGGCGACCTGATCGCCTGGGGCGCCATCGGCGCACGCACCACCGAAAGCCAGGTGCACCGCGAGCTGGCGTCCGGCCTGTCGGCGCCGATCGGCTTCAAGAACGGCACCGACGGCAACATCAAGATCGCCACCGACGCGATCCAGGCGGCGGCCGGCGGCCACCACTTCCTGTCGGTGCACAAGAACGGACAGGTCGCCATCGTGCAGACCAACGGCAACCAGAACTGCCACGTGATCCTGCGCGGCGGCAAGGCGCCGAACTACGATGCCGACAGTGTCGCGGCGGCCTGCAAGGCCTTGACGGCGGCCCATCTGCCCGCCACGCTGATGGTCGACTGCAGCCATGCGAACAGCAGCAAGCAACACGAGAAACAACTCGACGTGGCGCGCAATGTCGCGGCCCAGGTGGCGGGAGGCTCGACCAGCGTGTTCGGCCTGATGGTCGAGAGCCATCTGCACGCCGGAGCGCAGAAATTCACACCGGGCCAGGACGATGCCAGCAAGCTCGACTACGGCAAGAGCATCACCGATGCCTGCCTGGGTTGGGACCACTCGCTCGAGCTGCTCGACAGCTTGTCCCAGGCCGTGGCGGCACGGCGCAAGCGCGCCGCCTGAGTCTGCGCAACTGGCGCCGCCGGACTCAGTCGGCGCCAGCGCAGGCGAGTTGCCGCGCCGGCTCGCCCTGCTGCAGGCGCGTCATCAATTTCTGGTGGATGCCCCCGAAGCCGCCGTTGCTCATGCACAGGATCTGGTCGCCGGGGCGCACCTCGGCCAGCACCTGCTCGAGCACGGCGCCGATATCGTCGGCCACCCGGGCCTTGTCGCCCAGGGGCGCGAGCACCTCGCGCGCATCCCATCCCAGTCCGCCGGCATGGCAGAAGGCCAGGTCCGCCGCGGTCAGCGCCCAGGGCAGCTGGGCCTTCATGGCACCGAGCTTCATCGTGTTGGTACGGGGTTCGAATACGGCCAGGATACGTACCGACGGACCGACCTTGCCACGCAAACCCTCGAGCGTGGTGTGGATTGCCGTCGGATGGTGGGCGAAGTCGTCGTAGACCACGACCGGCGCACTCGACGCCGGCATGCCCGCCAGCGGTACGCTGCCACGCATTTCCATACGCCGACGCACGTTCTCGAACCGGGCCAGGGCATGCGCCGCCACGGCCGGGTCCACGCCCACGTGTTCGGCCGCCGCGATCGCCGCCAGTGCGTTGAGCTGGTTGTGCCGGCCGCTCAGGCCCCAGCGCACGGACGCCACCGGGGTTCCATGGCGCAACACCTCGAACCGGTCCGGCTCGCCCTGCGCCGTGTAGTCGCTGACGGTGGCCCCGAAACTGCGCTGCTCGCTCCAGCAGCCCGCAGCCATCACGCGGGCCAGGCTTTCCTCCAGGCCGTTGACGATGATGCGTCCGCTGCCGTGGGGTCCGGTCCCCGGCACGATACGCACCAGGTGACGGAACTGCCGTTCGATGTCGGCCAGGTCGTCGAAGATATCCGCGTGGTCGAACTCCAGGTTATTCAGGATCGCGGTGCGCGGGCGGTAATGCACGAACTTGCTGCGCTTGTCGAAGAACGCGGTATCGTATTCGTCGGCCTCGATGACGAACAGCGGCTTGCGGGCCTGCGCCGACGGCGGCGGCGCTCCCCCCAGTCGCGCGGACGCCGAAAAGTTCATCGCCACGCCGCCGATCAGAAAACCCGGCGCCAGGCCGGCACACTCCAGGATCCAGGCCAGCATCGCGGTGGTCGTGGTCTTGCCATGGGTGCCGGCGACCGCCAGCACATGGCGGCCCTGCAACACATGTTCGGCCAGCCACTGCGGGCCGCTGGTATAGGGCGCCCCGGCGTCGAGGATGGCCTCCATCAACGGGTATCGGGGCGAGCCATCGGGCAACACGGCCCGGCTGACGACGTTGCCGACGACGAACAGGTCCGGCCGCAGGTCGAGCTGGTCGGCGCCGTAACCTTCGATCAGGTCGATGCCCAGCGCGCGCAACTGGTCGCTCATGGGTGGATAAACGCCGGTGTCGCATCCGGTGACGGTATGGCCCTGCTCGCGGGCCAGCGCGGCCAGTCCCCCCATGAAGGTTCCGCAGATGCCCAGGATATGGATATGCATCGCGGGATTTTAGGTGAGGGTCCATGGGCGCCGGCCCGTGCAAGGCCGCGCCGCCATGATGGCGGGCCATCGCCGAATCCGTGGACAATCGCGCGATGGAACATGGCGCCGAAGGCTTGAGAGCCGAGATTGCTGCCGCGGCGGCGCGTCTGGTGGTGGAGGACGGGCTCGAATACGGGCCGGCCAAACGGCAGGCCGTGCGGCTGTTGGGCCTGCCGGCCCGCACTCCCTTGCCAGGCAATGACGAGCTCGAGGACGCGGTGTTCGAACACATCGCGATCTTCTGCGCCGACACCCAGCCGGAGGAACTGGCCGCGTTGCGATCACTCGCGGCGCGCTGGATGGAGCGGCTGGAGCCTTTCCGCCCGCACCTGGGTTCGGCCGTGTGGCGCGGTAGCGCGACCCGCCAGTCCGACATCGTGCTCGAACTGTTCTGCGACGACTCGAAATCGGCGGAAATCGCGTTGATCGACGCACATGTCGCATACGAACCGCGTACCGTGCACGGCATGCGCGGCGACACGGTCGAAGCGCTGAGCATCGCGGACTTCTGTCCTGAGTTGAACACCATGGTGTCGATCCACCTGCTGGTTTACGACCACGACGATCTGCGCGGCGCCTTGCGCCACGACGGCAAAGGCCGCACGCCGCGGGGGGATCTGGCGGCGCTGCGAGAATTGATGCGCAGCCCCAGCCCATGACGACTCCAGACCGCGAACCCCTTCCCGCAGGCCAGCACCTCCAGCCCGCGGCAGATGCCGCGCGGCGGCGCTGGTTGTTCGCTGCGGTTGCGGGCACGGCGGCGGCCGCGGGCGCAAGCCTGTCATGGTGGCAGTCCCGCAATGGCGATGGCACACCCGCGCATGCCATCTGGGACATGGAGTTCCCCACGCCCAGCGGAGAGAACATGTCCATGCGCGGCTTTGCCGGTCGCCCCTTGCTGCTCAATTTCTGGGCCACCTGGTGCCCTCCCTGTATCGAGGAAATGCCGCTGCTCGATCGCTTCTACGCCGAAAACAACGCCAACGGCTGGCAAATCCTGGGCTTGGCCGTGGATCAAGGGGCTGCCGTCAAGCGCTTCCTGACCCAGACGCCGGTGCGGTTTCCCATTGCCCTGGCGGGCATGTCGGGCGTCGAGTTGAGTCGCTCGCTGGGCAATCAAGGGGGTGGTCTGCCGTTCAGCGTGGTGTTCGACGGAACAGGCGAAGTCGCCCAACGTAAAATAGGTCGCGTCAGCACGCAAGACCTGCAGGAATGGCGCGACTTGCGGTAGCCATCACACCACGCGATATACCGGTCACGCGACACCATTGGCCGGAGCGACCGGCCCGTCGCCGATTGGCGCCCCGCAAGTCGGCAAGCCGGAAATAATCGAAATTTAAACGAAGATGACCGCAATTACCCCGCATTTGAGGTAAATTCGCGGCTCATCACATCATGTCGTTGGAGACACCATGGATCTGAGAAAACTCAAGACACTAATCGATCTGGTATCGGATTCGAACGTTTCCGAACTGGAAATCACAGAAGCCGAAGGCAAGGTGCGTATCGTCAAGGCCGGTGTTGCTGGCGCGCCGGTGCACTACCAGACCCTTCAGGCAGCTCCACCGCCCGCCGCTGCCCAGGTCGCGCCCGTGGCGGCCGAAGCCGCCTCCGTGCCCGAGGCGCCGGCAAACCATGTCGTGAAGTCCCCGATGGTGGGCACGTTCTACCGCAGTGCCTCACCCGGTGCCAAGCCCTTCGTCGAAGTCGGCAGCACTGTCAAGGAAGGCGAAACCTTGTGCATCGTCGAGGCCATGAAGATCCTCAACGAAATCGAGTCCGACAAGACCGGTACCGTGACCAACATCCTGTGCGCCAATGGCCAGGCCGTCGAATACGGGCAACCGCTGTTCGAAATTTCCTGACCACGGTCGGCGCAACCCATGTTCAAGAAGATCCTGGTAGCCAATCGAGGCGAAATCGCATTACGCATCCAGCGCGCCAGCCGCGAACTCGGCATCACCGCGGTGATGGTGTACTCGGAAGCTGACCGCAACGCCAAATACGTCAAGCTGGCAGACGAGGCCGTGTGCATCGGGCCGGCGCCGTCGGCGCTGAGTTACCTCAACATGCCCGCCATCATCTCGGCGGCGGAGGTCACCGACGCCGAGGCCATCCATCCCGGCTACGGCTTCCTCAGCGAGAACGCCGGTTTTGCAGAGCGGGTCGAGAAAAGCGGATTCCAGTTCATCGGGCCCACGCCGGAGTCGATCCGCATCATGGGCGACAAGGTATCGGCCAAGCAGGCCATGATCAAGGCGGGCGTACCCTGCGTGCCCGGATCGGAGGGCGAGTTGCCCGACGACTCGGTACAGGTACGGCGGATAGCCAAGAGCATCGGTTATCCGGTCATCATCAAGGCGGCCGGCGGCGGCGGCGGACGCGGCATGCGCGTCGTGCACACCGAGGCTGCTCTGGTCAATGCCGTGCAGATGACCAAGGCCGAGGCCGGCGCCGCGTTCGGGAATCCTGCGGTCTACATGGAGAAATTCCTGCAGAACCCGCGCCACATCGAGATCCAGGTGCTGGCCGACAAGCACAAGAACGCCGTCTACCTGGGCGAGCGCGATTGCTCGATGCAACGGCGCCACCAGAAGGTCATCGAAGAGGCGCCGGCTCCCGGCATTGCGCGCAAGTTGATCGAGCGCATCGGCGAGCGCTGCGTGGCCGCCTGCAAGAAGATCGGCTACCGCGGCGCGGGAACCTTCGAGTTCCTGTTCGAGAACGGCGAGTTCTATTTCATCGAGATGAACACCCGGGTCCAGGTGGAGCATCCGGTGACCGAGATGATCACCGGCGTGGACATCGTCAAGACCCAGATCATGGTGGCCGCCGGCGAAAAGCTGCCCTTCACGCAGCGCCAGATCGAGATCCGCGGCCATGCCATCGAATGCCGTGTCAACGCCGAGGACCCGTACAAGTTCGTTCCGTCGCCGGGGCGCATCACCATGTGGCATCCACCCGGCGGGCCGGGCGTGCGCGTGGACTCGCATATCTACACCAACTACTTCGTGCCGCCGAACTA
>CAXBDR010000008.1:0-40759 GCA_963974265.1 uncultured Rhodoferax sp.
CCCGCCATGTCTTCGGCGCTGCCGATGCGGCCGGCCGGAACATGGGCCGATACCGCATCCGCATGGTCGCGTGCATCCTTGTTCATGTCGGACGCGAACGCGCCCGGCGCGATCGCGGTCACGACGATGTTGTCCTGGATCAGGCGCAGTGCCATGCGCCGCGTCAGATGGATCAGCCCGGCCTTGCTCGCGGCGTAGGAATAGGTCTCCAGCGGGTTGACCGACACCCCGTCGATGGACGCGATGTTGATGACCTTGGCCGGACGCACCTTGGCCGCCGTGCGCAGCTGCGTGGCCAGTGCCTGCGTCAGGAAAAACGGGGCCTTGAGGTTCAGGTTGACGACCTTGTCCCAGCCGCTCTCGGGGAAGGTGTCGAACTCGGCGCCCCAGGCGGCGCCGGCATTGTTGACCAGGATGTCGAGCCGGTCCTCGCGTTCGGCAAATGCCGCCGCCATGGCCGTGGCGGCTTCGACGCTGGACACGTCGGCCGGCAGCGAGACGCATGGGCCGATCTTGCACATCTCGGCGGCCGCCTTGTCACAGGCGTCGGCCTTGCGCGAAGAAATGTAGACGCGCGCGCCCTGGGCCAGGAATCCTTCGGCGATCATGCGGCCGATGCCACGCGAGCCACCCGTCACCAGGGCGGTGCGGCCGTGCAGGGAAAATAAATCGTTCATGCATGTCTCCTGTCAATCGTGTACGGCAGGCCGGCGCCAGGGGCGTGGCGCCAGGGACGTTCCTGCATCGATGCCGGTCGCCTGCGCTTCGCGCGTCGCTTGCCGCAGACGTCCGGGTGCCTAGCGTAACCGAAGTTCGTCGGCTCCCTGGAGGCACCGTCGCGCGACGGGACAACTGGCCGCGCGGGCACCGGCCGCCAGCGCCGCATCAAGGTCCTGGCACACCTGCGCAGGCCAGCAGATGTTGCGCCAAGGCCTGCGGTTCGCTGATCATCGGGTCGTGCCCGGTGGGCATCACGACCAGCCGCGCGCCGCCGCCCGCGGACCAGGCCCCGTCCCAGAACGTGGGCGTGCGGACCCGGTTGCGGATCGCATCGATCGTGGCCAGTGCCGGCGTGGTGCAGTCGATGAAGGTGCGCGGCACGGCGGCCACGCGTTGCACGTCGAAGTCCAGCGGCATCTCGTAGGTGTGGCCGGGATGCGGGGTCTGGCGCCGCCGCACCCAGGCGTGGCTGGCGCCGTCGAGGCCGAACACGCCGGGGTCGGGCGGCGGGAAGGCGAATACCGGCGACGCCTGCGCCGCCTCCAGCCGCGCCTTGCGCGTGACCGCCGCATGGGTGCTGCTCCACGACTCACCCGGCTTGGGCACCACCGCGTCCAGATAGACCAGGTGACCGATGCGCCCAGGCATGCGGTCGGTCACCGCCGTCACCAGCATGCCGGCATAACTGTGGCCGACCAGCACGACCTGCTGCATTTCCTCGGCGTCGATCGCAGCGATCACATCCTGCACATGGGTCTGCAGGTCGATGCCCGCATGCAGCAGATGCGCACGCTCGCCCAGGCCGGTCAGCGTGACCGCGTGCGCGCGGTGGCCGGCGCGCACCAGCGCCGTGGTCACGTCGCGCCAGCACCAGGCGCCATGCCATGCACCATGCACCAACAGGAAATCCGCCATGTCGTGTCGTCCCTTCTTGCGGGTCGGCGCAGCGGCGGCACCACGTCGCCGCCGCGCCAACCCGTGCTGTCGCAGCCGGCATTCTCGCCGCGTGGCCGCAACCGTGGTCTACAGTGGGGGCATGACCGACATCCTGACGATCACGCTCAATCCCGCACTCGACGTGGCCACGTCCTGCGAGCAGATGGTGCCCAGCCACAAGCTGCGTTGCAGCCATGCCGAACGGTTTCCCGGCGGCGGCGGCATCAATGTGGCCCGGGTCGTGCAGCGGCTGGGCGGCGACTGCCTGGCCTTGTACCTCGCCGGGGGCGTGGTGGGAGACCGGCTGCAGAAACTCGTCGACGCAGAGCGGGTGCCCAGTCACCGCCTGACGATCGCCGACGAGACGCGCGAGAGTTTTTCGGTGCTCGAGAACAGCACCGGTCGCGAATACCGTTTCGTATTGCCCGGCCCCGACCTCAGCGCTGCCGAATGGCAGGCTTGCGTGGACTTCCTGGCGGCCATCGAACCGGCTCCGCGCTACGTGGTGCTCAGCGGCAGCCTGCCTCCCGGCCTGGCCATCGACAGTTATGCGCAACTGGCCCGGCTGGCGCGCGCGCGTGGCAGCCGTGTGGTGCTCGACAGTTCCGGCGCGCCGCTCGAAGCCGCGTTGGCCGCCGGTGTCTTCCTGATCAAGCCCAGCCTGCGCGAGTTGTCGGACCTGACCGGCGCACATCCCGAAGACGAATCGCAATGGCGCGTCGCCGCCGAATCGCTGATCCGGGACGGACGCGCCGAGCTGGTGGCGCTGAGCCTGGGCGAACGCGGTGCCATGCTGTTCAGTGCCGACGGCGCCTGGCGCGCCGACGCCTTGCAGGTAGACGTGAAAAGCACGACCGGCGCCGGCGACAGCTTCCTGGCCGCCATGGTCTGGGCGCTGGCGCAGGACATGGCATTGCCCGCGGCTTTCCGCCACGGCGTGGCGGCCGGTTCTGCGGCGTTGCTGCATGCGGGAACGACCTTGTGCCGGGCCGATGACGTGGCGCGGCTGGTCGAACAGGTCCGGGTCACGTCCATGGATGGCAGGCCAGCCGAATAACGCATCAGGGTATTCCCGCACAGACTGCGGGCGAGCATGCCTGCAAGATGGTCACAGCCGCGGGGGCTGCGGCCATCACAGGAGACCCGCCCATGATCAACACCATTCGCCAAGGCCTGCTGGCATCGATCGTCGGCATGGGGCTGTTTGCCGCAAACACCCATGCGGCCGTCGCGTTGCCCGCCACCACCTACAGCGACCTCGTGATCTTCGGCGACAGCCTGTCGGACACCGGCAACGTGTTGTCGTTGACCACCCTTTACGGACCGGCGCCGTTTCCGAGTTACCCGGGTGCGGCGGGTCGGTTCTCCAACGGACCGGCATGGACCGAATACCTGGCCGTGGGCCTGGGTTTTGCGTCCAGCGCGTCCCCGAGCAACCGGTTCTACGACGGCACGAACGTGATCCCGATCGGCGCGCTGGGCGGCAAGAACTATTCGTACGGCGGAGCCCGCACCGGACTGGGCGGCTCGGCCGGCCCGACGACCGGACTGGCCGGGCAACTGGTCGCGTGGGACAACTCGACCTCGATCCTGACCGGCAATCCCCAGCTCACCAGGGCCGCGGACCCGAACGCCTTGTACGTGATCATGGCCGGCGCCAACGACCTGCGCGACATCCGCAGCGCCAACTCCGCGCTGGATGCGGCCAGCGTGCAGGCGCGCGCCGACGAGGCGACACAGATCGCACAGAACGTTGCCGGAGCGCTCGGCTTGCTGGCCAACGCCGGTGCGCGCCATTTCCTGATCTCCAACCTGCCCGACCTGGGATTGACACCGGAGGCCGCGACGCTCAATCGTGTCGCAGCCTCGTCGGACGTCACGGTCAGTTTCAACAGCGCGTTGTCGAGCCTGGTCGGCAGCTTCGAGGCCGGCTTCAATCAGGTCCATGGCGTGGACCTCGACATCCGGACCATGGACTTCTACGGCTTGTTCAACGAGGTCATCGATGACGCAACAAATCATGGCGGCGCAGCCTTCGGCATCACCAACGCCACGTCGGCCTGCATCAACCCTGGGTTCTTCTCGGGCGAGTACTTCTTTTTCGATGCAACGTCTTCGGGCTGCAGCACGGCGGCGTTCTCCGACGAACTGCATCCGTCGGCCCGGGCCCATGAATTGCTGGGCGCACTGGCGGTGCAGACCGCTACCGCCCCCATCCCCGAGCCGGCAGAATACGCCATGCTGATCGCCGGCCTGCTCGTGATCGGCGCCGCCGCGCGCCGTCGCGCCGGCACGAAGCAAGCCGCCTGAACCTCCGTTGCGACAAGACCGGGCCCGCGCGAGCGCGCAGGCCCGCGCTCACATATTGCGCCGGTACTGCCCGCCCACCGCGAACAAGGCGTCGGTGATCTGCCCCAGCGAGCAGACCCGTACCGCGTCCATCAGCACCTCGAACACGTTGGTGTTGTGGATCACCGCCTGCTGCAGCCGCTCGAGCATGGCCGGCGCCTCCTGTGCGTGGCGCTGGTGGAAGTCGGCGAGCCGCTGGAGCTGATTCTGCTTTTCCGCGTCGGTCGAACGCGCCAGCTCCAGCGTGTCCTGCACCGCGTCGCCATGCGGATTGCGGAAGGTGTTGACGCCGACGATGGGCAATTCGCCGGTATGCTTGAGCATCTCGTAATGCATGGACTCGTCCTGGATACGGCCACGCTGGTAGCCGGTCTCCATCGCGCCCAGCACGCCGCCGCGCTCGGCGATTCGCTCGAACTCCGACAACACCGCTTCCTCGACCAGTTCGGTCAGCTCCTCGATGATGAAGGCGCCCTGGCCCGGGTTCTCGTTCTTCGCCAGCCCCCACTCCCGGTTGATGATCAGCTGGATCGCCATCGCGCGGCGCACGCTGTCCTCGGTCGGCGTCGTGATCGCCTCGTCGAAGGCGTTCGTGTGCAGTGAATTGCAGTTGTCGTAGATCGCGATCAAGGCCTGCAGCGTGGTGCGAATGTCGTTGAACTGGATCTCCTGCGCGTGCAGGCTGCGCCCGCTGGTCTGGATGTGGTACTTGAGCTTCTGGCTGCGTTCGTTGGCGCCGTATTTCTCCTTCATCGCCACCGCCCAGATCCGCCGCGCGACCCGGCCCATGACGGTGTATTCCGGATCCATGCCGTTGGAGAAAAAGAAGCTCAGGTTGGGCGCGAAGTCGTCGATGTGCATGCCGCGCGCCAGGTAGGCCTCCACGAAGGTGAATCCGTTCGACAGGGTGAACGCGAGCTGGCTGATCGGGTTCGCGCCAGCCTCGGCGATGTGATAACCGCTGATCGACACGCTGTAGAAATTGCGCACCCGGTTGTGCACGAAATACTGCGCGATGTCGCCCATCACCTTGAGGCTGAACTCGGTCGAGAAGATGCAGGTGTTCTGGCCCTGGTCTTCCTTCAGGATGTCGGCCTGCACCGTGCCACGCACGTTCTCGAGTACCCATTCGCGGATCTTCTCGGTCTCGGTCTCGGTCGGCTCGCGCCCGTTCTCGCGCGTGAACTTGTCGATGTTCTGGTCGATCGCGGTGTTCATGAACATGGCCAGGATGCTCGGCGCCGGCCCGTTGATGGTCATGCTGACCGACGTGCTCGGGCTGCACAGGTTGAAGCCGTCATACAACACCTTCATGTCGTCGAGCGTGGCGATGGAGACGCCCGAGTTGCCGACCTTGCCGTAGATGTCCGGCCGCGGATCCGGGTCGTTGCCGTACAAGGTAACCGAATCGAAGGCGGTCGACAGGCGCTTGGCCGGCATGCCTTCGGACAGCAGCTTGAAGCGCCGGTTGGTGCGGAACGCGTCGCCTTCGCCGGCGAACATGCGGGTCGGGTCCTCGCCCTCGCGCTTGAACGCGAAGGTTCCGGCGGTATACGGGTAGCTGCCCGGCACGTTGTCGAGCATCAGCCACTGCAGGATCTCGCCGTGGTCCTCGTACTTGGGCAGTGACACCTTGCGCACCGGCGTGCCGCTGAGCGACTTCGTCACCAGTGCGGTGCGGATCTCCTTGTCACGGATCTTGACCACGTATTCGTCGCCACCATAGGCCTTGACCATCTCCGGCCATTGCGCCAGCAGCTTGCGTTCGGCCTTGCCCAGGCGCTCCTCGCGCTGCGCGGCCAGGTCGTTGACTGCGGCGAAGGCTCGCACCTTGGTCGGATTGGCCTCCTGCAGCATCACGCCCGAGGCGCGCAACTGCTGGATCTCGCGCGCGAGTTTCGCCTGCTCGCGGGCACGCGCCTTGTAGCCGCGCACCGTGTCGCTGATCTCGGCCAGGTAACGGATGCGCGCAGCCGGCACCACCGGGCTCTGGTTGGTGCTGTGGCGCACCGCCACCTTCGGCAGGCGGCTCTCACCCACGGTCAGGCCCAGGGCCTGCAGGCGCGGCAACAAGGCCTGGAAAAGCGCCGTTACGCCATCGTCGTTGAAACGCGCGGCCATGGTGCCGAACACCGGCATCTGGTCCGGCGCCGTCGTGAAGGCCTCGCGATTGCGCTGCACCTGCTTGGCCACGTCGCGCAGCGCGTCCAGCGCACCCTTGCGGTCGAACTTGTTGATCGCGACGAACTCGGCGAAGTCGAGCATGTCGATCTTCTCGAGCTGGCTGGCGGCGCCGAACTCGGGCGTCATCACGTACAGCGGCACGTCCACATGCGGCACGATGGCCGCGTCTCCCTGGCCAATGCCCGAGGTCTCGACGATGACCAGGTCGAAGCCGGCGCACTTGCAGGCCACGATCACGTCCGGCAGGCAGGCGCTGATCTCGGAGCCGAAGTCGCGCGTGGCCAGCGAACGCATGAAGACCCGCTGTTCGGCGTTCTTGCCCCAGGGACCGATCGCATTCATGCGGATCCGGTCGCCCAGCAAGGCGCCGCCGCTCTTGCGGCGCGACGGGTCGATGCTGATCACGGCCACCCGCCGAGCGTCGTCCTGGTCCAGCCGCAACCGGCGGATCAACTCGTCGGTCAACGACGACTTGCCGGCGCCGCCGGTGCCGGTGATGCCGAGCACGGGCACCGTGGTCTGGCCCGCCGCCGTGCGCATGGCGTCGAGCAAGCCCGCGTCGGCCTTGTCGCTTTCGAGCGCCGTGATCAGTTGCGCCAGTGCGCGCCAGCTGTCCTGGCCATGGCCCTGGATGGCGGCTATCGTGGTGGGCGCGTAACCGGACAGGTCCTGGTCGCAACGCATCACCATCTCGCCAATCATGCCGGCCAGACCCATGCGCTGGCCGTCTTCCGGGCTGAAGATGCGCGCCACGCCATAGTCGTGCAGTTCGCGGATCTCGGGCGGCACGATGACGCCGCCGCCGCCGCCGAACACCTGGATGTGTTCGCCGCCGCGCTGGCGCAGCAGGTCGACCATGTACTTGAAATACTCCACATGGCCACCCTGGTAGGAGCTGATCGCGATGCCCTGGACGTCCTCCTGCAAGGCGGCGGTCACGACGTCGTCCACGCTGCGGTTGTGCCCGAGGTGGATCACCTCGGCACCCATGCCTTGCAGGATCCGGCGCATGATGTTGATCGCCGCGTCATGGCCATCGAACAGGCTCGCCGCAGTGACGAAACGCACCTTGTGCGTGGGCCGGTAGTTGGCCAAGGCCTTGTGGTCGGCGGACAGGTCGGTCATCGAGGGCTCCATAGCGGCACCCGGGCCGGCGCCAACTGGCAGATGGTAATTGACGTTTACGTCAACGTCAATCCGATACCATGACCGGCACCGGCCTGCGGCCGGCCGTCAGAGTTTGCCGGCCAGCCACATGCCGGGCAGCATGGCCAGCACGAACATGACCGTGTCGATCTGGCCCGTCAACAACGACGCCAGCGCCGTGGCCGGGCTGTAGCCGCTCAAGCCCCAGCCCACGCCGAAGATCAGCGCACCGGCAATCAGGCGGCCATCGACGCCGCGCCGCCTGGACAACATGAAGCTGGCCATGAACCAGGGCCGCACACTGGCATACGGGGTCAACGCAAACCCCAGCAAGGCCACGGCCAGCGCGCCGACAACGACAAACAGCAATGCGGGGTCCCAGCCGCCCGGGAACGGCCCGACGAACATTTCCTTGATGTCGAGGAAGGCGATCACTTTCTCGGGCTGGGTCATGCCGGACAGCGTCAATCCGGCGGCAAAGATGCTGCCGGCCACGAAGGCCACCACCAGCGCGGAGATCCGCCCCAGCGCACGCCTGCGCATGGTCGATCTGGCAAGTTCGGAAGGGGTGGTGGCGGGAGCGTTCATGGTGTCACGACGGGATCATGGTGTGGGCTGATGGCAGCCGGGGTAGGCAGGCGAGTCATCTGCCGAACAGCAGCATCAGGGCCTCGGTGATCGACTCGACCCACCATTCGGCCGGCGGTATGTGGGTCGTGACCATCACGGTGCTGACGGCGGCCAGCGCAAAGACGATGACGGCCGCCAGTGAACGGCGCGAACGACGACCCAGGCCGACGACGGCATGGCCGCTCGCGCTGCCCGAACCGATCACGGCGCCGAAACCGACCAGGAAGCCGGCCGGCACCAGCACCAGTGGATGCCGGATCTCGACATGCGGTACGTTCAGCACCCAGGAAAAGAAGGCGCCTGCGCCAACAAGACCGGCCAGGAAGGCCCAGCGCCACGGCGAATTCTGCCGGCGGGTCGTCAACACGCCTGCGGTGATGGCGCTGACACTGCTGGAACGACCCAAACCGGCCAGCAGGATCCAGCTGGCGAGTCCGACCAGGATGCCACCTTGCAAAGCCTGCGTGTATTCGTCCACGGCGTCGCCTCCAAAGTCCTAAACTAGGCCCGAGCATACCCTGACCCGGACCGACCGTGAGGACCCGACATGCAACCGATCCAGCTCTTCGACACCGCATCCAGCACCTATACCTACGTCCTGTTCGACGAGAACACCCGCGAGGCGGTGATCATCGACCCCGTGGACGAACAGGTCGAACGTGACCTGGCCACGCTGCGCCAATATGGCCTGAAGCTGCTGTGGACCATCGAAACCCACGCCCATGCCGATCACATCACCAGCGCCGGCCTGCTGGCCGAACATGCCGGCGCCCGGACGGCGGCGCCCGCGGGCTGCGGCATCACCACGGCGGCCGTGCAGCTGGAGCATGGCGACCAGATCCATTTCGGACAGGAGAGCCTGCGCGCCCTGCACACGCCGGGCCACACGGCCGGCAGCATGAGCTACGTCTGGCGCGAGCATGTCTTCACCGGCGACACCTTGCTGATCAACGGCTGCGGGCGCACGGACTTCCAGTCCGGCAGCGCAGCGGCGCTGTACCACAGCATCACCGAGGTGCTGTTCGCGCTGCCTGACTCCACCACGGTCTGGCCGGCCCACGACTACCAGGGCCGCACCCACTCGAGCATCGGCGCCGAGAAAACCGGCAATGCCCGGGTTGCCGGCAAGACCCAGGCGGAGTTCGTCGCCATCATGGACGCGCTGAACCTGCCCCGCCCCAAACGCATCGACGAAGCCGTCCCGGCCAACCTGACCTCCGGCATCCGCCACGACGCCGAAGGCCAGGCCGCCAGCGCGGTGACCCCGGAGCAGGCGGTCAAGGCCGCGCAAGGCTACGCCGGCGACGTGACACCGCAACTGGCATGCCGCTGGTGGCAATCCGGCGACGCGGTGCTCGTCGACGTGCGCACCGACGCCGAACGCGAATGGGTCGGCTTCATCCCGGACGCGGTCCCGATCGCGTGGAAACAATGGCCGGGCATGGCCATGAATCCGCAGTTCGACCAGGCGCTGCTGGGCGCCGTCCCCAAGGACAAGAAGGTGGTGCTGCTGTGCCGCAGTGGCGTGCGCTCGATCGCGGCCGCCAAACGCGCGACCGAACTCGGCCTGGAGGCCTACAACATCCTGGAGGGTTTCGAAGGCAACCCGGATTCCGACGCACACCGCGGCCAATTGGGCGGCTGGCGCAAACACGGTTTGCCGTGGCGCCAGAACTGAGCCGCACGCCATGACGCCGCGACACACCCGACTGGCCGACTGTTCGGCCACCGAGCTGACCGGCCTGTACCGGGCAGGCCACGCATCCCCCCGGGAAGCCTGTGACGCCGTGCTGGAGCGGATCGAGCGCCAGGATGCGCGCATCAACGCCTTCGTGCGGGTCGACGTCGAAGGCGCACGTGCGGCGGCCGACGCCAGCACCCAGCGCTGGCACGCCGGCCGGCCACTGGGCCCGCTCGATGGCGTTCCGGTCTCGATCAAGGACCTGATCCTGACGCGTGGCCTGCCCACGTTGCGTGGCAGCCATACGCTGGACATCGACCAGCCCTGGGACGTGGACGCCCCCGCCACCGCGCGGCTGCGCGAATCCGGCGCCGTGATCCTCGGCAAGACGACGACGCCCGAATACGGCTGCAAGGGCGAGACCAACTCGCCGCGTTCGGGCATCACGCGCAACCCGTGGGACCTGGGCAAGACCGCTGGCGGATCGTCGGGCGGTGCCGCGGCCGCCACCGCCGCCGGCATGGGTGCGATCGCCATCGGCACCGACGGCGCCGGCTCGGTGCGTATCCCCGCTTCGTTCTGCGGCAACTTCGGGCTCAAGCCCAGCTTCGGCCGCATTCCGGCCTACCCGCTGTCGCCGTTCGGCACCGTCTCCCACCTCGGCCCGCTGACCCGGGACGTGCGCGATGCGGCCATCGCGATGAACATCCTCAAGCAGCCGGACGCGCGCGACTGGACTTCGCTGCCGCCCGATCTGAGCGACTACACCGAGGGCCTGGACGACGGCATCCGCGGGATGCGCGTCGCCTATTCGCCGACCCTGGGCTACGCCCGCAACGTCGATCCGCAGGTGGCGACGGCAGTGCACGCCGCAGTGCAGCGGCTCGAGCAACTCGGCGCCGTCGTCGAGCAGGTCGACCCGGGTTTCGACGATCCGCTGGACATCACGACCGGTCTGTGGTTCCTGGGCGCCTGGACGGTCTGGAACGGCCTGACGGCGCAGCAGCAATCCGTCTGCGACCCGGACTTCGCCGCCCAGGCCGAACTGGGCCGCCACCTCAGTGCGCTGCAGATCCAGCAGCTGAACCTGCGCCGCGGCGCGCTCGGCTCGACGATGCGCCAGTTCATGCAGACCTACGACCTGCTCGTCACTCCCGCCACGGCGGTGCCGGCCTTCGATGCCGTGCCCGCCGGCCATCGCCCGATGACGGCCGAGACGATGCTGGGATGGACGCCGTTCAGCTACCCGTTCAACCTGACGCAGCAGCCGGCCTGCACGATTCCCTGTGGCTTCACCCGTGAAGGCCTGCCGATCGGCCTGCAACTGGTGGGGCCGATGTTCGGCGACGCGGGCGTGCTGCGCGCGGCCCGTGCCTACGAGACCGCCTGCCCCATCTCCGGCGTGGCTCCGGCCATGCAAGCGACGTGAAGCGTCGACGCCCGCGCTGAATCCCGCCGGGAGCGACACGACAGAAACCCCATGAACCCGGCAACCCGGCAACCCGGAGACATTTCCATTGACTTTCCTGGCCATCGACATCGGCAACACCCGGCTCAAGTGGGCGCAATACGAGGCGCCCCGTCCGGGCGCCCGGCTGATCGCCCACGGCGCCGAATTCCTCGACAACGTCGACACCTTGTCGGAAGGTGCGTGGGCGGCACTGGACGAACCGACCACCATGCTCGGATGTGTCGTGGCCGGCGAGGCGGTCAAGCGCCGCGTGGAGGAGCAGCTCGAACTGTGGGACGTCACGCCGCAATGGGTGGTCGCCAAGGACGCCGAGGCCGGACTGCGCAATGGCTACGATCACCCGAGCCGGCTCGGCGCTGACCGCTGGGTCGCAATGATCGGAGCCTGGCACCGGATGCGCTCCCAGGGCGAGACCCGGCCCATCGTGCTGGCCATGGTCGGCACCGCGGTGACCATCGAAGCCATCGACGCCCAGGGCCGGTTCCTCGGCGGGCTGATCCTGCCCGGCCACGGCATCATGCTGCGGGCACTGGAATCGGGCACGGCCGGGCTGCATGTGCCCACCGGCGACGTGCGCGTGTTCCCCACCAACACCAGCGATGCACTCACCAGTGGCGGCACCTATGCGATTGCCGGCGCCATGGAACGCATGGTCCAGCACCTGCGCACGCACTGCGGCGCCGATCCCGTTTGTTACATGACCGGTGGCGCCGGCTGGAAGATGGCGCCCAGCCTGGCAAGCCCGTTCGAACTGGTGGACAACCTGATCTTCGACGGGCTGCTGCACATGGCGCAGGAACGCGCGCAGGCTGCGCTGCTCTGAAGGCGGTGCCGGGCCGCGCGCCGCCGTCCATGCGACGGTCGACGCCCGGTTGCCGCATCAGTCCCGTGCGGCTTCCCGCAGACCGACCAGGCCCTGGATCTGGGCTTCCCGTGCCTGCGCCAGGATCTGGCCGCGCCATTCGTCGGTATCGACATAAAACGCGTCCAGGATCTGCTGCTTGATGCGGCCGGCCAGCTCCGCGTCGGCTTGCGGATGCTGGTGCAGCCAGTGGTCGGCCCGCAACGCGTCGATGACCTGCGCGATCGGCACCGTGCCGTACTCCATCGCGATCGCGGTGTATTCGGCCTGCGGACACTCCTCGTAGGCGGCATTCCACATCAACCCGGTCAACCGGGCGGAGGTCGACGAGCCATCGTAGAACGAGGTGATCGGTGTTGCACCGTCGCCGCCCCACCACTGGCGTGCCCGCTGCAACGCGATCGGATCGTCCTTGCAGGCGAAGATGCGCTCGCCCACGCCACTGGGCCCGAGCCCGGTGTGCAGGTCGATCCAGGCCAGCCGCCGCGCAGCACGGGCATGGCGGCGCAACACCTGGCGCAGCGTGCCATTGCTCCAGGTCGGAGCGGTGCCGCCGAAGAACAGCCCATCGGCGAACGCATATTGCCCCTGGGTCACCGCGGCCTGGTAACGCTGCATGCCGTGCTGCTTCACGTAGTCGGCGATTGCCTGGCGGTTCGCATCGTCCGGCGGCCAACACTCGGGCAGCAACAGCGCATGCAGTTCGGCATACGCCTCGTTGACCGGCAGCGCCTGGCTGTAGTCGCTGAAATTGCGGTTCAGGTCGACGTTCTCCTGTGTGACGCGGCGCCGATGCGAGAAGCCGTGCGGGTTGAGCCCGTGCACATACATCACGGCAACGCCCGACGCCCGCACCTGCGACAACCAGGCGTCGTCATGCAGCGAGGCCACCTGCACGCCGCTGCCGCAGAAACCCTCGACGCCATGGCAGGCGCTGGAGACGATCAACATGGCCTCGGATTGCGGATCGCCAGCCACGGCCACGTCCATGGCCAGCACCTCGCCGTCCCGGCCCTTGAGCGGATGTTCGTACGAGTTCACCGGCAAGCCGGCCCTGGCAGCCCCTTCCAGGAAACGCGTGCGGGCCTGGGCGTAACTGCCGGAGAAAGCCTGGTCGAGTGCGATCATGTGCCGGCTCCTTGCGCATCCTGCGCGAACCACGACTCCACCAGTCGCACCCAGTAGGTGGCTCCGAGCGGGATCAGGTCGTCGTTGAAGTCGTAGCTCGGGTTGTGCAACATGCACGGGCCGCCGCCATGGCCCGCCTCGCGATGGCCGCCATCGCCGTTGCCGATGAAGCAATATGCGCCGGGCCTGGCCTGCAGCATGTAGGCGAAGTCCTCGGCGCCCATGGTCGGCTCCTGCGCCAGCACGTTGTCGGCGCCGACGATGTCCTGCATCACGGTGCGCGCGAATTCGGCCTGCGCCGCGGCATTGACCGTCGCAGGATAGTTGCGCACGAAGCGGAAATCGCACTGGGTGCCGAAGGCGGCGCAGGTATGTTCGGCCACCTCGCGCATGCGACGCTCGATCATGTCCAGCACCTCGGTCGTGAACGTGCGCACCGTGCCCTGGATATCGCAGTGATCCGGAATCACGTTGCTCGCCTCGCCGGCATGGATCATGGTCACCGAGATCACGCCGGCATCGATCGGTTTCATGTTTCGGCTGACGATGGTCTGGAACGCCTGCACCATCTGGCAGGCCACCGGCACCGGGTCGATGCCGTTGTGCGGCATCGCCGCGTGCCCGCCCTTGCCGGTGATGCGGATCTTGAACTCGTTGGTCGAAGCCATCACCGGCCCCGGACTCACCGCGAACTGACCGACCTGGTAACCCGGCCAGTTGTGCATGCCGAACACGGCCTGCACGTCGAACTTCTCGAACAAGCCGTCCTTGATCATCTCGCGCGCACCGCCGCCACCCTCCTCGGCCGGCTGGAAGATCAGGTAGACAGTGCCGTCGAAGTTGCGGTTCTTCGCCAGGTGCTGCGCCGCGGCCAGCAACATCGCGGTGTGGCCGTCATGGCCGCAGGCGTGCATCTTGCCGGCATGCTGGCTGGCATGGTCGAACTGGTTGAACTCCTGCATCGGCAGGGCATCCATGTCGGCGCGCAGGCCGATGGCCCGCGACGAGGTGCCGTTCTTGACGATGCCCACGACACCGGTGGTGCCCATGCCGCGCTCGATCGGAATGCCCCACTCCGTCAGCTTGGCAGCCACCACGTCGGCCGTGCGCACCTCCTGGAAACACAGTTCCGGATGCGCATGGATGTCGCGACGCACCGCGGCTATCGCCGCGGATTGTGTGAGGATGGAATCGATGACTTTCATGCAGCTGCTCTCCTGGGAGCCAGAACAGGAAGGTTGCTGTCGCATGAATCCATGTGCCGGCCGTTGGGTGTTGATCTAAGATGGCGTTCCGCGACGCCGCCGTAAGTCTACTGCCCGCAAAGAATCCCTGCCCGAAGCCGTTGCAGTTGCCGCCACGCGCATGCGCCGACCGAGGCTTGAACACCATGAATGCCGTCACCACCACCACTATCCGGGGCGCCTGCCCGCACGACTGCCCCGATGCCTGTGCGCTGATCACGACGGTGCAGGACGGCATCGCGATCAAGGTTCAGGGCAACCCCGAACACGACCATACCAACGGGGTGTTGTGCACCAAGGTCTCTCGATACACCGAGCGCAGCTACCACCCGCAGCGGGTGCTGACACCCCTGCGGCGTATCGGCCCCAAGGGCGCCGGGCAGTTCGAGCCAGTGGACTGGGACACGGCGCTGGCCGACATCGCCGATCGGCTGCGGCGGATTGCGGCGCGCGGGCCCGGTGCCGCCCAGGCCATCCTGCCCTACAGCTACGCCGGCACCATGGGCCTGGTGCAGGGCGACAGCCTGTCGGCGCGATTCTTCAACCGGCTGGGCGCCTCGCTGCTCGACCGCACCATCTGCTCCAACGCCGGCGGCGAAGCGCTGGTGCACACCCTGGGCGGCAAGGTCGGCATGCGGGTCGAGCATTTCGCCGAGGCCAGGCTGATCCTGATCTGGGGCAGCAATTCGATCGCCAGCAACCTGCACTTCTGGCGTTATGCGCAGGAGGCCAAGCGCAAGGGCGCGCGGCTGGTGTGCATCGATCCGCGGCGCACGGAAACCGCCGACAAGTGCCATGAACACATCGCGCTGCTGCCCGGCACCGATGCGGCGCTGGCGCTGGGCCTGATGCACGAACTCATCGTGCACGACTGGCTCGACCATGATTACCTGCAGCGCTACACCCAGGACTGGCAGCGGATGCGCGAACGCGCCCTGCAATGGCCGCCGGACCGCGTCGCCCGGGTCTGCGGCATCGACGCCGAGCAGGTGCGCCAGCTGGCCCGCGACTACGGCGCCAGCCGCGGCGATGGCGGCTCGGCCGCGATCCGCGTCAACTACGGCGTGCAGCGGGTGCGTGGCGGCGGCAACGCCGTGCGTGCCATCGTCAGCCTGCCGGCACTGATCGGCGCCTGGCGGCAACGTTGCGGCGGCGTGTTGTTGTCCAGCTCCGGCCAGTTCCCGGTGCAACGGGCGGCGCTCGAGCGCCCCGACCTGCGCCAGGGCCCGTCCCGCACCATCAACATGGTGCAGATCGGCGACGCCTTGCTGCAACCGGCGTCCGACGACTTCGGCCCGGCGATCGAGGCCGTGATCGTCTACAACAGCAACCCGGTCGCGGTCGCGCCCGATTCCGGCAAGGTGACACAGGGTTTTGCGCGCGAAGACCTGTTCACGGTCGTGCTCGAGCATTTCCAGACCGACACCGCCGACTATGCCGACTACATCCTGCCGGCGACGACGCAACTCGAGCACTGGGATGTGCACCTGAGCTACGGCCATACCGACGCGGTGCTGAACCGGCCCGCGATCGCGCCGCTGGGGCAGGCGAAGCCCAACACGCAGATCTTCCGGGAACTTGCGCAACACATGGGTTTCGACGACCCGTGTTTCCGGCAGGACGATGAATCCCTGTGCCGCACGGCCTATGGCGACGCCGTCGACTTCGAAGAACTGCTGGCGCGCGGCTTTGCGTCGCTCGGCTTGCCCGAAGCCCCGTTTGCCAACGGGGGGTTTCCCAGCGCCTCGGGCAAATGCGAGTTCTTCAGCCAGCGCCTGGCCGACATGGGGCAGGACGGCCTGCCCGACCATGTGCCGAACTACGAAGTGCCCGGCTCCATGCCCGACTACCCGCTGGCGATGATCTCGCCGCCGGCGCGCAACTTCCTGAACTCGACCTTCGTCAACGTGACCAGCCTGCGCGACATCGAGGGTGAGCCCATCCTGGAGATGCACGCCAACGACGCCGCCGCGCGCGGGCTGGAATCGGGCTCCGTCGTGCGCGTGTTCAACCCGCGCGGCGACTATCGCTGCAAGTTGGTCGTGTCCAAACGTGCCCGCCCCGGCGTCGTCAACGGACTGGGCGTATGGTGGCGCAAGCTGGGCCTGGACGGCAAGAACGTCAACGAGCTGACGAGCCAGAAACTGACCGACCTGGGGCGGGCGCCGACGTTCTACGACTGCCTGGTGCAGGTCGAAGCTGCTCCGATGACCGCATGATGCGTCGCCTCGGTCGAGGCAGGCGGCGTATCGGTCGACAAGCGCCCCGTATCGCGCCAACCGGCCATCATGCATGAGAAATATCCGGTTCTCCGTTGTCCTGGCCGGATTGGTGGTTCTGCACACCGTGCTGTCGTACCTGGACGGCTACGACACCCGCGACGCCATGACCACGGGCAGCCTTGCCGTCGCCGCCGGCATCATGCGCTGGTTGGGCGGCGTCCGGAATCTGGCTGGCGCCGTCGAATGGGGTCGAAGAACCATCAGTTGCAACAAGTTGATCGCCCTGTTGCTCGTCGGCATGGGTTTCCTGTCGGCCTGGACGTCTCTTGCAGCGGGCTCGCCCGGATCAGCCGTGGCCGGGCCCATCGAAATCCGGGTCATCCTTCCTGCGTTTCTGGTGGTGGGCGAAAGATTGCGGGAATGCGCAGGCCGGATGGGATCCGGTCGCAGGCAACGGCGTGGCAGCGATGACCGCGCAACGCCTGGCGAAATGCAGCAGGATGGCCACTGGGCATGCACAATCCAGACGAGCCCTGTGCTGGGCGTGCTGACATTGATCTATGCGGGGCTGACCGGGCTGGTCGAAGGCCTCTCGCCGGAAACCATCTACATGCTGCTGCCCTGCGCCTATGCCATTCGCGTCGGTGCAGGGCACGCCCTCGCGGATGTGCTGCACGCACGCGGCCCTGTCCGGCGTCCGACGGACCGACCCGACTACGTGGACGCGATCTCCAGCGTCACACCGTACTCAAGTGCCGCATCGAGCAGGCTGCCCAGCTGGTCGAAGGCATAGGTCGAGAACACCAGCAGGTCGAACGCATCCACTCCCGTCCGAATGGCGGTGCAGGGCACGTGGTGATGGCCGGTCAGCCGCAGCTCGCCGACCGGCCAGGCCGCTTCGCGCAGGTCGAGCGCAAACAGCTTGGACATCGCATCGCGGCAGCGCGGTCCTTCGATGTGGATACGACAGCGCGCATGGCCGAGGTCGGTCACTGCGCCGATGTCGGCCGTCACGTGGCGTCGCAGCTCCGCGCCGGGATCCGTGTCCGGCGCCGGCAGCAACAGGTACTCGCAAGGCCCGGAACACATCAACAGGCCCGACGCCAGGGCGACAACCTGGCCGGTGCGCGTCGGAACGTCCGCCACGTCCAGGGCCGCGGCCAGCGCCGGACGCAGTACGTCGATACCCGACTGCCAGGTGTGGATCTGCAGCAACCCCGGCAGGGTCGCCGCGCGCAACACGACGCCGACCTGCCCGTCCGGCGCCGGTCGCGGGCCCGGCTTGTGCCCCTCGAAGGGACTGCGATGGGCAGGCATGGCACGCGCGGCGGTGTCAGACACGGTAACGCTCCCCATCCTTGTCCAGGAAACACGGGTCGACGACCCGGAGCCGGTATTGCCGGCCGTGCACCGGCGAGGCGGCGATCACCTCCTGGCCGACATGGCGCAGGCCGCCTTGCAGCAGGCCGAGCGCAATCGACTTGCCGACCTCCTTCGAATAGGTGGTGGACGTGACATGGCCGCGGCCATGGCCCTGGATCGCATCGTCGGCGAAGAACAGGATGGCGCCATTGTTGGGCGGCTCGCCGGCACTCACCGCCTCCAGGCCCACCAGCGTCGGCCGGTCCTCGCGCACCAGGTGGGCACTGGTTTTGAGCGCACCGCCCCAGAACGGCTTGATCGTGCTGGCCATCCGGCCCATGCCCATGTCGTCCAGCGTCGTGCGGCCGTCCATCTCGGAACCGACGACATGGCCTTTCTCGATACGCAGCGAACCCAGCGCCTCAAGCCCGTACGGACGCAGCTTCCAGGGCTCGCCCGCTTCCAGCAGGTGGTCCCAGACCTGGCGGCCGAAGTGGGTCGGGGTGTAGACCTCGTAGGCCAGCTCACCGGAGAAGGTCAGCCGGATGATGCGCAGCGGGACACCCGCCAGCGCTCCGCTGCCCTGCGTATCCAGCACCCCCATGTGGCCGAGCGCCTCGGTGCTGCAATCCACGTCGGGGAACGCCGCCTTGAGCACCTCGCGCGCCTGGGGTCCGGCCATGCTCATCGCCGCCCATTGGTCGGACACCGAGGCCACGGTCACGCGCAGGTCCGGCCACACCACCTGCAGCAGGAACTCCAGGTGGCTCATGACCCTGGCTGCCTGCGCGGTGGTCGTCGTCATGAAGAACGTGGTCTCGCCGATGCGACTCGTCGTGCCATCGTCCATCACGATGCCGTCCTCGCGCAGCATGAAGCCGTAACGCGCCTTGCCCACCGGCAGTTTCGCGAAGCCGTTCACGTAGACCCGGTTCAGGAATTCGGCCGCGTCCGGGCCCTGCACGTCGATCTTTCCCAGCGTGGACACGTCGGCGATACCCACCTGCTCGCGCACGAAGGCCATCTCGGCCTTGTAGGCTTCGGACAGGGTCGCGCCATGGCCGTGGTACCACAGGGGCCGTTTCCACGCGCCGGCCTCCATCATGTCGCCGCCGTTGGCCGCATGCCAGTCGTGCATCGCGGTACGCCGCACGGCCGCCAGGTGGCTGCGCACGCTGCGCCCGGCCAGCGCGCCAATCGTCACCGGGGTGAACGGCGGGCGAAAGGTCGTGGTACCCACGGCGTCCAGGCCCAGTTCGCGCCGCGCCGCCATGATGGACAAGGCGTTGAGGTTGGACGTCTTGCCCTGGTCGGTGCCCATGCCCAGCGTGGTGTAGCGCTTGAGATGTTCGACCGACCGATAACCTTCGCGATGCGCCAGGTCGATGTCGTCGACCGTCACGTCGTTCTGGAAGTCGACAAAGGCCTTGCCACGGTTTTTGGGCAACAGGATCGGCGGCGCCGCGGCGAATGCCATCGACGCATCGTCCGCCTCCAGTTCCGCGGCTGGCCCGGCTGCATCGATCGTCTTGCCCAGGCCCTCGCAGGCCTGCTGTGCCGCCTGCCAGCCGCTGCGCAGCGCGGCGGCCAGATCCTGGGCGCCGACCATGGCGCCGGCGCCGAAATGGAATCGGTCGAATCCGCCGGGAACAAAACCGGCAACGTCAGCCCGATACACCGGCTTGATGCCGCGATGCGAACTCAGGTGCACGCTCGGCGTCCAGCCACCCGACATCGCGACCAGGTCGACCTCGACGGTCGTGCCGTTGCCAGCGGCAAGGGCCTGGGCGGCGAAGTCATAGGGCACCAGCGTGCAGCTGCCCACGCGCGAGCCACCCTGGGCGCGCGCCACGGCCGTGAGCGGTCGAACGTCGATACCGGCGTCGCGCGCACGCTGCAACACGGCCTCGCCGGGACTTGGCCGCAGGTCGGCCACACAGACCGACGCTCCCGCGCGGGCCAGCGCAATCGCGTCGCCGTATGCCGCGTCGTTGTTGACCGCAAACACCGCCTTGCGCCCGGGCAGGACCGCGTAACGATTGACGTAGGTGCCGACGGCGCCCGCGAGCATCACGCCCGGCAGGTCGTTGCCGGCGAACACCAGCGGGCGCTCCAGCGCGCCGCAGGCCATGACGATGCGCGCCGCGCGCATGATGTGCAGCCGCTGGCGCGCCTTGCCGCGCGCGGCATCGGCGGTGCCGGGCTCGCACCTTTCGACGATGCCGACGGTGTTGCCGTCGTACAGGCCGAACGCCGTGGACCGGATCAGCCACCGGACCCGGCCGGTGGCCTGCAGGTCGCTCAAGGTCCGGGCCAGCCATTGCGATGCCGCACTGTCGACCGCGTGGCCAAGCAGGCTGCCGCCGGCCAGGAAGTCCTGTTCGACCAGCACCACGTCCAGGCCCGCCCGCGCCGCGCCCAGCGCGGCGATCAGGCCGGCGGGGCCGGAGCCGATGACCAGCACGTCGGTGAAACCATGGTGCCAGTCGTAACGATCCGGGTCGGGCTGTGTCGTCGCCTGGCCCAGGCCGGCGGCCTTGCGGATGAAACGTTCGTAGAACATCCAGGCCTTGCGGGTCGGGCCCATGAAGGTCTTGTAATAGAAACCGGCGACGAACAGCGGCGACAACCAGCCGTTGACCGCCATCAGGTCGAATTCGACCGAGGGCCAGGCGTTCTGCGTATGCGTCTGCAAGCCCTCATGCAGCTCCAGCGTGGTGGCGGCGATGTTCGGCTCGCGGCGCGCGCCACTGCCCACGGTGAGCAAGGCGTTGGGCTCCTCGATGCCGGCCGCCAGGATGCCACGCGGGCGGTGGTACTTGAACGAACGCGCCACCAGATGCTGGCCATGCGCCAGCAGCGTGGCCGCGACGCTGTCGCCGGCCAGGCCGGGCAGGAACTGGCCGTCGTGGGACAAGGTCACCGGGCGCGCGCGGTCGACCCGCCCGCCCCTGGGTAGCCGGAAAATCCCCGCAGGGTTGTTGGCGCTCCCGCTCATGCCGCAGGCCTTTCGCGCGCTGGCATCACGGCCAGGATGTCGTGGCTCACGGTGTCGCGGCGCACCACCAGCCAGCGCCGGCAGGCCAGCGTGTGCTGCCAGAACTCCAGGTGTTCGCCCTTGGGGTTGTCGCGCAGGTAGACCGCATCGACCCAGGCGTCGTGGTGTTCGGCGCCCAGCGGCGGATAGGTCTTGCTCGCATCGCCGAAATAGCTGAACTCGTCGTGGTCGCGTTCGCCGCAATACGGGCAGTGGATTCGAAGCATGTCGCGGCCGCTTATTGCAGGTGGTTGTAGGGGCCGTAACCGGCTTCGTCGATGTAGCGCCCGTTGGCGAAACGGTCCATCGTGAAGCCGGCATTGAGGTCGTGCGGCTTGTCGTTGGCGATGGTGTGCGCAAAACACCAGCCCGATGCGGGCGTGGCCTTGAAGCCACCGTAACACCAGCCCCCGTTGAGATACAGGCCGGGCACCGGCGTGGTCGTGATGATGGGGCTGCCGTCGGGTGTCATGTCCATGATGCCGCCCCAGTGGCGCAGCAGGCGCAGCCGCGAGGCGAACGGCATCAGGCTGGCCAGGCCCTGCATGGTCTCGGCGATGCTGGGCAGGTTGCCGCGCTGCGCATAACTGTTGTAGCGGTCAATGTGGCCGCCGAACACCAGCCCGCCCTTGTCGGACTGCGACACGTAGAAATAGGTGGCCGACCACACGACCACGTGGTGCACGACCGGCTTGATGGATTCGGTGACGAAGGCCTGCAGCACGTGGCTCTCGATCGGCAGCCGCAGCCCGGCCTTTTGCGCGAGCACCGACGTATGGCCGGCCACCGCGACCGCCGTCTTGCCGGCTCCGATGTCGCCGCGGGTCGTCTTGACGCCGACGATGCGTTCGCCCGACCACAGGTAGTCCAGCACCTCGCAGTTCTGGATGATGTCCACGCCCAGGCCGTCGGCCGCGCGCGCATACCCCCACGCCACCGCGTCATGGCGAGCCGTACCGGCATCGGGTTGCAACATGCCGCCGTAGATCGGGAACCGCGCCTGCGAGGAGAAATCCAGATACGGCGCTTCCTTGCGGACCTCATCGCGGGTCAGGATCTCGGCGCGGATGCCGTTCAGGCGCATGGTGTTGGCGCGGCGCACCAGGCCGTCGAGCGCGGCCTGCGAACAGGCCGCGAACAGGTAGCCGCGGGGGGAGAACATCACGTTGTAGTTCAGGTCCTGCGACAGGTCGCGCCACAAGGACATCGCATGTTCGTAGAACGCCGTGTTCTCCCGCATCATGTAGTTCGAGCGCACGATGGTGGTGTTGCGCCCCACGTTGCCGGAGCCGATATAACCCTTCTCGAGCACCGCGATGTTGCGCATGCCGTGGTTGCGCGCCAGGTAATACGCGGTCGCCAGGCCATGGCCACCGCCGCCGATGATGACCGCGTCGTAGGTCTTCTTCGGCTTCGGGTCGCGCCAGGCGCGTTCCCACGCCTGGTGGCCGCCCAGGGCGTTCTTGAACAGCGACCAGGCGGAGTAACGCTGGGCCATGATGCCTACATCCTCATGCGTTGCGCTTGTGGATCGAACGGGGGTTCCGTCTGCAGCCGCGCGGCGACACGTTCACCGAGGATCTCGATCTCCAACCGCAGGTCCGGCTTGACCAGTTCGCTCGGAATATACCCCTGCGCCAGCGACTGATCGACCCAGTGGCCGTAGCCGCCCGACGTGACCCAGCCCACGACCTTGCCGTCGACCCAGATCGGCTCGTCGCCCATCACGTCGGTGTCGACGGCATCGACGACCATGCACACGCGGGTGCGTTTCGGCCCCTCCTGCTTCTCCTTCAGTGCCGCGGCCTTGCCGATGAAGTCGGGCTTGTCGAGCTTGACGAAACGGTCCAGCCCGGCCTCGAACGGGCCGTAGATCGGCCGGAACTCGCGGAACCAGGTGCCGAAGTGTTTCTCCAGCCGCAGGCACAACAAGGCGCGCATGCCGAAGTTCTTCAGGCCCAGGTCGGCGCCGGCGGCCATGATGCTCTGGTAGAGCCGGTACTGGTACTCGGGCGCGACCCAGATCTCGTAGCCCAGGTCGCCGGTATAGGTGACGCGGTTGACCCTGGCGCGCACGGTGGCAACTTCCATCTCGCGGTAGTCCATGAACTTGAACGCCGCATTGGACACGTCGTCGTCGGTCAGGCGCTGCAGCAGCTCGCGCGCCTTCGGCCCGGCGATCGACAGGCCGATCAGTTTCATGCCCAGTGCCTCGATGCGCACCGACCCGTCCGTGGGCAGGTGTTGTTCGAACCAGCGCATGTGGTAGACCTGTGCCTGGCTCGAGCCCCACATCATGAAGCGGCCCTCTTCGGCCTTGGCGATCGTGAAGTCGCCGATGATCCTGCCTTGCGGATTGAGCATGGGCGTGAGCATGATGCGCCCCTGCTTCGGCATGGTGTTCGTCATCATGCGCAGCAGCCAGGCCTCGGCGCCGGCGCCCGTGATCTCGTACTTGGCGAAGTTCGCGATCTCGGTCACGCCCACGGCCTCGCGCACCGCACGGCACTCGGCCTTGATCGGCTCGAAGTCGTTGGAGCGGCGGAACGACACGATGTCCTTCGCCTCGGTGCCTTCGGGCGCGAACCACAGCGGGGTCTCCATGCCCCAGGAGTCGCCCATGACCGCACCCTGGGCGACCATGGTGTCGTACAGCGGCGTGGTCTGCAGCGGACGGGCGGCGGGCAGTTCCTCGTTCGGGAACCGGATGCTGAAGCGGCGCGCGTAGTTCTCGCGTACCTTGGCATTGGTATAGGTGCGCGTGGCCCAGTCGCCGAAACGCGCCACGTCCATGCCCCAGATGTCGAAGCCCGGGTCGCCATCGACCATCCAGTTCGACAATGCCAGGCCGACGCCGCCGCCCTGGCTGAAGCCGGCCATGACGCCGCAGGCCGACCAGAAGTTCGTGCGCCCGCGTACCGGCCCGACCAGCGGGTTGCCGTCGGGCGCGAAGGTGAACGGGCCGTTGATGACACGCTTGATGCCCACGTTCTCGAGCGCGGGGAAGTGGCGGAACGCGACCTCCAGCGACGGCGCGATGCGGTCGAGGTCGGGTTGCAGCAGTTCCTGGCCAAAACTCCACGGCGTCTCTTTCGGCGACCAGGGCACGCAGGCCTTCTCGTAGGCACCGAGCACGATGCCCTTGCCTTCCTGGCGCAGGTAACACTCGGCGCCGAAGTCGATCACGTGTCCGATCTCCTTGCCCGATTGCCGGTTGAAGGCGACGACCTCCGGGATCTCGTCGGTCACGAGATACATGTGTTCCATCGCCAGCACCGGCAACTCGATGCCGACCATGCGACCCACCTCGCGCGCCCACAGGCCGCCGGCATTGACGACGTGCTCGCACTCGATCACGCCCTTGTTGGTGATCACGCGCCAATGGCCGTCGGGCTTTTGTTCCAGCGCCTCGACCTTGGTCTGGATCTCGATCGTCGCGCCACCCATGCGGGCCGCCTTGGCATACGCGTAGGTCGTGCCGGACGGGTCGAGGTGGCCTTCATTGGGGTCGAGCAAGGCGCCGATGAAGTGTTGTTCTTCGATGAACGGGAAATATTTCTTGGCTTCCGCAACCGAGATGATCTCGGTGGCCATGCCCAGGTAACGCCCCTTGGCCACCGTGGTCTTGAGGAACTCCAGCCGCTCGGGGGTGTCGGCCAGCATGATGCCGGCCGACAGGTGCATGCCGCAGGATTGGCCGGAGATGGCCTCCAGTTCCTTGTACAGGCCCACCGTGTAGCTCTGCAGCATCGCCACGTTCGGATCGCCGTTGAGCGTGTGAAAGCCCCCTGCCGCGTGCCAGGTCGAACCGGACGTGAGCTGGTCGCGCTCGAGCAGCATCACGTCCTTCCAGCCCTTCTTGGTCAGGTGGTACAGGACGGAGCATCCGACGACGCCACCACCGATCACGACGACTTGTGCTGTTGTTTTCACTGTGTTGATTCCTTACCGTGCCGGGCCGAAGCGCCCGTGTTGATCCCGCAACGCCTAAAAGTCGGTCGGCGCGCCACCCTCTTGCTTGCGGCGCGCGACAAAGGCATCGAGTTCCTCTTCGATCGCCGCGTCCATCGGCGGGCGCTCATAAGCCGCCAGTTCCTTCTGCCAGACCGCGTTCGCCTTCTGGATCGCAGTGGGGCTGCCCGCCTCCTGCCAGGTCTCGAAGTTGCGCCAGTCGGAGACGATGGGTGAATAAAAGGCGTTTTCGAACCGTTCCAGCGTGTGGGCGGTGCCGAAGTAGTGGCCGCCGGGGCCCACCTCGCGCACCGCATCCAGGCCCAGGCCGGCCGGACTGACGTCGAGCGGCGTCAGGAATTCGGCCACCATCTGCAACAGGTCGACATCGACGATGAACTTCTCGAACGATGCCGTCAATCCGCCCTCCATCCAGCCGGCCGAATGCATGATGAAATTACCGCCGGCCTGGATCACGGCCCAGAGCGAGAACACCGACTCGTAGGCCGCCTGCGCATCCACGGTGTTGGCGGCGCAGACGTTCGAGGTGCGATACGGGATGCCGTACTTGCGGCATAGTTGCCCGCCGGCGAGCACCGCCTTCATGTATTCGGGCGTGCCGAAGGCCGGCGCACCGGTCTTCATGTCCACGTTGGACGTGAAGCCACCGTACACCACCGGCGCGCCCGGCCGCACCATCTGCGTGAACGCGATGCCGGCCAGTGCCTCGGCGTTCTGCTGCGCCAGGGCTCCGGCGATCGTCACCGGCGCCATCGCGCCGGCCAGCGTGAACGGCGTGAGCATGATGATCTGGTTGCGCGACGACATCTCGATGATGCCTTGCAGCATCGGCGTGTCCAGCCGCAACGGTGACGAGCTGTTGATGATGGAAAACAACGAGGGTTCGGCCTCCATCTGCTCGCGCGAGATGCCGCGCGCGATGCGGGCGATCTCGAGTCCGTCCTGGTTGCGCTCCTTGCCCAGCGAATAGGCGTGAAAGGGCTTGTCGGTCAGCTTGGCGATGTCGGACAGGCAGTCGAGGTGCCGCACCGACGCATGCAGGTCCACCGGCTCGACCGGGTAACCGCCGCTGGCATGCACGATGTCATAACGCTGCGCCAGCCGCACCATGTTGCGGAAATCGACCTGGTTGCCGGCACGGCGCCCGCCCTGCAGGTCGGAGCAGTTGGGCGGGCTGGCGACCTGAGCGAACACCAGGTTCTTGCCGCCGATCTGCACATTGCGCTCGGGGTTGCGCGCGTGCAACGTGAATTCGGACGGGCAGCTCTTGATCGCCTGCAGGATCAGGTTGCGGTCGAAACGCACCCGCTCGGAGCCCTCGCGCACGTCGGCGCCGGCCTTCTTCAGGATGTCGCGCGCGCCCGGGTGCATGAAGTCCATGCCCATCTCTTCGAGGATGGTCAATGAAGCATCATGGATCGCCTCGAGCTCGTCTTCCGAGACCACCGGGATCGGAGGGAAGCGGTGTTTCAGCCGCCGGTACTTGACCGTCGACACGGCCGCCCGCGGGGTCCCCGTTCCACGGCCGCCGCGCCGACGGCCGGCGGTCGGGGGTGTCGTTGCTGCGCCATCGGTCATGGGTGGATCCTGCGATTTTCGCGATGATGATCCGGCGAGTATCGGGCGAGTCGCCACGCCGATCCTCGCGATGTTTATGCCGAGGTGGCATGAGTTGAAGTCATACTCATCCAATGCCGACCCGCCTCTCGCGACATGGTGAACGGATGGCAGACGCACACAAGAAAGAAAAAAGCCCGCTGGGGTCAGCGGGCTTTTTGTCTGCAACTACCGAGGTTGCGTGTCTGGTTGCGCGAGCAAGATTTGAACTTGCGACCTTTGGGTTATGAGCCCAACGAGCTACCAGGCTGCTCCATCGCGCGGTAAGCTAAAGAGTATAACCGCTTATTCGGCCTTGTCGGTGTCTTCGACCAATTCATCTGCAATTTCGGGGCGGTCGACCAGTTCGACATACGCCATGGGTGCGTTGTCGCCCACACGGAAACCCATCTTGAGAATGCGGGTGTAGCCGCCCGGACGCGCGGCATAACGCGGGCCCAGCACGTCGAACAGTTTCACGACGCTGTCGCGGCTGCGCAGGCGGTCGAATGCCAGGCGGCGGTTGGCAACCGTAGCCACCTTGGCCAGCGTGATCATCGGCTCGATGACGCGACGCAGTTCCTTGGCCTTGGGCACGGTCGTCTTGATGGCCTCGTGTTCGATCAACGAGTTCATCATGTTCTGCAGCATCGCCAGGCGGTGCGAGCTGGTGCGGTTGAGTTTGCGGAGTCCGTGTCCGTGACGCATGATGGAATTTTCCTTTTCGCTTCTTTATGAATGGCTAGCCGTATCAGGTACTGCCGAGGGACATCACAAGCCCTTGCGGGCCTGCGACTTTAACGCTTTTCCAGTGCCGCCGGCGGCCAGCTCTCGAGCTTCATGCCCAAGGTCAGACCACGGGAAGCGAGCACTTCCTTGATTTCGTTGAGCGACTTGCGACCCAGGTTCGGGGTCTTGAGCAACTCGTTCTCGGTGCGCTGGATCAGGTCACCGATGTAGTAGATGTTCTCGGCCTTCAGGCAGTTGGCCGAACGCACCGTCAGTTCCAGCTCGTCCACCGGACGCAGCAGGATCGGGTCGAACTGCGTGTTGCCACGCGGGGCCGGGCCGTCGAACACGGTCGACAGTTCGCTGCCCTCGAGCTGCGCGAACACCGCCAGCTGCTCGACCAGCACCTTGGCTGAGGCACGCACGGCGTCTTCGGCCGAAATCGCGCCGTTGGTCTCGATCTCGACGACCAGCTTGTCCAGGTCGGTACGCTGCTCGACACGGGCGCTTTCGACGGTGTAGCTGACGCGCTTGACCGGCGAGAACGAGGCGTCCAGCACGATGCGGCCGATCGACTTGGTGGGCTCGTCGCCCTGGCGGCGCATCGTGCCCGGCACGTAACCACGGCCTTTCTCGACCTTGATCTGCATATCCAGCTTGCCGCCGTGCGACAGGTTGGCGATGACGTGTTCGGGGTTGATCACCTCGACGTCGTGCGGCGTCTGGATGTCGGCGGCGGTGACGACACCGTCACCGTCCTTGCGCAGGCTCAGCGTCACTTCTTCGCGGTTGTGCAGCTTGAACACGACGCCCTTGAGGTTCAGCAGGATGTTGACGACATCTTCCTGTACGCCATCGATGGACGAGTACTCGTGCAGGACACCGGCGATGGTGACTTCGGTGGCGGCGTAGCCCGGCATGGACGACAGCAGGACACGGCGCAATGCATTACCCAAGGTGTGGCCGTAACCACGCTCGAACGGTTCCAGAGCCACCTTGGCTCGGTTGCCGCCCATTTGTTCCACATTGATGGCTTTGGGTTTCAGCAGATTGGTTTGCATGCAGACTTCCTCTCAATACCCCCGACTCGTTACATCGGTAAGGCTGGTGAAGCACCTGGAACGCGGTGCCCCGCGGACCAGGAACGGTTTCTTCTTGTGCGCGTGATTAACGCGAATACAACTCGACGATCAGCGATTCGTTGATGTCGGCGGCAAACTGATCCCGGTCCGGGGTCTTCTTGAAAATACCCTCGGCCTTGTCGACGCTGACCTCGACCCATGCCGGCATGCCGACTTGCTGCGCCAGTTGCAGGGCTTCCACAATCCGGTTCTGCTTCTTGGACTTGTCACGCACGGCGACGATGTCACCGGACTTGACCATGTACGACGGAATGTTCACGGGCTGGCCATTGACGGTGATCGCCTTGTGCGAGACCAGCTGGCGCGCTTCGGCGCGCGTGGAGCCGAAACCCATGCGGTAGACCACGTTGTCCAGGCGCGACTCGAGCAGGAACAGCAGGTTGGCACCCGTGTTGCCGCGACGGCGATCGGCTTCCTCGAAATAACGACGGAACTGGCGCTCGAGCACGCCGTACATGCGCTTGACCTTCTGCTTCTCGCGCAGTTGCAGGCCGTAGTCGGACGTGCGAGCGCCGGAGGTGCGGCCATGCTGGCCGGGCTTGGAGTCGAACTTGGCCTTGTCCCCGATGGCGCGACGGGCGCTCTTGAGGAACAGGTCGGTGCCTTCACGGCGGGAGAGTTTGGCCTTGGGGCCGAGATAACGTGCCACTTGAACTTCCTTTATGTCATCTGCCGCGCCAAAACGCGGGAGCCGTCAGCGATGGCCAACGGCGGTGGGCTTGGTGGAATGGATGTGCCGGATACGAATATCCAACGACCCCGGAATCAGATCCGGCGACGTTTCTGCGGACGGCAGCCGTTATGCGGCACCGGCGTCACGTCGGAGATCATGTTGATGCGGATACCCAGTGCGGCCAGGGCACGCACCGAGGACTCGCGACCCGGGCCGGGACCCTTGATCTCGACGTCCAGGTTCTTGATGCCTTGTTCGACGGCAGCACGACCAGCCACTTCGGATGCGACCTGGGCAGCGAACGGGGTCGACTTGCGCGAACCCTTGAAGCCCTGGCCACCCGACGAAGCCCACGACAAGGCATTGCCCTGACGATCGGTGATCGTGATGATGGTGTTGTTGAACGACGCGTGCACATGCGCGACGCCGTCCGCGACGTTCTTGCGAACCTTCTTGCGGACCCGTTGCGATGCTGCGCTATTTTGTGGTTTTGCCATGGTGGTCTCTCAATCCCGTTTATTTCTTCAGTGACTGCGCAGCCTTGCGCGGACCCTTGCGGGTACGGGCATTGGTGCGGGTGCGCTGGCCACGCATCGGCAGACCGCGACGATGGCGGAAACCGCGGTAGCAACCGATGTCCATCAAACGCTTGATGTTCATCGTGGTTTCGCGCCGCAGGTCGCCTTCGATGATGAATTGGCCGACCGCCTCGCGGATCTTCTCCAGATCGGCGTCGGTCAGGTCCTTGACCTTCTTGGAATACGCGATTTCGCAAGCTTCACAGATCTTGCGGGCGCGGGTGCGACCAATACCGAAGATGGCCGTCAGGCCAATCTCGGAGTGTTGATGCGGCGGAATATTGATACCAGCGATACGTGCCATGTTGGTCCTCTAAAACTCGTGCAATCTCAGCCCTGGCGCTGCTTGTGGCGCGGATCCGTACAGATCACGCGCACAACGCCGTTACGCCGGATGATTTTGCAGTTGCGGCAAATTTTCTTGACCGAAGCCGAAACTTTCATTTGGTTCTCCTAAAAACGCTCTGCCCTGTCTCGCGTGTCGCGACTACCCGGCATTTCCACTTTGACTACTGATGGACCCGGAAAACGATCCGGGCCTGACTGATTCTCGAAACCGCTCGCTCACAGGCCTCACGAAGATTTGAAACTGGCCTTCTTCAAGAGCGACTCATACTGCTGCGACATCATGTAGTTCTGGACCTGGGACATGAAGTCCATGGTCACGATCACGATGATCAGCAACGACGTGCCACCAAAATAGAACGGAACGTTGTACTTCAGGATCAGGAACTCGGGCAACAGGCACACGGCGGTGATGTAGATCGCCCCCGCCAGGGTCAGTCGCAGCAAGATCCGGTCGACGTATTTCGCGGTCTGGTCTCCCGGACGAATACCCGGAATGAACGCGCCGCTCTTCTTCAGGTTGTCTGCGGTCTCACGGCTGTTGAACACCAGCGCCGTGTAGAAGAAGCAGAAGAAAATGATCGCCGCGGCGTAGAACATCACGTAGATCGGCTGGCCCGGGGTCAGCGACGCGGCGATGTCCTTGAGCCAGCGCATCGATTCACCGGTGCTGAACCAGCCCACGACGGTGGCCGGCAACAGGATGATCGACGAGGCGAAGATCGGCGGGATGACACCGGCCATGTTCAGCTTGAGCGGCAGGTGCGACGACTGGCCGCCATAGACCTTGTTTCCGACCTGGCGCCTGGCGTAGTTCACCAGGATCTTGCGCTGCCCGCGCTCGACGAACACGACGAAGTAGGTCACCAGCACGACCAGCAACACGATGAACAGTGACACCAGGATGCTCATGGCACCGGTACGCACCAGTTCCAGCAGGCCGCCCATCGCACTCGGCAGATTGGCTGCGATGCCGGCGAAGATCAGGATCGAGATACCGTTGCCCAGCCCGCGCTCGGTGATCTGCTCGCCCAGCCACATCAGGAACATCGTGCCGGCGGTCAAGGTGCAGACGGCGGTGATGCGGAAACCCATGCCCGGGGAAATCACCAGGCCGGCCGACGCCTCCAGCGCCACGGCGATACCCAGCGACTGGAACAGGGCCAGGCCCAGCGTTCCATAACGCGTGTACTGCGTGATCTTGCGGCGGCCCGCCTCGCCCTCTTTCTTGAGCTGCTCGAATGTCGGAACGACATAGGTGAGCAGCTGCATCACGATCGAGGCCGAGATGTACGGCATGATGCCCAGCGCGAAGATCGTGAAGCGCGACAACGCGCCACCCGACATCAGGTTGGCCATGCCCAGGATGCCGCCTTCCTGGCCCTTGAAGAACTGCTGCAACTGCGCCGGGTCGATGCCGGGCACCGGAATGTGCGCGCCGATCCGGTACACGACCAGGGCGAGCAGCAAGAACATCAGCCGGCGACGCAGGTCGCCGAACTTGCCGGTCTTTGCCAGTTGAGCCGCGTTGGTTGCCACGTGCGTTTACCTGTATTCCTGCCTGGACGCCGCGATCAGGCGACGCTTCCGCCGGCCGCCTCGATGGCAGCCTTGGCACCGGCGGTCGCGCCGACACCATTGAGCTTGACAGCCTTGGTCAACTCGCCGGTCTTGATGACCTTGACGACCTTGGCCATCTCCGGCACCAGGCCGGCGGCTTTCAGCGTGAGCATGTCGACCTCGGCCGCGCCCAGAACTTCCAGCGTGGTCAGCGTGATCTCGGCGTTGTACTTGAGCAATTGCGATTTGAAACCGCGTTTGGGCAAGCGACGCTGCAGCGGCATCTGGCCGCCCTCGAAACCAACCTTGTGGTAGCCGCCCGCACGGGACTTCTGTCCCTTGTGACCACGACCTGCCGTTTTGCCCAGACCCGAGCCGATACCACGACCGACACGGCGTTTGGCGTGTTTGGCGCCGTCAGCCGGCTTGATGCCATTGAGTTCCATCATCATCCCTCGTGAGTTGGCTGCAGCGCATCCGGCAATCCGGAGCGGCCACAGGCCATCAAAATCACAATACTTTGACCAGGTAGCTGATCTTGTTGATCATCCCGCGCACTTCAGGCGAATCTTTCAATTCGCTGATGCTGTTCACCTTGCGCAGGCCCAGGCCACGGACCGTCGCACGATGCGACTCCTGGCAACCGATCGGGCTGCGGACCAGCTGGATCTTCACGGTTTGTTGTTGCGTCGTCATAACCTATCCATCCCTCAGGCAAACAGTTCTTCGACGCTCTTGCCACGCTTGGCGGCAACTTCCGCCGGCGTGGTGGACACCGACAAGGCGTCCAGCGTCGCACGAACCATGTTGTAGGGGTTCGAAGAGCCATGGCTCTTGGCCACGACGTCGGTGATACCCACCACTTCGAACACCGCACGCATCGGGCCGCCAGCGATGATGCCGGTACCCTTGGGAGCCGGCATCATGATCACGTTGGCGGCGCCATGGTGACCCGTCACCTTGTGCTGCAGGGTGCCGTCTTTCAACGAAACCTTGATCATGTTGCGGCGCGCTTCTTCCATCGCCTTCTGCACGGCGGCGGGCACTTCCTTGGACTTGCCCTTGCCCATGCCGACGCGGCCGTCACCGTCGCCGACGACGGTCAGCGCGGCAAAACCCAGGATACGACCACCCTTGACCACCTTGGTCACACGGTTGATCGCGATCATCTTCTCGCGCAGACCGTCCTCAGGCCCCTCGGCCTTGCCCTGCATTTTCGCTTGTACTCGTGCCATGTTTTTTTCCGATCTGCTTAGAACTGCAAGCCGGCTTCACGCGCGGCATCGGCCAGCGCCTTGACGCGGCCATGATAGGCAAAACCCGAACGGTCGAAGGCAACCTTCTCGACGCCGGCAGCCTTGGCTTTCTCGGCCACGCGCTTGCCGATGACCTGGGCCGCGGCAGCGGTGGCACCCTTGCCGGCGCCACCAAGCGCCGTGCGCACTTCCGCCTCGACGGTGGAAGCAGAGGCAAGCACCTTGGCGCCGTCGCCGGAGATCACGCTGGCGTAGATGTGCAGATTGGTGCGATTCACCATCAAGCGGGCCACACCCTGCGTCGCGATACGGATGCGGGTCTGACGGGCCCGGCGAAGTCGCTGTTCTTTCTTGGTCAACATCATGCTGCCCCTTACTTCTTCTTGGTTTCTTTGATCGTGATCTTCTCGTCCGAATACCGGATGCCCTTGCCCTTGTAGGGCTCGGGCGGACGAACGGCACGAATCTCGGCAGCGATCTGTCCGACGCGCTGGCGGTCTGCACCCTTGATCACGACTTCGGTCGGGGTCGGCGTTGCCACGGTGATACCGGCTGGCATGTCCATGTTGACCGGATGCGAATATCCGACCGACAGGTTGAGCTTGGCGCCCTGCGCCTGGGCCTTGTAACCGACGCCGACCAGGTTGAGCTTGCGCTCGAAACCCTTGCTGACACCGACAACCATGTTGTTGACCAGCTGGCGCATGGTGCCCGACATCGCATTCGCGTCACGCGAATCGTTGCTCGGCACGAAGGTCAGCTTGCCAGCATCGCTGGTGATCTTGACCAATGCATTCTGGGCCAGCTGCAGAGCACCACCGGCACCCTTGACGCTGATCTGGTCGGCCTTGATGCTGACATCGACGCCAGCAGGAACCAGCACCGGCATTTTTCCAATACGGGACATATTCAGTTTCTCCTCAGTGCCACGCCATCAGGCGACGTAACACAGGACTTCGCCGCCCACACCGCTGGCGCGAGCCTTGCGGTCGGTCATCACGCCCGCGGGCGTGGTGACAATGGCAACGCCCAGACCATTCTGGACCTGGGGCAACGTGCCCTTGCCGCGATACACACGCAGGCCAGGACGGCTCACGCGCTCGATGCGCTCGATGACCGGCCGGCCGGCGTAATACTTCAACGCGATTTCGAGCTCGGACTTGCCGGCATCGGTCTTCACGGTGAAGCCGTCGATATAGCCTTCATCCTTCAGCACCTGCGCGATGGCAACTTTCACCTTGGAAGACGGAACGGATACGGTCGTCTTGGCCACCATCTGCGCATTGCGGATGCGTGTCAACAGGTCCGCGATGGGATCACTCATGCTCATGTCTATGTCTCCTCGCGCTTACCAGCTGGCCTTGACGACGCCGGGGATCTCCCCGGCCAGGGCCATCTCACGAACCTTTGCGCGGGCCAGACCGAAGTGCTGGAACGTGCCGCGCGGGCGTCCGGTAATGGAACAGCGGTTACGCTGACGGGTGGGGTTTGCGTTGCGCGGCAGTTTCTGCAGCGCCAGGCGCGCCACGGCGCGCTCGTCGTCACTGCGTTGCGCGTCGCTGGCAATGCTCTTGAGTTCCGCGTGTTTCTTCGCGTACTTGGCAACCAGTTTGTCCCGCTTGAGCTCGCGCTCGATCAAAGCTTTCTTAGCCAAGGGTCACCTCAGTTCTTGAACGGAAAACGGAAGCCCGCGAGCAGTGCCTTGCACTCTTCGTCCGACTTGGCCGTCGTGGTGATGCTGATATTGAGACCACGCAAGGCATCGACCTTGTCATACTCAATTTCAGGGAAAATGATCTGCTCTTTGACGCCGATGTTGTAGTTGCCACGGCCGTCGAACGCGCGGCCCGAAATGCCGCGGAAGTCGCGCACCCGGGGCAGCGCCACGGTGACGAAACGATCCAGGAACTCGAACATCTGCACGCCGCGCAGCGTGACCATGCAACCGATGGCCTGGCCTTCGCGGATCTTGAAACCGGCGATGGCCTTCTTCGACTTGGTCACGACCGGCTTCTGGCCGGCGATCTTGGTCAGGTCGGCGACTGCGTTCTCCATGACCTTCTTGTCGGCGACCGCCTCGCTCACGCCCATGTTGAGCGTGATCTTCGACAGGCGGGGCACCTGCATCACGGACTTGTAGCCGAACTTGGCCATCAACTCCGGAGCGACTTTTTCGCGATAGTGTTGTTGCAGACGCGCCATGTTCATGCCACCTTGATTTCTTCGCCGCTGGACTTGTAAACGCGAACGCGCTTGCCGTCGGCCTGCAGCTTGATACCGACCCGGTCAGCCTTGCCGGATGCAGCGTTGAAAATTGCGATGTTGGACTGGTGGATCGGCATGGCCTTCTCCACGATCCCGCCGGTCGTACCCTTCATGGGGTTCGGCTTGGTGTGCTTCTTCACCAGGTTGATGCCTTCGACCAACACATGGGAGTCATCCTTGCGCAGCGAAACCTTGCCGCGCTTGCCTTTGTCGCGGCCCGCGATGACGATGACTTCGTCGCCTTTGCGAATCTTGTTCATGGCTTGTTGTGTCCTTACAGTACTTCGGGAGCCAGCGACACGATCTTCATGAACTTCTCGGTCCGCAACTCGCGCGTGACCGGCCCGAAGATGCGCGTGCCGATCGGCTCGAGCTTGGCATTGAGCAACACGGCGGCATTGCCGTCGAATTTCACCAGGGAGCCGTCGCCACGGCGGATGCCCTTGGCCGTACGCACCACCACCGCGCTGTAGATCTCGCCTTTCTTGACGCGACCACGCGGAGCGGCTTCCTTGATGCTCACCTTGATGACATCGCCTACGCTGGCGTAACGACGCTTGGAGCCGCCAAGCACCTTGATGCACAGGACGGACTTGGCGCCGGTGTTGTCGGCGACTTCCAATCGAGATTCAGTCTGGATCATTTATGTGTTTCCCAACTTGTCCCCGCACTCCGCCGGACAGGACGTCCGCCAGCTACAGGTCAGTCTTGGGCCCGTCGTCGATGGCGCGAACCACTCGCACCACCTCCTATTGGGCAGATTCTTATCCGCTCGATGAAGAGCGAAGCCCGCGATTATGCACCACGAAGCTGGGTGCGTCAACGCGCTCGGTTCAAATCGAGCAAATATTTTTGCGCCAGGTCCTGGAAATCGGCCAACCGGGGGTCGCAACCGGTCTCCTCGCGCAGGATGTCCGCCACCTGCGGACCCAGCGCCGCGGCCTGGCGCGCGTCGAGGAACAGCATCCTGGATCGCCGGGCCAGCATGTCCTCGACGGTGCGCGCGTATTCGAAGCGGGCGGCAAACCGGACCATGGCCTCGGAGAGCCCCGGCGCGAGCCAGTGCTGGGCGCCCGGCAGAGACTGCACTAGGGCCTGGTCGTCTCCATAACTGTGTGGCCCCGGCGCCAGGCTGATCGAAGTCGCCGAAGCCGGCGTCTGCCCCGCAGCGCCCGCCAGCTTGAAACGGCGTGTCGCGCCGCCCTTTCGGGCTGGCAACAAGGCCTTGTCGAAGCAGGTCTGCAGCACGTCTTCGGCCATCGCCCGGTAGGTCGTCCACTTGCCGCCCGTCACCGTGACCAGGCCACTGCGGCTGACCAGTACCGTGTGCTCGCGGCTCAGTCCCTTGGTGCTGGCGCCGTCGTCGTCCTGCGGCTTGACCAGCGGCCGCAGCCCGACCCAGACGCTGCGCACGTCGGCGCGGGTAGGCGCCTTGGCCAGATACCGGGCCGCCTCCGACAGGATGAACTGCACCTCCTCGTCGAATGGTTCGGGCTCGCGCGCCAGGTCGCTGCGCGGGGTGTCCGTCGTGCCCAGGATCACCTTGCCCAGCCAGGGGACGGCAAACAGCACCCGTCCGTCGGCGGTCTTGGGCACCATCAAGGCGTTGTCCCCGGCCAGGAACTCCCGGTCAACCACCATGTGCACACCCTGGCTCGGCGCCACCATGGGTCGGGTCGGGTGCCGGCCGTCGCCGCGGTGGGCGTCGCCGTCCTTCTGGCGCAAGTCGTCGACCCAGACGCCGGCGGCGTTGATCACGCAGCGCGCACGCAGTTCCAGTGCCTGCCCAGACTCGACATCGGTACAGCGCAGCCCGACGACCTTGCCCGCCGCGCTGATCAGGTCGTCGGCGCGGCAGTAGTTGACCAGCAAGGCGCCCTGCCCGGCGGCGCTGCGGGCCAAGGCCAGCGCCAGCCGGGCATCGTTGAACTGGCCGTCCCAGTACTGGACACCGCCGCACAGGCCGTCGGCGCGGGCATTCGGCAACAAGGCCTGCGCCCGGCTGCGGCTCAGGAAACGGGTGGGGCCGAGCGCCGCCTTGCCGGCCAGCAGGTCGTAGGCCGTGAGGCCGGCGCCGTAGAACGGCGTTTCCCACCACTTATATGAGGGCATGACGAATGCCAGCGGCTGCGCCAGGTGCGGCGCGTTGTTCAGCAGCGTGGTGCGCTCACGCAGCGCCTCGCGCACCAGCGCGATGTTGCCCTGGGCCAGGTAGCGCACCCCGCCGTGGACCAGCTTGGTGGCCCGGGACGACGTGCCCTTGGCGAAGTCGTGCGACTCGACCAGCACTACGGAGAAACCGCGCAAGGCCGCGTCGAGCGCCACGCCCAGGCCGGTCGCACCGCCCCCGACGATGGCCACGTCGTAGGTGGTGCCCTGCCTCAGGCGCGCCACCAGGTCCCGGCGCTCGGTCGTGGCCACGGCGCCGGCGGTGGTCTTGCTGCTCAATGGTCTACCCAGCCCTTCGCCCGTTCCACCGCCTTGCGCCAGCGCGCGCGCTTGTCGGCCCGCGCCGCATCAACCATGGCGGGCTCGAAACGCCGGTCCATCGCCCACTGGTCGGAAAGCTCGTCGGCACCGGACCAGAAGCCGGTGGCCAGGCCCGCCAGGTAGGCTGCCCCGAGCGCCGTGGTTTCGGTCACCCGCGGGCGTACGACCGGAACACCGAGGAAGTCGGCCTGCATCTGCATCAGCAGGTCATTGCGGCTGGCGCCGCCATCGACGCGCAACTCGCGCAGCGCGATGCCGGAATCGGCAGCCATGGCGGCGAACACGTCGGCGCTTTGCAGCGCGATCGACTCCAGCGCCGCCCGCGCCACGTGGGCGCGCGTGGTGCCGCGGGTGATGCCCACCATGGCGCCGCGGGCGTAACCGTCCCAGTCCGGCGTGCCCAGGCCGGCGAAGGCCGGCACCAGGTACAGGTCGTCGGTGTCGGCCACCTGGCCGGCCAGCGCCTGCACGGCCTCGGCCGAGTCGATGATGCCCAGGCCGTCGCGCAGCCACTGCACGGCCGCCCCGGCCACGAACACCGAGCCTTCGAGCGCATAACAGGCGTGCGCGGCCTGCAACCCTTCGCCGGGCCCGACCCAGGCCACGGTCGACAACAACTTGTGGCGACTGGCAACCGCGTGCCGTGCGGTGTTGAGCAACATGAAGCAACCCGTGCCATAGGTGTTCTTGGCCATGCCCGGCGCAAAACAGGCCTGGCCGAACGTGGCCGCCTGCTGATCGCCGGCCGAGCCGGTGATGCCGATGGACCGTCCCAGCAAGGCCTCGTCGGTCCGGGCCAGCTCGCCGCTGCACGGCAGCACCTGCGGCAATACCGACTCCGGAATGTCGAACAGGGCCAGCAGCTGCGGATCCCAGCGCAGCGTATGGATATTGAACAGCAGCGTACGCGCCGCGTTGCTGGCGTCGGTGACATGGCGCTTGCCACCGGTCAGGTTCCAGATCAGCCAGCTGTCGATGGTGCCAAAGGCCAGCTCGCCCTTGTCGGCCCGGGCGCGGGCTCCCGGCACGTTGTCGAGCAGCCACCGCAGCTTGGTGCCCGAAAAATAGGCATCCAGCACCAGGCCGGTCTTTTTCTGGATCGTGCCGAGATGGCCTTGCGCCCGCAGCGCGTCGCAGTGCCCGGCCGTGCGCCGGTCCTGCCAGACGATGGCATGGGCCACCGGCTCGCCGGTCTTGCGGTCCCACAACACCGTGGTCTCGCGCTGGTTGGTGATGCCGATCGCGTCGATCTCGGCGGCGCTGACCGACGCCTTGCGCAGCACGTCCTGCGCCATCGCCAGCTGGGTGCGCCAGATCTCGGCCGCATCGTGCTCGACCCATCCCGACTGCGGAAAGAACTGACGGAACTCCTGCTGGGCCACCTCCACCACCTGCCCGGCCCGATCGAACAGGATCGCGCGCGAACTGGTCGTACCTTGGTCAAGTGCAAGTATGTATGGCATAAGAGGGCCGATTATCGTCACAGCCGGCGCCAAGGCTAGACTGTCGACGTGTTGCCGGTGGCGGCATTCTCAGATACCCCGAAGGACACCATGAACGGACAGATTGCATTCATCGGCGGCGGCAACATGGCCAGCGCCATCATCCAGGGCCTGCTGCGACAGGGCGCCGCCGGGCCCGAAAACATCCTGGTCGTCGAACCCTGGCAGGAGGCGCGTGACCGCCTGCGCCAGCAATTCAATATCGTCGCACAGGCGGCGCCCGGCCCGTTCCTGGCCAAGGCCTCCACCGTCGTGTGGGCCGTCAAGCCCCAGACCTTCAAGGACGCGGCCGAACCGGCGGCGTCCCACACCCGCGCGGCGCTGCACCTGAGCGTGGCCGCCGGCATTCCCAGCACCAGCATCGCACGCTGGCTCGGCAACGAGCGTGTCGTGCGGGCCATGCCCAACACGCCGGCACTGATCGGCAAGGGCATCACCGCCCTGTATGCACGCGCAGGCATCGACGCAGGCCAGAAACAGGGTGTCGAGCGCATCGTGCGCAGCACCGGCGAGCTGCTGTGGGTCGACACCGAGGACAAGCTCGACGCGGTCACCGCGCTGTCCGGCTCCGGCCCGGCCTATGTATTTTTCTTCCTCGAAGCCATGTCCGAAGCCGGTCGGAAGATGGGCCTGACGCAGTCGCAGGCCTACCAACTCGCCGTGGCGACCTTCGCCGGCGCGTCGGAACTGGCCCGCAGCTCCGACGAACCGCCCCAGGTACTGCGCCAGCGCGTCACCTCCAAGGGCGGCACCACGCACGCGGCCATCACGTCGATGGAGGCCTCGCAGTTAGGCCCCTTGTTCCAGCAGGCCATGCTGGCCGCCCGGGATCGTGCCCGTGAGATGGGGCAGGAGTTCGGAGGCGGCTGACATCGAGCGCGGATGTCGGGCGTGGCGCGTCAGCGGAGCCCATAACCCAGCACCACCCCGCAAAACACCGCAAACCCCACCCAGTGGTTCAGGCGGAACGCCTTGAAACACGGCTCACGCTGCCGATCCCGAATCAACCAGCCGTGCCAGACGGCCTGCGCGGCAGCCACGGCCACCCCCAGCAGGAACCAGGGCGATCCCACCAGCGGCCACACCAGCACCGTCCACAGGACGAGGTGGATGGCATAAAACGCCATCACCGCCGCCACGTCGTAACGCCCCAGTGTGATCGCCGATGTCTTGATGCCGATGCCCAGATCATCGTCGCGGTCGACCATGGCGTATTCGGTGTCGTAGGCCAGCACCCAGAACAGGTTGCCCAGCAACAGCAGCCAGGCCAGCGGCGGCACGGCGCCGCTCAGGGAAGCCCAGTCGACGTCGGACGAACCCCGTACCGCGGCAAAAGCCATCGGAATACCGAAGCTGAAGGCCACCCCCAGCACGGCCTGCGGCATCGAGACGAAACGCTTGGAATACGGGTAGATGATGGTCACCAGCAAGGCGGCGAAGGACAGGGCCACCGTCAGCCGGTTGGTCGTCAACACCAGCGCGAAGGCGACCAGGGCCAGCGCCGCGCCCAGCCACAAGGCCTCGGCCGTCGACACGGCGCCACGGGTCACCGGCCGCTGCGCCGTGCGCTTGACGTGTTTGTCGAATTCCCGATCGGCCACGTCGTTGACGCAGCAGCCCGCGCTGCGCATCAGGATGGTGCCCAGCGTGAACACCAGTACCAGGTGCCAGCCCGGGAA
>CAXBDR010000009.1:0-39720 GCA_963974265.1 uncultured Rhodoferax sp.
CCTCAGTGTGCCAGCGGCCGCCGCGGCCGGATCGCAAACACGAACAGCAGCGAGCCGCAGCCGGCCGTCAGCGCCAGCACGGTGAAACCCGCACGGTAGTTGCCGGTCAGGTCGGCCAGCATGCCGGCGACCATCGGGCCGGCGATCTGGCCCAGCGCAATGATGACGGCCGACAGACCCAGGATCATGCCGATCGCGTTGCGCCCGAAATAGTCGGCTCGGATCGACTGCATCAGCGGGCCTCGCAGGCCCCATGCCATGCCGTGCAGCACCGCGAACGCGGCGACCTGGGCGGGATGCGTGGCATAGGTCAGCAGCAGCAGGCCGACCATGTGGCCGAGCATGCAGCATGCAGCCAGCAGACGTTTTTCGAACCGGTCGCCGATGGTCGCGCTGAGCACCACGCCGCCCACCTGGCCGAACGTCAGGATCATGATGAAGAACGCGGCCTGGGTCACCGAATAACCCAGGCCTTCCTTCATGTGCGTGATCGCATGCACGTTGACCGCCGTCACCACCAGCAGCGCGAAGCCATGGCCGAGCGCGAGCAGCCAGAAGGCGCGGGTGCGCAGCGCCTGGCGGACCGAGAATTCGGCCCGGCTCGCAGGTGCGCTGTCGACGGAACCGGCGGTCTGTGCCGGTGCCTCCGGCAGGCCGTCGACGGTATCGCCCTGGTCCTGCGGCCGCCAGCGGATGACGCGCGACAGCGGCAGGCCCAGCACGATCAGGATGACGCCCGAGCCGAATGCGGTGGCGCGCCAGCCGTAGGTCGCCATGCTCCAGGCGACCACCGGTACCGCCACGCCGCCGAGGGCCAGGCCCATGCTCATCACGGACAGGGCGCGTGCGCGGTAACGTTCGAACCACTGGATCAAGGACACGGTGAGCGGGAAGAACCCCCCCAGGCTCATGCCCACGGCCATCATCACGGCACTGATGTAGAACCCGGCCAGCGTCTCGATCTGGCTCAGCAGCAGGAAGCCGCAGCCGAACACCAGCATGCCGATCTGCAGCATGGCGCGTGGGCCGAAGCGGTCCAGCAGCCAGCCCAGTGCCGGTCCGAGGATGGCCGTTTCCACCGATTGCAGCGCTGCGGCGCCAGACAACGCCGTCTTGCTCCAGCCGCGCTCGTCGGACAACACGGCCACGTAGGCGCCGAACGATTGCATCAGCAAGGCCGACTGCAGGAACTGCAGCATGCCGGCCGCGCCGGCCATGCGCCAGCCGTAGAAGATCTTCACACCAGCGGGGCGACTGTCATTGCGCCCGGGTGGAGACGAGGCGGCCGGTCAAGGGATAGGCCGGATCGGTGAAGCCGGGCGTGGACGGGTGACCTTGCGGCACCAGCGAGTCGACCAGGGCCTCGTCCTGCGCATCGAGCCGGAAATCGACGGCGGGCAGGTAGTCCTGCCACTGCGCCAGCGTGCGCGGCCCGGCGATGACCGAGCTCACCATGCCGTTGGCCAGCACCCAGGCGGTCGCGAACTGGGCCAGCGTGACGCCGCGCGCCTGGGCATGCGCGGCCAGCGTCTGCGCGATGACCAGCGACTCCTGGCGGAACTCGGTCTCCACCATGCGCTTGTCGGCGCGTCCGGCCCGTGTCGTCGGGTCGGGCGCCGCGCCCGGCGCATATTTGCCGGTCAACACGCCGCGCGCGATCGGGCTGTAGGAGGACACGCCGATGCCATGGTGGTGGCAGGCCGGCAGGATCTCGACCTCCGGCATGCGGTTGAGCAGGTTGTAGTAAGGCTGGCAGACCACGGGCTGCGGTACGCCCAGGCGCGCGGCGATATGGACCATTTCGGTGATGCGCCAACCGCGGAAGTTCGATACGCCCCAATAACGGATCTTGCCGCTGCGCACCATGTCGCCCATGGCCCGGATGGCTTCTTCCAGGTCCATGCCGGCAAAGTCGCGGTGCATGTAGTAGATGTCGATATGGTCGGTCTGCAGCCGGCGCAGGCTGGCCTCGACCTCGCGCATCATCCAGCTGCGCGAATAATGCGCCTCGTTCGGGCGCTGCGACATGGCGTTGCCGAGCTTGGTGGCCAGGATCCAGTCGTGGCGCCGGCCGCGGATCAGCGCACCGGTCATCTCCTCCGATGCGCCCGTGGTGTAGACGTCGGCGGTGTCGATGAAATTCACGCCCGCGTCATGGGCATGCGCGACGATGCGCTCGGCTTCGTCGCGCGCGGTCTGGTCACCGAACATCATGGTGCCCAGGCACAGCGCGGACACGCGCAGATTGCTCTTGCCGAGATTGCGGTACAGCATGGTAGTAGGTCTCTCTTTGGTCGGGTGGTCAGGCCAATCTTAACCAAATGGCCGCAGGAGCGTTTGCCCACTCTTGGAACTTGGCGAGCTGCCCCCACGTCCTAGAATGATCCCGTCGCATTTCCGGCGTCCGTCCGAACATCTATTCCAGCACCCATGGTTCCTCATCTCGTCACCGCACTGACCGGCCCGATCAATGAACTGGAGCAGCGCGTGCTGGATTCCATGCCGGCGATCGAACGCTGGTTCCGTCTCGAATGGATGGAGCACACGCCGCCGTTCTACAGCTCGGTCGACATCCGCAACGCGGGTTTCAAGCTCGCGCCGGTGGACACCAACCTGTACCCCAGCGGCTGGCAGAACCTGACGCCGGCGATGATGCCGCTGGCCGTGCAGGCCGCGATGGCAGCCATCGAAAAGATCTGCCCCGAGGCGCGCAACCTGCTGATCGTGCCCGAGAACCCGACCAAGGACAGTTTCTACCTGGCGGGCGTGGCCCAGTTGCAGCGCATCTTCCACATGGCCGGCATGAATGTTCGCATCGGCTCGATCAATCCGGAGATCTCCAAGGTCACGACCATCGACCTGCCCAATGGCGAGCAGGTCAAGCTCGAGCCGGTGGTGCGCAGCAAGCGCCGGCTGGGCGTGAAGAACTTCGATCCCTGCACCATCCTGCTCAACAACGACCTGAGCGCCGGCGTGCCCGGCATCCTGGAGGACATCCACGAGCAATATCTGCTGCCGCCCCTGCATGCGGGCTGGTTCACGCGACGCAAGAGCCGGCACTTTCAGAGCTACGAGGAAGTCTCCAAGCGTTTCGGCAAGTTGCTCGGGGTCGATCCCTGGCTGATCAACCCGATGTTCAACAAGTGCGGCGAAGTCGACCTGGGCTCGGACGCCGGCATGGAGTGCCTCAACACCAACGTCGATGCCTTGCTGACCAAGATCCGGCGCAAGTACAAGGAATACGGCATCAACGAGAAGCCCTTCGTCGTCGTCAAGGCCGACGACAGCAGCACCGGCTTCGGCGTCATGACGGTGCGCGACGTGAAGGACCTTGCTCGGGTACGGGCAGACGGCAAGTCGCGCACGCCGGCGCCGCTGGAGGTCATCGTGCAGGAAGGCGTGTTGACCAACGAACGCATGAACGATGCCGTGGCCGAGCCGGTGGTCTACATGGTCGACCGCTACGTGGTCGGCGGCTTCTACCGCGTGCATGCCGGCCGCGCCAGTGACGAAACGCTCAACGCGCCGGGCTCCAGCTACGTTCCACTGGCGTTCGCCGAGAGTACGCACTTACCCCAGCCGGGAGTTCGCCCAGGAGCCAGCGCGCCGAACCGTTTCTACATGTATGGCGTGATCGGCCGCTTGGCGATGTTGTCGGCCAGCTACGAACTCGAGGCCACCGATCCGGACGCCGAGGTCTACGACTGACGCGGCCACGGCCGCGGAAGTTGCTGCGCCGCAACATCCTGAGTTGAAACCGGCATTTTGGAGTGCCGTCTCGGCCCCGGGGCCCGTCTGGCGAGCGCACAATCGCCACCATCGCATCAAGCAGATCCGACCCGTGTTCAGGGTCGGGCGACCCTGTGTCCGCTTCCAAATCCTCTCTTGCAGCCCTGACGCTCGGCGCCATCGGCGTGGTCTACGGCGACATCGGCACCAGCGTGCTGTATGCGATGAAGGAGGTGTTCAACTCCGGGCACGTGCCGTTCACGGTCGAAAACATCTACGGCATCCTGTCGATCTTCTTCTGGACGCTGACCACCATCGTGTCGGTCAAGTACGTGGCCCTCGTGCTGCGGGCCGACAACAACGGGGAAGGCGGGCTGGTTGCCATGCTGGCGCTGGCGTCGCAGGCGGTCAAGGGCAGCCCCCGGTTGCGGCGCGTGCTGCTGACGGTCGGCATCTTCGGCACGGCGCTGTTCTATGGCGACGGCGTGATCACGCCGGCGATCTCCGTGTTGTCGGCGGTCGAAGGTCTCGAGGTGTTGTCACCGGAGTTCAAGGCCTATGTCGTGCCGTTGACGCTGCTGATCCTGTTCGTGTTGTTCGCGGTGCAAAAACGCGGTACCGGCGGTATCGGAGCGTTTTTCGGGCCGATCACGCTGGCCTGGTTCGGCGTGATTGCCTTCCTGGGCGTGATCCATATCGCTCACGACCCGCAGATCCTGCGCGCGGTCAGTCCCCACTATGCGCTGCGTTTCGTGCTGGACAACCCGTTGGTGAGTTTCATCATCCTGGGGGCCGTGGTGTTGTGCGTCACCGGTGCCGAGGCCTTGTACGCGGACCTTGGCCATTTCGGCAAGCGGCCGATCCGGCTGGCCTGGTTCTCGGTCGTGATGCCGGCGCTGACGCTCAACTACTTCGGACAGGGCGCGCTGCTGCTGCGCAATCCCGAGGCGGTGCAGAACCCGTTCTATCTGATGGCGCCCGAGTGGGCCCTGATTCCGCTCGTGGCGCTGGCCACGATGGCCACCGTGATCGCATCGCAGGCGCTGATCACCGGAGCCTTCAGCGTCACCAAGCAGGTGATACAGCTGGGCTACCTGCCGCGGCTGGACATCCAGCACACCAGCGTGCGCGACACCGGCCAGATCTACATGCCGCTGGTGAACTGGGGCCTGTTTGCCGTCATCGTGCTGGCGGTGGTGTTGTTCCGCTCGTCGAGCAACCTGGCTTCTGCCTACGGGGTCGCTGTCTGTACCGACATGCTGATCACGACCATCCTGACGTTCTACGTGATTCGCTACAAGTGGAACTACCCGCTGGCGCTGTGCCTGGCCGCCACCGGCGTGTTTTTCTTCGTCGACTTCGCCTTCTTCGCCTCCAACCTGATGAAGCTGTTCGAAGGCGGCTGGTTCCCGCTGCTCATCGGCGGCCTCATCTTCACGCTGATGATCACCTGGAAGGAAGGCCGGCGCCTGCTCAACGAGGCCTTGCGCGCCGACGCGATCGACCTCAAGAGTTTTCTCCAAGCGGTGTTTGTCGAGCCGCCGACGCGCGTGCCCGGAACCGCGGTGTTCCTGACCGCCGACACCGGTACCGTGCCCAACGCCATGCTGCACAACCTCAAGCACAACAAGGTGCTGCACGAGAACAACCTGTTCGTCACGGTGCGCACGCACGAGGTGCCGTGGATCGGCATGGACCGGCGCATCGAGATCGAGTCGCTGGGCCACCACTGCTGGCAGGTGCTGATCCACTACGGCTTCAAGAACGACCCCGACCTGCCCAAGGCGCTGCAGCTGATCCGCGGCCGCGGCTGCGACCTGGAGCCGATGACGACGAGTTATTTCCTCTCGCGCGACACGGTCGTGCCCACCATCGGCAGCGGCATGGCGCAGTGGCGCGAGAAGCTGTTCGCGCAGATGCACCGCAACGCGGGCGCGGCCGCCGACTTCCTGCGGCTGCCGAACAACGCGGTGGTCGAGCTGGGGTCGAAGATCGAGATCTGAACGCTTGTCACGGCACGCCGATCGACGCTTCCCAGAACGCCGTCAACAGCGTCAGGCCCTCGCAGGGTGCCGGATTCTCGACGCGCGTCGTCCACAAGGACGGATCGTGCAGGGCAAGCCAGCGCGCGTCATCGTCGACCAGCGTACAGCCCATGCGCCAGTCGCTGAATTGCCGCGTGTCGATGGGATTGCGGCACAACTCGTAGATCGAATCGTGCAGCGAACTGGAGCGGATGCGTGCCATCACCGCGGCGCAGGCTTGCGGCGTTCCCTCCAGGTACTGGAAGAAAGCCAGGCCGTTGAACAGCAATACGCCGGTCACGTCGACTCCGGCGTTGAAGTGCCGTGCGTCGGCCAGCAGATACTGCAGGTCGGCCTCGACAATGGCGCGTGACGCGGTACTTGTGTAGGCGATGTATTGAAGGTCGGGCATCGGCGGCGGCGGCAGGCGGGACGGGGAACGATCGATGATAAGCCCCGTGCTTGGGGCGTCCCGCGCAGCGTCACAATGCGGCATGCGTTTTCTCCGCGACCTCAGCCTGTCGGCGTTCACAGCGGGTTTCGTCGCCGTGCTGGTCGGCTTCACCAGTTCGGTGGCGATCGTGTTCCAGGCCGCGCTGGCGTTCGGTGCCACTCCAGCCCAGGTCACATCGTGGATGTGGGCCCTGGGCCTGGGCACGGGTTTGTGCACGCTGGTGCCGTCGCTGGCCTGGCGCCAGCCGGTCATGGTGGCCTGGTCGACCCCGGGCGCCGCGGTGCTGGCCACGGCCGGCGCGGCGGGCGCCTACACCATGCACGATGCGGTCGGCGCCTTCATCGTGTGTGCCGCCCTGATCACCTTGTTCGGCGTCACCGGCTGGTTCGAGCGTGTCATGCGACGGATTCCGGTGGCCATCGCCTCGGCGCTGCTCGCCGGCGTGTTGACCCGGTTCGGCCTGCAGGCCTTCGTCGCGGCGCAAAGCGCGCTGGTCCTGGTGTTGCTGATGCTGGCCAGCTACCTGCTCGGGCGCCGTCTCGCGCCGCGTTACGCGGTGGTGCTGACCCTGCTGGCTGGCGTGGCCTTTGTCGTGGCCCGGGGCCAGCTGGTCGCAACCGATATCGCCGCGGGCATTGCGGTGCCGGAGTTCGTGCTGCCGCATTTCAGCTGGGCCGGTGCGATCAGCCTGGCCGTGCCGCTGTTCATCGTCACGATGGCCTCGCAGAACCTGCCTGGCGTGGCGGCGATCCAGGCGGCCGGATATGGCGGCCCCGGCGGCATTCCGGTGTCGCGGGTGATCTCGATCACCGGTATCACCACGCTGGTGCTGGCACCGTTCGGCGCCTTTGCGCTGAACCTCAGCGCGATCACCGCGGCCATCTGCATGGGGCGCGAGGCGCACGAGGACCCGGCCAGGCGGTATACGGCCGCCGTGAGTTGCGGCGCGTTGTACGTGCTGATCGGCATCTTCGGTGCCACCGTCACCGGCGTGTTGACCGCCCTCCCGAAGGAACTGGTGGCGGCGATCGCCGGTCTGGCCTTGCTGGGCACGATCGGCAGTTCGCTGGCGGGCGCGCTGCAGGACGAGCGCAACCGCGAGGCGGCGCTGATCACCTTCCTGGTCACGCTCAGCGGCATCACGCTGGCCGGCATCGGCTCGGCGTTCTGGGGCGTGGTCGCCGGTGGCCTGGCGATGCTGCTGCAGGACTTCCGCCGGCGCCAGGCCTGAAGCCTTGCCCCTGGCCCAGCCCCGGACAAGTGCGCGCGGCACGCGGGGTCTTGCCGAGTCGGCACAATAGCAGCCTCGCCGCAGCCGTCCGCCACGCGGGCGCGTATTGTGTGTTCCATTGATTCTTGCCGCTGTTGATCCCATGCATATCCTGTTCGTCGCCGACCCTCTCGAGTCCTTCAAGATCTACAAGGACACCAGTTTCTCGATGATGCGTGAATTGCAAAAGCGCGGTCATGCGCTGTCGGCCTGCGAGGTCACCGACATCGCCTGGCGCCAGGGCCTGCCGGTGCGAGCCGGGGTGCGCGACATCGTGCTCACCGGCGACCCGCAGGACTGGTTCGATGCCGGCGCGACCGGGCTGGACCGGCGCCATGCCGCGCTGCGGGACTTCGATGCCATCGTCATGCGCAAGGATCCGCCGTTCGACACCGAGTTTTTCTATGCCACGCACCTGCTCGAGCAGGCCGAACGCGAGGGCGCGCGGGTGTTCAACAAGCCGCGGGCGCTGCGCGACCATCCCGAGAAACTCGCGATCCTCGAGTTCGCGCAGTTCATCGGTCCCACGCTGGTCACGCGCAATGCGCAGGACGTGCGCCAGTTCCACGCCGAACACCGCGACGTCATCCTCAAGCCGCTCGACGGCATGGGCGGCACCGGCATCTTCCGGGTGCGCGAGGACGGCATGAACCTGGGCGCCATCATCGAGACGCTCAACCGTGATGGCGCGCAGTCGCTGATGGTGCAGAAGTACCTGCCCGAGATCGTGCAGGGCGACAAGCGGGTGTTGCTGATCGGCGGCAAGCCGGTGCCGTTTTCGCTGGCGCGTATTCCCCAGGGCAGCGAGGTGCGCGGCAACCTGGCGGTGGGCGGCAAGGGCGTGGCCCAGCCGCTGTCGAAACGCGACCGCGAGATCGGCGAGGCGCTCGGGCCGGTGCTGGCCGCGCGCGGCCTGTTGCTGGTGGGTGTGGATGTGATCGGCGACTACGTGACCGAGATCAATGTCACCAGCCCGACCTGTTTCCAGGAGATCCACGACCAGGCCGGCTTCGACGTGCCGGCGATGTTCGTCGATGCGCTGGAGGCGGCGCTGGCGGCGGGTTGACGCGCAGGGGGCGGTCGTTCAGCAGTCGCCCACCAGCCGCGGCACGGTCGCGCTGGGCTGCGGGCAACCCTGCACGAAGGTGATGAACTGGCCCGGCTCGAGCGCGGTCCAGGCCTCGTTCGTCGTCAACGGCTCGGTCACGACGATGGCCAGGCGGTCTTCCGGGCCGTTGTGCTCGGACAGGTCCATCTTGATGTCGTCGTCGCGCAGATGCACTTCGGTGAACGGATGCTGGCGCACCAGGTAGTGCAATTTGGTACTGGCATGGGCCCACAAGGCCTGCCCGTTGCTGAGCAGGAAGTTGAAGGTGCCGTGGGCGGCGATCTGCGGCACCAGTTCCTGCAACGTCAGGCTCAGCTCGGCCACGCTGGGCACGCCGGCATGCGACTTGACGATTTCCTGCATCAGCCAGCAGAACGCCAGTTCGCTGTCGGTGTCGCCGACCGGGCGGAAGTGGCCGTGCAGTGTGGGCGCATAGTTCTTGAGGTCGCCGTTGTGGGCGAATACCCAGTAGCGGCCCCACAACTCGCGCACGAACGGGTGGGCGTTCTCCAGCGTGATCGAACCCACGGTCGCCTTGCGCACGTGGGCGATCACGTTGTGGCTCTTGATCGGGAAACTGCGCAGCATGTGCGCCAGCGGCGAGGTGGCGGCGCTTTCCTTGTCGACGAAGTGCCGGATACCGCGCCCCGGCTTCTCGCCTTCGCTCTCGAAGAAGGCGATGCCCCAGCCATCGGCATGGTGGTCGGTGGCACCACCACGGCGGGCGAACCCGGTGAAACTCAGGGTCAGGCTGGCGGGAAGCCGGCTGTTCATTCCCAATAACTGGCACATGGCGGATCCGAGTGAAGGGCGTTGGGGCGAACACTCGCCCGACGCGGCCTTGTGACAGTTTAGCGGCGCAGGCCTGCGTGCCGCGGAACTATTGCCCGGATCCTTGTCGCGCCGCCGCGTCCGGCGGCGGCGCCCGCAGCTGCCAGGCCGCCAGCATGGCCAGCACGCACAAGGCGGTCAGCATCAGGAACGACTCGTTGAATGCGGCCAGCCGGGCCGGGCTGCTGGCCACGGTCGACAAATCGTCGCCATGGGCGGCCAGGCGCCATTCCAGCACGATGCCGCACAGGCTGACGCCGGCCGACCCGCCGAGCATGCGCATGAAGTTGATCGCGCTCGCGCCCTGCGCGATCAGGTCCGGGCGCAGCCCGCGCATGGCGCCCAGGTTCAGCGAGGGCAGGATGAAGCCCAGCCCGATGCGGCCCAGCACCGTGAACGCGACCACGTACCAGATCGGTGTGCCCAGCGTCACCACCAGGATCAGCGCGAACGACAATGCCAGCAACGCCAGGCCCAGGCTCACCAGGATATGGGTCGACACCTTGTCCGCCAGTCGGCCGGTCAGCCCGATCGTCATCGCCAGCACCAGGCCCGATGGCAGCAGGATGCCGCCCACGTAGGACGCCGACAGTTGCAGTCCCAGCTGCAGGTAGACCGGCAACAGGTAGGTCGAGCCGAACAAGGCCATGCCATAGATGAAGGCGACGACGCTGCCCATGGCGAAGCGGGGGTCTGCAAACAAGGCCTGGTTCATCAGCGGCGAGCCTTGTTCGCCGCGCGCCATGGCTTGGCTCAAGGTGCGCTGGCGCCTGATGAACCAGGCGATCACGACGAAGGCTGCGGCAAACAGCACGAATGTCGTGACCCCCGCGCCCTGGTGCAGCTGGACCAGGGCGTTGAGCAGGCACATCGTGCCGGCGCCGGCCATCAGCAGGCTCGGCCAGTCCATCGGGGCCGCACCGGCGCTGGCGGTCGCGCCGCCCGGTGCCGAAGTCGGCACGAAACGCGCCGACATCCACAGCGACACCAGGCAGAACGGCACGACCATGAAGAAGATCGAGCGCCAGCCGAACCAGTCGACCAGCACCCCGCCCAGGCTCGGGCCCAGCGCCGGCGCCAGCACCACGCCGGTGCCGAAGATGCCCATGGCACGCCCCTGCTCGTGCGAACCGAACGCGCGCATGATGACGATGGCCGGGATCGGCTGCACCACGCCGGCCGCCAGGCCCTCGGCCACGCGGGCGGCCAGCACCAGCTCGAAGTTGTTGGCAAAGCCGCCGGCCACGCCGCCCAGCAGCAACAGCCACATGGTGCCGGCGTAGGTGCGGCGGTAGCCGAAACGCCCCAGCATCCAGGGCGTGGTCAGCATGGATACGGTCATTGCCATCATGAAGCCGGAGGCCACCCATTGCGCCCGTTCCTGGCCGATCGTGAAATGCGCGCTCAGGTCGGGCACCGCGACGTTGATGATGGTCGACGACATGATGGCCGCGACCGATCCGGTCATGACGGCCAGCAGCAGCAGCCAGCGATAACGCGCGCCGTATCGTTCCCGCAACTCGGGCAGGGTGCTGGCGCGACTCATGACGGCAGCCCCGGCGGGCGTGCCGGGCCAGGCACGATGCGGCGCGGGCGCACAAGGCGAGGGTCCGGTGCGCGGCGATCCGCGCGCACCGGATCAGGTGCGCGGTTCAGACCACAACTTCCCGCCGGTGGCCCAGTTCTCGCGCTTGACGTCGGTGATCAGGATGTCGACCGACTCGGGCGAGCCGCCCAGTACTTCGACGGTGATGCGGGTGATCTCCTGCACCAGCTTCTTTTTCTGCTCGACGGTACGGCCTTCCATCATCTCGATGTGGTAGGTGGGCATGGGATCGGACTCCTTGAGGTAGGACGGGTTGACAGGGGGCCGGCGCACGGGAATGCCCGTGCCGGGACGGTTCGATGTTCAGGTGGCTCCTGCCACCCGCGAGGGGGCCGCTGGTTCCTGCGGCAGCCAGCTCACGATGAAGGCCGAGCAACAAGCGATCACCGCCATCGCGACCAGGAGGCTGTCGAAGCCGGCGGACTTCACCGTCGGCCCCAGCGAATATACCGCCAGCGACGCCACGCCGAACGACACCGCCAGTCGCATGCCGGACACGCGCGAGCGGTAGGCATCGTCGACGTAACGCACCACCATCGCGTCGGTGAACGGGATCGCGCCGAAGATGGTGACCATGAAGCCGACCTGCAGCCAGAACAGCCACCAGCCCTGGGCCTGGGCCGCGAGCAGGAACATCGGGATCTGCAGCAGCACGATGGCCAGGTACAGGCGCTTGATCGCGAAGCGGTCGATCAGCCGGCCCATGATGACCTGCGAGAAGGCGGCCATCGCGTAGACGGCGGACAACATCACGCCCAGTTGCGCTGGATCCTCGACGACGCCGATGAAGCGTTCGCGCAGCAACTGCCCGTTGCCGTTGGTCGTGAAATTGAACAACAGGCTGCTGGTGATGGCGGCGAAGGTCATGACCATGAACATGCGCGCCATCTGCGCCTTGTCCAGGCCGATGCGGGCGCGCGTCGTGCGCCGCGCCGGCGATTCGGTCTCCGGCGGCGCCATGCGCCAGAACAGCCAGCCGCAGGCCAGTGACAACAGGCCGGGGAACACGAACGCCGCGCGCCAGCCGAGATACTTGACCATGAAGCCGGTCAGGATGGCGGCAAAGGCAATGCCCATGTTGCCGGCCAGCCCATTGATGCCGATCGTCAGCCCTGGCTTGTGCGCATGCTGCAGCAGCATGGGAATACCCACCGGATGGTAGATGGCCGAGAACAGGCCGAGCACCGACAGCGCGACCGCCATCTGCCAGGCGTTCTGCACCAGCGCGCACAACAGCGCCGAGGCGCCCATGCCGAAGAAAAACACCAGCATCATGGAGCGCCGGCCCCACAGGTCGCCGAGCCGACCGGCCGGCACCGAGCCCAGGCCGAACATCAGGAAGGCACCGGCACTGTAGGGCATCAGGTCTTCCCAGTGCGCGAAACCGAAGTCGTCCGCCACGCTGGCCACGGCGGTGGCGAAGATCAGCAGGAACATGTGGTCCAGCGCATGGCCCAGGTTGAGCAGGAGCGAGGTCGCGCGTTGGAGCTGCATGGGGATGGCAAGTCGGGGGGATGTCGAATTCTCGCGCAAGGCGCCGCAGCGCGTGCAGCCAGGCCATCGTGGCGCGGTCGCCCGCCAGGGTTTGCGCGACGCGCCAGAGGACCAAGCGTGCACCACGCCGGTGCGGCGACAATGCCGGCTCCCTGTCAATGCATTCGACGAATTTCCGACCCGTGCGCCGCCTCCATTCCCCCGCTGTCAGAACCGAAACCGCCGCCTTGTGGCAACTCGCCTGGCCGATCCTGGTCGGCCAGCTGGCCACGATGGGAATGGGGGTGGTCGACGTGGCGATGGCCGGGCACGCCTCGGCACAGGACCTCGCCGGCGTCTCGCTGGGGGTGTCGATCTGGCACCTGGTCATCATCACGCTGATGGGCATCCTGATGGCGGTCAGCCCCATCGTGTCGCAACACGTGGGTGCGCGTGCCTTCCACGAAATCCCCGGCGTCGTGCGCCAGGCCTTGTGGAAAGCGCTGGGGCTGGGCTTGATCGCGATGGTGGTGGCCAACGTGGCCGGGCAGTTGTTCAACCATCTCGACATCGAGCCACAGGTGCGCGACGTCGCGCGCACCTTCGTGTTCGTGATCAGCTTCGCGTTGCCGGCGTTCTGCTGCTATCGCGTGCTCTACGGCTACAGCGCCAGCATGGGCGAGACCAAGCCGATGATGGCCATCGCCTTGTTGGCGCTGGCGCTCAACGTGGTCATCAACTATGCGCTGGTGTTCGGCAACTGGGGTTTCCCGCGCCTGGGCGGCGTGGGTTGTGCATGGGCCACGCTGCTGTGCGTGTGGTTCGACCTGATCGCCATCACCTGGTGGATCCGGCGCTCGCCGGTGTACCGCAAGGCGCAGCCGCTCGCGGCGTACGAGCCGCCGCAATGGCCGCAGATCCGCAACCTGCTGCGTATCGGCTTGCCGATCGGCGTGACCTACTTTGCCGAGTCGAGTGCCTTCAGCCTGATCGCCTTGCTGGTGGCCGGTTACGGCACCACGCAGGTGGCGGCGCACCAGATCGCGCTGAATTTCTCGGCGCTGGTGTTCATGGTGCCGATGAGCCTGGGTATTGCCTTGTTGACCCGCGTCGGCCAGGCCCTGGGCGCCCAGGACGCGGTGGCGGCCCGATTCCGTGCCTGGCATGGTGTGGGGTTGGCGTTCGGCGTGGCCCTGGTCTCCGCGTTGACGATCGCGGTGTTCAACGACCAGATCGCGTCGGCCTACACCAGCGACACATCGGTGGCCGCGCTGGCGGCCCATCTGCTGGTGTTCGCCGCCTTGTTCCAGCTGCCGGACGCGGTCCAGGTTTCGACCAGTTGCGCCATTCGCGCCTACAAGGTCACTCGCCCGCCGATGGTGATCCACATGACGGCGTTCTGGGGCATTTGCCTGCCGCTGGGTTGCGTGCTCGGCCTGGCACCGGCCTGGCTGCCGTGGCGTCCGGTCGAGGCCATGGCGGCGCAGGGTTTCTGGATCGCGCTGGTCGTGGGCTTGAGCATTGCGGCCGCGGGGCTGGTATGGTTGCTCCATCGTTTGTCGTTGCAGTGGATGCAGGGCGTGTCACCGCCCCCGCTGGCGACGGGCGACCGATGAATCAAGAGGAGGAGCGTGTCCATGACAGAAGGAACCACCGACCCCCGCTTCGCGGCGGTGCGCGACGCATTCGAACAGAACCTGGCCGATGGCCTGGAGCATGGTGGTGCCGTCGCCGCCTGGGTGGACGGCCAGCCGATGGTCGACCTGTGGGGCGGCACGCGCGACCTGGCCGACCGCGTGCCCTGGCAGCAGGACACGCTGGTCAACGTCTGGTCGGTGGGCAAGGGGGTGGTTGCGCTGGCGGTGGCGATGCTGGTCGAGCGCGGCAAGCTCGACTATGCGGCGCCGGTGGCGCAATATTGGCCGGAGTTTGCCGCCAACGGCAAGCAGGACATCACCGTGGACCAGGTGATGTCGCACCAGGCCGGGCTCGACGGCCTGCCGGTGCCGGTGCCCGAGGAGCAGCGCCAGGCCTGGTACCCGGTGATCGAGGTGCTGCAGGCGATGAAGCCCAATTGGCCGCCGGGCAGTGCCTGTGTCTACCACCCCGAGACCTACGGTTACCTGGCGGGCGAACTGGTGCGCCGCGTCGACGGACGCAGCATCGGCCGTTTCGTCGCGCAGGAGATCAGCGAGCCGCTGGCCTTGTCGTTCTTCTTCGGCCTGCCCGAGTCGCAGGACCATCGCGCGGCGCAGCTGTCGGCGTCCGACGAGGCCTATGACTGGGTGCGCCAGGGCGCGGCCAGTGCCTATCCGCATGCGTACCGCAACCGCGAGTTTTCCGCCACCGCGCCCAACGAACGGGGCTGGCGCGCCGCCGAGATGCCGGCCGGCAACGGTCACAGCGATGCCCGTTCGCTGGCCAAGATCTACGGCGCGCTGGCCGCGGACGGTATCGTCGACGGTCATCAGCTGATCGGTCGCCGTGCGTTGGCGCGCGCGGTGGCCGAGCGGTTCCATGGCGTGGATGCCAGTTCGGGTGCGCCGACCATCTTCGGCGCGGGTTTCCGCATCGGCGCCATCGGCTTCGGCCCCCATGTCGGCGTCGGACACTTCGGACACACCGGCTGGGGCGGTTCGGTGGCATTCGCCGACCCGGCGCGCCGTCTGGGATTCGCCTACGTGACGAACCGCATGCTGGGATTCGACAACGGCGTCGACCCGCGACGCGCGCGACTGCTCGACGCGGTCTACGCGGCCCTGGCCTAGCGCTCGGTCCTTACCAGCAGCGCTGGCCTGACTGCAGGCTGCGGTGCGCCAGCAAGAAGGTAGCCGCATTCCAGCTCTGGCCGGCCATGCCCCCGGGCGCGAGCGTACGGCCGTGGAACCATTCGGTGAAGCGCCAGCCATCCCTTGCATTGACGCGCGCCAGCTGCTCGAGCTGCTGCCAGGCCAGCGCGGTGCGCCCGCACTGCGCCAGTGCCATGACCCAGAACCCGCCGACGAAGGGCCAGATGCCGCCGTTGTGGTACTGGTGCATCAGGTTCTGCTGGTGGCGTTCCATGTAGCGTCGCCACAGCTTGTGCTGGCGGTTCAGCGGGTGCAGCACCACGCGCACGGGGTGCGGTACGTGGGCATGCGCCGCAACGATGGTGTCGATGATGCGCCGTCCATGCGTCTTGTTCGCCAGGCCGCACAACACGGACAACACGTTGCCGAACACGTCGCCTTCGTCGCCGGACGACGCGAGGTTGACGAAACTCAGGTACAGGCCCGGATCGCGTCGGCCCCGGCGTGCGTAATGACGCAGCAGCCGGGCCCGGTGGTACTCGGGCAGGTCGCGCTGGAACGGGTTGAACAGGTGGTTGAAATGGTGTTGCGTCGCGTCGGCATGGGGCAGGGCGAAGCGTCGCTTGACGTCGAACCACAAGGCATTGGTGTACAGCACGTAACCGGAGCGCGGCATGATGTCGGCCCAGTCGCTCGCCTCGTTCTGCTGCAGCAGCCGGAAGTGTTGATGCTCCTGTGCCAGCAGCCACTCGACGGCGTGTTCGACCTGCGCCTGCCAGCGATCGGCCGGCGCGGTGCCGAAACGCCGCGCATGGTCGACACCGATCAGCCACCACAAGGTGGCGTCGATGCAGCCCAGGTACCAGAAGTCGGCGTCGCGCCCGTCGGGGTCGACGTATTTCGGGATCTGGCCGTTGTCCCCCTGCTCGCGCGCCAGTGCGTCCAGGCTGTCGATGGCGGCCTGTTCCAGCTGTGCGTCGCCGCTGCCGCTCATGGCCAGCACGCAGATCGCAGCGTCGCGGCCGAAGATGCGGGTGTAGCGCCGTGCCTTCGCCGCCTCGGTGCGGCTGGCGGCCAGGATGCCGTGCGGGCTCAGGTTGCGCCGCAGCAGCTCCAGGCTGGCGTGGACGCAGGCGTCGATGTCGCCGCCGGCGGCATCGGGTGGCGGGGAAGCGGAAATGGATGCGGTCATGGATGCCGGTGCGCGTGCCGCACCGGGGGCGGCGCAAACGGGCATTCTGGCAGAACCGCGGTCCGCCCTTGTTGCAGGTCGTGCCGCTCGCGGCGCGAAGCGTTTCAGACCGCGCAGGCCATCTCCAGCAGCGGCGGCGCGGACCAGGTCGCGTCGTTGGCCGGCGGCAGCGGCAGTGGCAGCTGCAGTGCGCGGCTCACGCGCAGCAAGCGCGCGTCGTCCGGATGGCGTCGCACGGCGAATCCGCTGGCGAGCGCCAGGCCGAGCATCGGCTGGTTGTCGCGCAACACGTCGCCGAACAACATGCGCACGCCCTGAACCTGCGCGGCCGATGCCAGCGCCTGCAGCAGACGGCGCCCGACGCCGCGACCCTGCCAGGCATCGGCCACGGCCAATGCGAACTCGGCCGACGCCGGTTGCCCGGATTCGCGCACGAAGCGGGCGTCGCCCACCTGCCGGTGGCCCTGGTCGTCGAAGGTCTCGGCGATCAGCGCGAAATGGTCGTGGTAGTCGATGCGGGTGAAGTACTGCACCGTGCTGCACGGCAATTCCCGCATGCTGATCATGAAGCGCTGGTAGCGCGAGTGCTTGCCCATCTGGCGGCTGAAGAAATCATGTTGCAGCGCGGCATCCTGCGGCAAAACCGGCCGGACTGTGACGCTCTGGCCAGGCGCCAGCGTCCAGCGGTCGATCCACTGCACCGGATAACGGAATTCGGTCGTCGGTTCCATGGTGGACTCCCGTTCATTCCATTGCCAGTGCCCGCGGCGGCAGCGCCAGCCGCTGCGCGGGGCTGGCACAGCGACCGGCCGTGGCATGGTGCAAGGTCAGGCGCGACGGCTCCAGCGCATAGACGATGGTGCCCGCGCTGCCCTCGCGCAGGAAGTGCTGGCCCGGCTCGAGCACGATGTCGCGCGGATCGCCGTCCAGGGTGATCCACAGGCTGCCCGCATCGCAGCGGACTTCTCGGGTGGTGTCGGCCAGGCGGATCATCATGGTTTTGGCCAGCTGCATGCTCGTGGTGTCGGATCGTGTCATCATGCGCTCCTTGGGTGTGCGTCGTGGGAATGACTGTAGAAGCCTGCCCCTCTCCTTTCAAACGGTGATTTGGAATGAATCGCATGCGTCCCGAGAATGTGAATGTCGCAAGAGTCCCGCCGGACGTGGCCGCGCCGCCGCCCCGGCGCGCGGACATGCCACGGCTCGAACTGCTGCGCAGCTTCGAGGCGGCCTCGCGTCTCCTGAGCTTCACCCGTGCGGCCGACGAGCTGGCGTTGACCCAGTCGGCCGTCAGCCGCCAGATCGCGCAGATGGAGGAAGGCCTGGGCGTGCCGCTGTTCGAGCGGCGCCACCGCGCCCTGGTGCTGACGCCGGCCGGCGAGGTGATGCAACGCGCCGTTGCCGATTGCCTGCAGCGTCTGGTCGATGCCACCGCCACGGTGCGCGCCAGCGGCACGCCGCGCCAGGTCGCCGTGACGACGACGCCGGGCTTCGCATCGTTGTGGCTGATTCCGCGGCTGGCGCGCTTTGGCGCCGATCATCCGCAGGTGGACCTGCGGGTGTCGGCCACCTTCGAGCTGATGGACCTCGAGCGCAGCCGCATCGACGTGGCGGTGCGTTTCTGCAAGATGAGCGACGGCGAAGGAGAGCCGCTGTTCGCGGAGACGGTGTTCCCGGTCTGTGCACCACAGCTACCACGGCGCGACCCGAGCCGGCCGCTGGCCGAGCCCGCCGACCTGGCCCATCACACGCTGCTGGCGATGGACATACCCCAGGCCAATCTGCCTACGGCCGACTGGACACCCTGGCTGCGCATCATGGGCCTGGGCGAGATGCGCAGCCAGAACATGTTGCTGTTCAGCCACTACGGCGACATCGTCGCCGCCGCCGTGGCCGGACACGGCGTGGCCATCGGCCGCCTGCCGCTGATCGACGAATACCTGGCCGACGGCCGGCTGGTTGCACCGTTCACGAGCCGCAACACCTCCACGCGCGGCTATTTCATCCATACCGCGCGCAGGGCGCAGGACAATGCCGACGCGCTGGACTTCGTGCGCTGGTTGCGGGCCGAGGCGGGCCAGCCGCAATAGGTGGGAGCCGCGGGCCTGCCGGCCTGGCGCGGGTGTGGGCCATTCGTGCGGGGCTTCTCAGTCCAGCAATTGCAGGATGTGGTCCCAGTGCGGCTTGTCCACCGGCGTGATGGACAGTCGGTTGCCCCGTCGCAGCAGGATCAGGTCGGCCAGAGCCGGGTCGGCGCGCAATGCGGGAAGGCCGAGCAGGCGGGTCTTGCGCATGGCCTGCACGTCGACCAGCAACCAGCGTGGATCGTCGGCTTTCGACTTCGGATCGTAGTAGTCCGACCGCGGGTCGAACTGCGTCGGATCGGGCCGCACGCCCGATGCCACGCGCGCGATGCCGGCAATACCCGGCTGCGGGCAGCTCGAGTGGTAGAACAACACGCCGTCGCCGACCTGCATGTCGTCGCGCATGAAGTTGCGCGCCTGGTAGTTGCGCACACCGGTCCAGGGCACGGTCCGTTTCGGCGCGGCCATCGCGTCGTCGATCGAACACTCCTCGGGTTCGGATTTCATCAGCCAGTAGCGGGTCATCGAGGGCTCCGTGGCGTGTCACCGGCCATGCGCGGGACTATTCCGGTTCCGCACGTCGGGCGGCGAAGGGGTCAGGCCGCCGGCGCCAGCTTGTCGGCGGTCTTCGTGTCGAAGTCGCTTGCGTCGTGCCGTTCGTGCAACTGGCTCGACGGCTCGCCCCAGGCCCGGTTCACCATGCGCCCGCGCTGGACCGCCGGCCGCGCGGCGATCGCGTCCGTCCAGCGCTGCACGTTCTTGTATTCCTGCACCTGCAGGAATTCGCCGGCGTTGTACAACAGGCCCTTGGCCAGCGCGCCGTACCAGGGCCATACCGCGATGTCGGCGATCGTGTACTGGTCGCCGCCCAGGTATTCGGACCGCGCCAGGCGCTTGTCGAGCACGTCGAGCTGGCGCTTGACCTCCATCGCGAAACGGTTGATCGGGTATTCCATCTTGCTCGGTGCATACGCGTAGAAGTGGCCGAAGCCGCCGCCCAGGTAGGGTGCGCTGCCCATCTGCCAGAACAACCACGACAGGCATTCGGCCCGCGCGGCGCGTTGCGTGGGCAGGTAGGCGTCGTCGAATTTCTCGGCCAGGTATTGCAGGATGGCGCCGGACTCGAACACCCGCACCGGCGCGGGTTTTTCGCTGTGGTCCATCAGTGCCGGGATCTTGGAGTTGGGATTCACGCCGACAAAACCGCTGCCGAACTGATCGCCGTCGCTGATCTTGATCAGCCAGGCATCGTATTCGGCGCCGGAATGGCCGAGCGCCAGCAGTTCCTCGAGCATCACCGTCACTTTCACGCCATTGGGCGTGGCCAGCGAATACAGCTGCAACGGATGTTTGCCGACCGGCAGCTCCTTGTCATGCGTGGGGCCGGAGATCGGGCGATTGATGCTGGCGAACTTGCCGCCGCTTTCCTTGTCCCAGCTCCAGATGGCGGGGGGCGTGTAGGTATCGGTCGCGTCGGTCATGGCGTGGGGGCTCCAATCGTTGTCGGGTTGCGTGGGTGCGGCCTCGTGTGGAGGCGCAGTGCCGACGACTGTAATGGAAGATGGTGTGACCTCGGGCCGGGCGCGGGTTTGCCGCAGCGCCGACCGCTCCGAGACAATACCGATACCTGGCTCGACACACACCATGAAGATCGACACGCACCAACACTTCTGGCTTTACCACGCGAGCGACTTTCCGTGGATCGACGACACCATGACCGTGCTGCGGCGCGACTGCATGCCCGGGCTCCACGCGGGGGCGATACACGCGGCGGGCATCGGCGCGGTGGTGGCCGTGCAGGCCCGCAACATGACGGCCGAGACCGATTTCCTGTTGCAGCTGGCCGAGCGGCATCCGGAAGTGGCCGGTGTGGTGGGCTGGGCCGACCTGGCCGCGGCCGATCTGGATCGCCGACTCGACACCTGGTGCGCACACCCCGCGTTCAAGGGGTTGCGGCATATCCTGCAGGACGAGCCCGACGTGCCGGCCTGGGTCGATGCGCCGGGCATCACGCGTGGCATGCGGGTGCTGCAACAGCGCCAACGTGTCTACGACGTACTGGTGTTCGAGCACCAGTTGTCCGCCGTGGCCGGATTCTGCGCCCGGCACGACGCGCACTGGCTGGTGCTCGACCACGTGGGCAAGCCGGCGCTGCGCGACTGGGACCGGCGCGATGGACCGGCCCCGCGGCGCTGGAGCCGCGACCTGCGCGGCCTGGCCGCACTGCCGCATGTGATGTGCAAGCTCTCGGGCGTGGTCACCGAAACCGGTCGGTCCGCTCGCCAGGGGCTGACGCCGCAAGACCGGGAGAACATCCTGGCGTGTTTCGACGAGGCGCTGGCGGCCTTCGGCCCGCAACGCCTGATGTACGGCTCCGACTGGCCGGTGTGCGAGCTGGTCGCGCCTTATGAGGTGGTACATGGTCTTGCAGACCAATGGGCAACATCGCGGCTGAGCCCGCAGGAGCAGCAGGCGTTCTGGTGCGGCAACGCGATGCGCTGCTACGGACTGGACATGCCTGCGCGGGAGCCGTGACCAGCTGCGCCTGGCGGGGAGGCGAATCTCCGCAGCCCGGCATGACGGCGCCGCCGCCGGCGCGCGCCACTCACCCCGCCGCCTGTGCGCACTGCTCCAGGAATTGCGTTCGCGCCCGGCCCGCGCTGAGCACGAACGCCTGGTCGCTGCCGCCCGCGACGAACCGCGCACCGATGGCCATGTAGGTGCGGGTCCACTGCTCGTCGTAGACGCCGCCCATGCCCAGGAACTTGCCGTGCCGGCGGCAGATGCCGGAGACGTCTTCGAACGCCTGCTGGATGCGCGGATGGCCGAACTGGCCCGGGATCTCCATCGAGATCGACAGGTCGACGGCGCCGAAGAACAGCAGGTCGATGCCCGGCACGGCGGCGATGGCGTCGGCATTGGCCACGGCTTCGGGCGATTCGAGCATGGCGACGAGCAGCACTTCGGCGTCCATCTGCGGCTGCGCGCGTGCCGCTGGTGGCACGTCGAAGCCGTATTGCACGCCGCTCGGACCCCAGTTGCGCGCGCCCTTGTCGGGGTAGCGCAGGGCCTCGACCATGCGCTTGGCGTCGTGCACGGTGTTGACGTTGGGCACGATGATGCCTTGTGCGCCGTTGTCCAGCGCGCGCGCGCCTTCGTCCAGCGCCTGCGGCCGCACCCGCACGATGGGCGTGATGCCCAGCGGCAGGGCGGAGACGCAGATCTGGCTCACTTCGCCCAGTGTGAAGGCGCCGTGCTCGGTGTCTATGCCCAGCCAGTGGTAGCCCGATGCCTTCGCCAGTTGCGCAGCCATGGGGCCACGCAGTTGCGAGACGCCGAAACCGAAGACGGCTTGGGACTGGCGCAGTCGGGCCAGGGTGGAATTGGTGACGATGGTCATGCGGTGCTCGTTGTCCTTTTTCGGGCCGCCATGATGGCGCCGCGTGGCCATCGGGTCCAATACCGATCACGGCGTCTCGGTGATATGCGCGCGTGCCAATTCCATGGAGCTATCAGCCGATGCGTCCAAAGAGTATTGGACCCCCGGGTTGCATTCGGCGGATCATCGCCGCTCACGACACGAAGCGCTCGCGTCCGGGCAAGACCCTGCCAGACCTGGAGCAGAGCGGTGCGTATCCATCACTTGAAGACATGAGGAGACTTCCATGGGTTTGATCAATCGACGCCAGGCGCTCGCGCTGGGGCCACTGGCGCTGGCCTTGCCGCTGGCCGGTACCGCATTTGCGCAGCAGGCACCGCTGCGTCAGGCGCGCATCGTGCTGGGTTTCCCGCCCGGCAGCGGTGGCGACGTGGCCTGCCGCCTGTTTGCCGAAAAGATGAAGGGCGTCTACGCCGCCAACATGATCGTCGAGAACAAGCCGGGCGCGGGCGGACGCATCGGCCTGGAAAATGTCAGGGCTGCGCCGGCCGATGGCACGTCCTTGCTGATGACGCCCACGTCGGTGCTGACCTTGTTCCCCCACATCTACAAGACGCTGAGCTATGACCCGTTCAAGGACCTGGTGCCGGTCTCGCGCGGGGTGACGGTCACGTTCTCGCTGGCGGTCGGTCCCATGGTTCCGGCCGAGGTCCAGGACCTGCCGCAGTTCCTGGCCTGGTGTCGCGCCAACCCCGGCCTGGCCAACTTCGGCTCCCCCGGCGAAGGCAGCAGCCCGCATTTCCTGGGCGCGACGCTGGCGCAGTCGGCCGGGGTCGCGCTGAAACACGTGCCGTACCGGGGCACGTCGGCCGCGATTGCCGACCTGCTCGGCGGCCAGATCCCGGCCGCCATGGTGTCGCCCGGCAACGCGACGCCGCATGTGAAGACCGGCAAGCTGCGCATCCTGGCCGTCACCAGTCCACAGCGCTGGCCGCTGTTGCCGGACATTCCCACGATGGCCGAGCTGGGCCATCCCACGGTCTCCAACGTCGAGCAGTTCTCGTTCTTCATGCGCAGCGGCACCGACCCCCAATTGGTCGAGCAGGCGGGCAATGCGATCCGCGCCGCGGCCGAGATGCCCGAAGTCGTCAAGACGCTGGGCGACCTCGACATGAAGGCGGAAGGTAGCCGCGCACAGGAGCTGGCGCAGACACTGCGCGCCGACTACACGCGCTGGGGCGAGGTCGTCAAGGCGGTGGGCTTCAAGCCGCAGGACTGACGATCCGGCTTCGGCGGGACGAGCCGGCCCGTCCCAGGCGCGGCAGGCCGAAAGCCCCGGCTTCAGGTGTCGCGGGCGTTCGCGGTCTCGTGCGCCAGCATCTTCTTGAATTCGCTCACCAGCGTATTCTTGTCCTTCGCATGGCTTGCCACGTGCAGGTCCATGTTGGTGCCCTTGCCGATCAACGGCCGGTAGGTGACCTTGTCCAGTTGCAGGCGCCGCAGCGGTGCCGGGATGATGGCCGCGCCCAGGCCGGCCGCGACCAGTGCAATCATGGTCGAGACTTCCTGGACCTCCTGCACGATGTTCGGCGAGAAGCCGGCGGCCCAGCACACGCGGGTCACGAATTCATGCAGTCCCGCTCCGGTTCCGCGCGCCAAGCCGATCAGGGGCAGGTCCTTCAGGTCGCTGACCTGGATCCGCGCCTTGCGGGTCAGCGCCTCGTTCTCGTGCATGGCCACCAGGGGCTTGTCGGTGCTGAGCTTGGCCAGGTGCACGGCAGTTGCCAGTCGTCCGCTGGGTTTGCGGACGACCCCCAGGTCGAGCTGGCGCTCGGCGATGGCCGTGACCTGCGCCGCCGATGTCATCTCCTTGAGTGTGAGCGTGATGCCGGGGTATTTGGCCCGGAATGCCTGGATCGTCGCCGGCAGGAAGGGCAGGAATTCCGACGACGGCGTGAAGCCGATGCGCAATTCGCCCACTTCGCCGTTCATCGCCAGCTTCACCGACATGCGGGCCTTGACGGCTTCCTCGAGCACATGGCGGGCGTGGCCCAGGAAGACCTGTCCGGCCGGCGTCAGCGACACGTGTTGCTTGCTGCGCTCGAACAAGGCGCCACCCACCTCTTCCTCCAGCGACTTGATCTGCAGGCTCAGGGGCGGCTGGCTGATGTGCAGGCGCTCGGCCGCGCGGCGGAAATTGAGTTCCTCCGCGACGGCGATGAAATACCGAAGATGCCGCAGTTCCAAGGGTGATGTCCTCTCTGTGTGTCGGTCGACCGGGGCCGCAGGCGCATGCCGCTGCAGGCCGAGCGCCCGACTGCGTACCGCCCTGATTCTCGCAATGTATCAGCGGGCAGCGCCAAGCGGTATTGGATTTCCTGTCGGATGACCAACAGAATCCGTGGGTCAGGCGCTGGCGCATGGCCGTGCCGCATGTTCAATACCCACCCGAGAGAGAGACGCCTCCATGTTCGCAGCCCCGCCCGTCATCGAAACCCGCTTGCTCGCCCGTTTGCCCGAGCAGTTCCACATCACCGGACGGACGTCGAACCGCTACGGCAACCGCAAGTACTACCTGGAGGGGCCCGCCTTTGCGCGGGACGGCAGCTTCTACTTCACCGATGTACCGTGGGGCCGCATCTTCCGGATCACGCCCGACGGCGAACTGTCGCTGTTCCTGGAATACGATGGCCACCCCAATGGCCTGAAATTCCATCAGGACGGCCGATTGTTCGTGGCGGACTACCGCAACGGAATCATGGTCATCGACATGAAGACGAAGCAGATGCAGACCTATGTCGACGAGGTGGCCAACGAGCGGCTGCACGGCCCGAACGACCTGTGTTTCGCCGACAACGGCGACCTGTATTTCACCGACCAGGGCAACAGCGACATCCAGCGCCCGCACGGGCGCGTGGTTCGCGTCAAGGCGGACGGCCGGACCGAGATCATCGCGGCCGACATCGCCAGCCCGAACGGCATCGTGCTGAGCCCGGACAACCAATCCCTGTATGTGGCGGTGACGCGCACCAATGCGATCTGGAAGCTGCCGCTGGAAATGGCACCTGGCCTGTACGGCAATGCCCAAGTCGGCACGTCCGGCGTGTTCATCCAGTTGTCAGGCGGTACCGGGCCCGACGGCCTGGCCGTGGACGAGAAGGGCAATCTCGCCATCGCCCACACCGGGCTGGGCGTGTTGTGGCTGTTCTCGCCACTCGGCGAGCCGCTGGCGCGCGTCAACACCTGCGCCGGCCTGGCCATTGCCAACATCGCTTATGGCGGCAGCGACGGCAGGACGCTGTATATCGTCGAGTCGGCGACCGGCTCCATCCTGACGGCGCAGATGCCGGTGGCCGGCCACAAGTTGTTCTCGCACATGGATTAGGCGCGCGTCAGCGCAACACCGTCACCTCCCGCAGCGGCCGCAATACGCTCGACGGTGTCATGCCGAAGGTCTGGCGGAACATGCGGCTGAAGTGCGCCGAGTCGGCGAACGCACCCGACAAGGCGGCGTCGGTCAGGCTGCCGTCGGGGCGGTAGGCGCCCATGGCGCGGCGCACCTGCGACCAGATGCGGTAGCTGCGCCAGCTCACGCCGGCCTCGGCGCTGAACAGGTGGTTGAACCGCGACGGTGACAGGCGCACCGTGGCAGCGGCGGTGTCCCGGTCGATGGGTGTGTGGTCGGCATCGTCGCGCCGGCCGGCACGACGGACAGGCGCATTCAGGCCTGCGTTGCGCCGGCGTCCTTGTGCAGCCAGGCTTCGGCCAGCTTGACCCAATAGGTTGCGCCGGTCGACAACACCGCGTCGTTGAAGTCGTAACCCGCGTTGTGCACCATGCACCCGCCCTGCGACCCGGTACCGTTGCCGATGTTGACGTAACACCCTGGCACCCGCTCCAGGAAAAACGCGAAGTCTTCGCTGGCGCTGACCGGTTCGGCATCCGCCTTCAGGCCGCCCTCGCCAAGCCAGTCGCGGATCACCTGTTGGCAGAACGCGGTCTCGTTCGCGTGGTTGTTGAGCACCGGATAACGGCGGATGTAGTCGACGTCGGCCGTCGCGCCGAATACCGCGGCCTGGGTCTGCGCGATCTCGGTGATGCGTTTTTCCAGCAGGTCGCGCACGTCAGGGCGGAAGGCGCGCACCGTCAGGCGCAGTTCGGCCACACCGGGGATGACGTTGGGCGCGTCGCCGGCGAGGAAGGCGCCGACCGAGATGATGCCGGTGTGCAGCGGATTCACGTTGCGCGACACGATGGTCTGCAAGGCCATCACGATGGCAGAGGCGGCCACGACGGCATCGGCCGCGTGGTGGGGCATCGCGCCATGGCCGCCGGTGCCGCGCACGTGGATGATGCAGGTATCGCCGCTGGCCATGGCATAACCCGGCACGGCCGCGAACTGGCCGGCGGCCAGGCCGGGCATGTTGTGCATGCCGAACATCGCATCGCAGGGGAACAGGTCCAGGAAGCCGTCCTCCAGCATCTTGCGCGCACCGGCCAGGCCTTCCTCGGCCGGCTGGAACACCAGGTGCAGGATGCCGTCGAAGTTGCGCGTGGCCGCCAGGTGGCGCGCGGCCGACAGCAGCATCGCGGTGTGGCCGTCGTGGCCGCAGGCGTGCATCTTGCCGAACACCTGGCTGGCCCAGGGCTTGCCGCTGGTCTCCTCGATCGGCAAGGCGTCCATGTCGGCGCGCAGGCCGATGCGCCGCTCGCTGGTGCCGGCCCGCAGCGTGCCAACGACGCCGGTGCCGCCCAGGCCGCGGTGCACCTCGTAACCCCAGCGCTGCAGTCGCTCGGCCACCAGGTCGGCGGTGGCGAACTCCTCGTATGCCAGCTCCGGGTTGGCATGGATCTGGCGGCGGATCGCCATCATCTCGTCTTCGTGGGCGCGGATCTCTTCCAGCGCGGGCAAGGCCAGGGGTGCGTTCATGGGGGCGATCTCCTCGAAAAGCCGATTCTGCCGCACGGGCGCGGTGCTTGCGCACCTGTGGTGTTGCCCGGATCGCGATCGTCTTGTCGCCGTCGTGCACCGGCGCCTGGCCGTGACGAAGGCCGCCCCGTCGATTGGCCGGCGGACACACGCTGCAGCGCCGGGTGCGCGGGAACGCCACCGATGTGCCGTGCGAAAGCCGACTCTCCTACACGCGCAAGGCGTCTCCGACACCTGCGCAACGCGCCATCCGGCGATGTCGATCCGGCGGTGATCTTCGTAGGCTAGGAGCACTGGTCGGCGTCGACGCCGACACCGTCACATTCACGCTCCAAGAAGAAAGGTCCTGATCATGGCAATTGCCCGATGGCACAACAAGGCACAGGCACAACGGCATGATCGTGACCAGGGTCACGACGGCGTTGCCTCGCGGCCCGATCACTCGCTGAGCGGAGCCGCCCACGCGGCAACTGCGCGGCCGGCCGTCGGCTGTCCGAGTTGCGGAGCGCCGACCATACGCATCTGGCGACGACCGTCGGACCGGTTGCTGAGCGTTTTCGTACCGGTCAGCCGCCACCGCTGCGAATCCCATGACTGCCGCTGGGAGGGCAACGTCCGGTCAGTCCGCAGCAGGCGCTCCGGTGCCGCGGGGCGCAACCGGGCAGACGAAGGCCGCGTTGCGAGCGCGGTGCCAGCCTGGTTCATCGTGCACATGGTGTTGGTGGTCGTGGGCATCGTGTTCGTGTTCAGCGCGGCCCACCTCGACTGGATCCGTGCGCCTGCGCAAGGCACGGACCGCTTCATCGTTGGAGCCGACCGTACCGTGTTCAACCGGCTGCCGGTGCAGAAACCCGAATCCGCAGCGCCCGGGACCGACACCGCGATCACGCCCTGAGCGAGATCGCCAGCGGCAGCGATGTCGGTGCCCACGAAAAACCCCGCCGGTTGCAAGCCGGCGGGGTGCTTCTGGTGCCGCCTGTCCTCCCGGTCGGACTCGGTGCGGCGGTGTCGTCAATAACGCACTGCGGTGCCGTTCTGCACCAGGACCCGGTCTCCGACCCGCAGGTCCGGGACCGGCTCCTGCGTCACGGACACGTTGGCGCCGTTGTACAGCCGCACCCCGATGCGCATCAGGTCGTCGGGCTGCTGATTGCGTTTCTGGATCTCGTTGCCGGCATAGGCGCCGCCAGCGGCGCCCAGAACTGTTGCCGCGGTCCGGCCGCTGCCGCCGCCGACCTGATTGCCCAGGACACCGCCGATCACGGCACCCGCGATGGCGCCTGCGCCAACGCCGCTCCTGGTCTCTCCTTGCACCAGTTCGATGGACTGGACAACACCGTACCGGGCATTGACGGTGCTTCCGGTGCCGGCCGGTTGCGAGGTGGACGGATAGGTGGAGGTCGAGGCCGTCTGGTTCGGCTGCGTGCTGCAGGCGCCGAGGGCCAGCACGGCGGCAGCGACTGCGGCAACGGATACGGAACGGGTTCTGGTCATCATCGTGGTTCTCCCATGTCGAGGGCCCAGTCGGCCCGGATGTTGAATTGGCAGCATCCATTCTGGGGATCGGGCCTGGACCTGACCATGGGACGTGACGCCGACTGCGTGTCGGACAGCGGCGTTTCAGGGCTGGCGCCGCGTCCGACAACCGCGAACACGTCAAGCGCGGCCGGGCGATCGGCTCAGATCGCGATCGTCATGCCGCCGTCGGCCACCAGCGTCTGGCCGGTGATGAAGGCCGAGGCGTCGCTGGCCAGGAATACGGCGGCGCCGGCGAGGTCCTGCGGAGTGCCCCAGCGTTTCATCGGGGTCCGGTTGCGGATCCATTCGTAACGCTGCGCGTCGGCGCGAAAGGCGGTGTTGATGTCGGTGGCCATGTAGCCCGGTGCGATCGCGTTGACGGTCACGCCCTGGGCGGCCAGTTCCACCGCCATGCCGCGGGTCAGCCCTTCGAGGCCGGCCTTGGCCGTGATGTAGGCGGTATTGGTGCCGCGGCTGATGCGCGCGTTGACCGACGAGATCATCACGATGCGGCCCCAGCCGCGTGCCACCATGCCGGCCGCGGCCTTGCGCGACAGGCGGAAACATGCGTCCAGCGCCGAATCCATCGAAGTGCGCCAGTCGTCGTCGCTGATGTCGAAGAAGTCGCGCGGCACGCCGGTCAGGGCGTTGTTGACGAGGATGTCGAGGTGGCCGTGCGCATCCGCGATCGCGTCGATGGCGGCGTCGGCGTCGACGCGCCGGCAGACGTCGAACGGGGCGATGCTGGCCTTGCCGCCGGCATCGGTGATCTCGCGCTGGCGCGCCTGCAGCGCGGCCGGGTTGCGGCCGTTGAGCACCACGTGGGCGCCGGCCTGGGCCAGGCCGAGCGCCATGCCGGCGCCCAGTCCGCGTGACGCGCCGGTGACCAGGGCGACACGGCCCTGCAATGAAAACGGGTGGGTCATGGGACGTGTTCCTCCTGTCTGTCTGTCGTTCGATCGGTCTGTCGTTCGGTCGCGCCGGCAGGTGGTGTCGGCCGCCGGGTGTTGGTTCAGCCGCCCATGAACAGGCCACCGGTGACCAGCACGGCTTCTCCGGTGATGAAGCTGGCGGCGTCGCTGCACAGGAAGGCGATCAGGCTGGCGACCTCGTCGGGCCGGCCCAGGCGCGCCAGCGGCGTGTTGCGGATGACGTCATCGGCACCGGTAGCGAGCTTGCGCGCCACCATCGGCGAGTCGATGACGCCGGGCGAGACGGCGTTGACGCGCAGCCGGGGGCCGAGCTCGCGCGCCAGCGTGCGGGTCAGCGACACCAGCGCGCCCTTGGTCGCGCCGTAGTGCGCGTGTTCGATGCTGCCGCCGGTATGGCCGGACATCGACGACAACAACACGATGGCGCCGCCGTCGGCGAGATGGTCGATGGCGCTGCGCACCAGGTGGAACACGCCGCTGAGGTTGACCGCGATCGTGTGGTCCCATTGCGCGGCCGACATGCCCTCCACCCGCTGGTCTTCGTAGACGGCGGCGGCGGGTACCAGGTAGTCGAGCCGGCCGAACCGCGTGATGCAGGCCTCGACCAGGGCCTGGGCGTCGGCGGGGTCGCCTGCGTCGTAGGCGATGGCCAGGGTGCGTGGGTCGTGCGCGTCGTCGATGGCGTGCGCCACCGCCGCCGCCGCGTCGGACCGGATGTCGGCCAGCACCACGCGGGCGCCGCTGCGCAGGAACAGCTCGGCGGTGGCGCGGCCGATGCCGCTGGCCGCGCCGGTGACCAGCACCACCCGATCGCGGAAGTCGAAACGGGTCTGTGCCGGGGCGGGGCCTGCGCCGGGTCGTCGCGTGGGCGCTGTCGTAGCGGGTTCGCCTGGAGCCGGTGCCGCCATGGATGTCGTGCTGCGTCGCGCGCCGTGGTTCAGTCGGCGAACAGCGGTGCGGCGTCGCTGCAGTATTGCGCGACCTTGTCCCGATCCAGGGCGACGCCCAGGCCGGGCAGGTCGGGAATGTTGAGAAAACCGTCGCCGTCCAGCGCGAATGGTTGCTGCAGGATGCCGTCCACGTAGGGACTGCCGCCGATGTATTCGACCAGGTCGGAGTCGGGGATGGCGCTGGCCAGCTGCAGGTCGGCGGCCAGGCCGAGTGCGGTGTTCCAGCCGTGGCCGATGTACTGGATGCCGAAGTCGTGCGCCGTCCAGGCGATGCGGCGCTGCTCGCTGATGCCACCGACCTTGGTCACGTCGGGCTGCACGATGTCGAACGCTCCGCGCACCAGCCAGGGCAGGAAAGCCTGGCGCCGGGTCAGCACCTCGCCGCCGGCGATTTTCACCGGGCTGGCGCGGCGCAGCGTGCAGAAGTCGTCGATGGCGTCGGGGCGCAGCGCCTCCTCGAACCATCCCACGTCGTACTCGGCCAGCATGTCGGCGGTGCGCAGCGCCCACTTCAGTCCGTGTGGCCAATAGGCGTCGCTGGCGCCGGCGTCAACCATCAGTTTCGCGTCCGGTCCGGCGGCGTCGCGCGCCGCGCGCACGATGGCGGCGTCCAGCTTGTGGTCCATCGCGCGGCCGAACGGCCCCCAGCCGATCTTGAACGCGGTGAAGCCCAGTTTGCGATAGGTCGTGATGACGTCGTGCATCTGCTGGGGTTGCTCCATCAGCAGCGAGCAATAGGGCTGCACCCGCTGGCGGTAACTGCCGCCCAGCAGGCGGCCTACCGGAAGGCCGGTGACCTTGCCCAGGATGTCCCACAGCGCGATGTCGATGCCGCTGATGGCATGCGTGAGGCTGCCGCCGCGACCCATCCAGAAGCTGTTCTGGTGCAGCTTCTCGCTGACGCGTTCCGGCTCGAGTGCGTTCTCGCCAAAGAACAGCGGCTCGAGCACCTTGAGCGCGGCCTGCACCAGGCGTCCGTCGGTGAACACGCTGCCGTAGCCGGTGATGCCGGCGTCGGTGTGTACCGCGATCAGGGCATGGATGGAATCCTCCGGCTTGATCTCGGCCGACCAGCCGCCCTTGGGGCTCTCGCCGGTCAACGCGACGCTGGTGATGGCGCGGATCTTGACGGCCGGCAAACGCGCGGCGGGCAACGGGGGTGAAGCCATGGTGTGTCCTCAGGGTGTTGGTGCATGGCGCCGCGTCTCGGCGCGGCGTTCGGCGATGACTTTCTCCAGGTCGACCTTGTGGATCTCGACGTCGATGTGGTCGCTGATGGCGCGCGCCATGTCGGCGACCTTGCCGGAACGGAACACGCGGATCAGCTCCCAGTGTTCCTCGACGATGGCCTGCATCGGCTTGCCCAGCGCGGACAGGCCGAAGATGATGGTCATCTGGCGTGCCAGCATTTCCCACATGTCGCTGAGCACGGCGTTGCCGGCGTAGCTGCACAAGGTGCGGTGGAAGGTGGTGTCGGCCATGGCGAACCCGAAGACGTCGTTGCGCGCCGCCATCGCCTCCATCTCGTGCACGATGCCTTCGAGCTCGTGCAGGTGCGGGCCGTCGTTGAGCTTGAGCCGGATCGCCCGCGTGGCCGCCGTGGTCTCCAGTGCCACGCGGACCTCGATCAGCTGGTCGATGCGTTCGTGCGTGACCGGCGTCAGGCGGATGCCCTTGTAGGGTTCGTTGACGACGATGCCCTGGCTCTCGAGTACCCGCAGCGCTTCGCGCACCGGTACCCGGCTCACGCCGAGTTGCTCGGCCAGGTCGGCCTCGATGATGCGGTCGCCGGGCAGGATCAGGCCTTCCGAGGCGCCAGCCACCAGGGCGTCGATGACCTGGTGCACCAGGGTGCGCGGTTGCAGCTTGATGAAGGCCTGGGGAGAGGCGGGGACCGCCGGGTTCACCAGGTGAAGTGCTTTCATGTGGTTCGTCGCCATGTGATGATTGTATACAGTTAGTAAATATGCTATTCTGAATTTACGCGCCAAACCGGCATGACCCAGGCGTTCCTCAGGCGATCCAGCACGATGGACGTATCACGGCGACCCTACCCGCAGTGCGGGTCCAACCCAAGGAGAAGCGTTCCATGAAACTGACATTCCTGCATCTGGCCCTGGCCACGGCACTGGCGATCGGGTCCGCGGCGCCGGCGCTGGCGCAGAAAAAGGGCGGCGACGTCGTGATCGCCCAGACCCAGGCGCCGCCATCGCTCGATCCGCATGCGACCTCGGCCCAGGCCGCGCGCAACGTCAACCTGCATGTGTTCGAGACCCTGTATGCACGCGACGAGAACGCCCGGCCCGTGCCCGACCTTGCCACCGGCGTGACGGTCTCGCCCGACGGGCTGACCTATGTGTTCACCTTGCGCGACGGCGTGAAATTCCACAATGGCAAGACCATGGGTCCGGCCGACGTGGTGGCGTCGATCGAGCGTTACCGCAAGGGCGGCGCCTCGGCCAGCCTGATCGGCGCCATCGAGAGCGTCAGCGCCACCGGCGCGAACCAGGTCACGATGAAGCTCAAGTCGGTACAGTCGACCTTCCTGGGCAACCTGTCGAGCCCACGCGCGCCGATCGCCATCATGCCGGCCGAGGAAGCCGCCAAGGACATCGGCAAGGCCGCGTCCATCGGCACCGGCCCGTTCAGGTTCGTCGAATACAAGCCGGACAGCCATGTCAAGCTGGCGCGTTTCGACGACTACAAGCCGAACCCCGCCTACAAGGAGCGCGACGGTTTCGGTGGCGCCAAGGTCGTGCACATCGACAGCGTCACGTTCCGCTTCATGCCCGAGGCCGGCGCGCGCGACGCGGCTCTGCAAAGTGGCCAGATCCACATGAACGAGGCCGGTGACGGGCCCACCGCCAAGCGGCTGGCCGGCAACCCGAACTTCCAGGTCATCAAGGCCTTGCCGTTCGCGGTGCAGGTGCTCAAGTTCAACCATGCGATTGCACCGGGCAACGACCTCAACTTCCGTCGCGCGGTGATGCTGGGCATCGACGCCGAGGAAATCATGGGCACCGCCTTTCCGGACATCTACAAGATGGACCAGAGCTGGGTCTACGGCGGCTCGGCCTACCACACCAACCGGCCGCTGCTCAAGCAGGACCTGGCCGCGGCCAAGGCCAGCCTGGCCAAGTCGGGCTACAAGGGCGAGAAGCTGAGCTTCATCGTCGACAACACCCGGCCCAACGTGGACGCGGCCACGGTGTTCCAGCAGCAGATGGCGCAGATCGGCGTGAACGTGGAGCTCAAGGTCTCCGACTGGCCCACCGCCTCGGGCATCGGCCTCAAGAGCGACCAGGGCTGGAATTTCTGGACCCACGGCTTCGGTATCGAGCCCTTCGAAGGCCCGGTCTCGGCGATGTCGCACTGGACCAAGGGCCAGGGCCAGCGCGTGGCCGACCCGATGATCGACGCCTGGTTCGACAAGATCAACACCGAGATGAACGTCGATGCGCAGAAGAAGATCTTCGCCGACTTCGAGCAGCGCATGGTCGACCAGGCGATCGCGCTGAACCTGGGCAACTACGGCCTGTTCCAGATCGCATCCACCAAGCTGAAGAACTTCAAGGCCTATCGCATCCCGCGCATGTGGGGCGTGTGGCTCGAATAAGTCGGTCGTCAACAACGACCGATGACTGACGGTGTCCCCGTGGTCGCTGCGTCCGCACGCGGCCATGGCGGCATGTTGCCGTGTGTGTGTCCTGGCCTCCTGACCGACCACTGATCCATGATCCGTTTCATCCTGCGACGCATGCTGGCGTCCATACCGGTGCTGCTGCTCGTGTCGCTGATCACCTTCGGCCTGTTGTGGCTGGTGCCCGGCGACCCGGCCTCGATGTTCCTGGACGCCGGTGCCACCGCCGAGGCGCTGGACCGGGTCCGGCGTGAACTGGGCCTGGACCAGCCCTTCCTGGTGCGCATGGGCCAGTGGTACGCGCGGTTGTTGCAGGGAGACCTGGGCCAGTCGCTGCTGCTCAACCGCAGCGTCGTCGACGCCATCCTGGAGCGGTTGCCGGTGACCTTGTCGCTGACCGCGCTGGCCTTCGTGGTGTCGGTGCTGCTCGGCGTGGCCGCCGGTGTCGTGGCCGCGGTGCGCCACGGCCGCCTGGCCGACCAGGGCATGATGACGCTGGCGCTGATCGGCCTGTCCATCCCCGAGTTCTGGCTCGGCCTGGTGCTGATCTGGCTGATCGCGGTGCTGCTGCCGATCTTCCCCGCCGGCGACTACGTGCCGTTCACCGAGGACGCCTGGCAATGGGCGCGCCACATCGCCTTGCCAACCTTCTCGCTGGCCTGCGTGCAGATGGGTTTCGTCGCCCGCATGACGCGATCGAGCATGCTCGAGGTGCTGGGCCAGGACTTCGTGCGCACCGCGCGCGCCAAGGGCCTGCCCGAGCCCTACGTGGTCGTGCGCCACGGCCTGCACAACGCCATGGTGCCCATCGTCACCGTGATGGGCATCATGGTCGGCGCCTTGCTCGGTGGCGCCGTCGTCACCGAGCAGGTGTTCTCCATCCCCGGGCTGGGGCGGCTCATCATCGGCGCGGTGCTCAGCCGCGACTTCCCGGTCATCCAGGGCGGACTGTTGTTCCTGGCGCTGATCTACCTGACGGTCAACCTTGCGGTCGACCTGCTGTATGCGGCCATCGATCCGCGCGTGAGGCTGGAATGAGCAGTACGGGACTCGACGCAGCCATGCCCGCTTCCGCGGCAACCGTGCCATCGCGCCGCATGGCCTTCGTGCGCCGCCTGCTGGCCAACCGCTCCTTCACGATGGGCCTGGTGCTGGTGGGCATCGTCGTGGCGCTGGCGCTGCTGGCCGACGTGATCGCGCCCTTCGATCCGCTCAAGGGCAATTTCCGCGCGCGCATGGTGCCGCCGGGTGCGGAGCACTGGCTGGGCACCGATCACTTCGGACGCGACATCCTGTCGCGCATCCTGCACGGTGCGCAGGTGTCGCTGCACATCGGTTTCCTGGTCGCCTTGTTCACCGCGCTGGGGGGCGCCGTCATCGGCGCGGCCGCTGGGTATTTCCGGCCCGCCGACGGCCCGCTGATGCGGCTGATGGACGCCTTCATGGCGTTCCCGCCCATCATCCTGGCCATCGCCATCAGCTCCGTGCTCGGCGCTTCGGTGACCAATGTCGTGATCGCGCTGGCGATCGCCGCCACGCCGCATACGGCCCGCGTCGTGCGCGCGTCGGTGATGGTGGTGCGCGAGATGGAATATGTCGAGGCCGCGCGTGCGCTGGGTGCCGGCCACGCCCGCATCCTGCTGCGCCATGTCATGGCCAATGCAATGGCGCCGCTGGTGGTGCGCGTGACCTACGTGTTCGCCATCGCGATCCTGAACGAGGCCGTGTTGTCCTTCATCGGTGTCGGGCCCCCGCCACCGACACCGACCTTCGGCGCGATCATCGCCAACGGGCGCGACTTCATCGTCTCCGCGCCCTGGATCACGGTGGCGCCGGGCATGGCCATCCTGGTCAGCGTGCTTGGCCTGAACATGCTCGGCGACGGGCTGCGCGACGTGCTGGACCCGCGCATGGCGGTGACGACCCGATGAACCGCGGCGCGACAACCGACACGCAGGCCCCGGCACCGCTGCTGCAGGTGAAGCAGCTGACGACCGGACTGGGCACGGGCGGTGCCGAAATCCTGCGTGCGGTCGACCTGCACCTGGACGCTGGCGAGGTGCTCGGCGTGGTCGGCGAATCCGGCTCGGGCAAAAGCATGCTGGCGCTGTCCATCATGGGGCTGCTGCCGGCCGGCGTGCAGGTCCATGGCGGCTCCATCGTGCTGCAGGGACAGGACCTGCTGGCGCCCGGTGCCGTGCCGATGCGCAGCTTGCGCGGCAAGGACCTGGCGATGATCTTCCAGGAGCCGATGACCTCGCTGAACCCGGTGATGCGGGTCGGCCAGCAGATCGGCGAGGTGTTGCGCTGGCACACGGAGCTGCGGGGCGGCGCGGCGCGCCAGGAGGCGATCGACCTGCTGCAACGTGTCGAGATGCCCGATGCGCAGCGCCAGGTCGATGCCTATCCGCACGAACTCTCGGGCGGCATGCGCCAGCGCGTGATGATCGCGATGGCGCTGGCGGGCCGGCCCAAGCTGCTGATCGCCGACGAACCGACGACGGCGCTCGACGTGACGATACAGGCGCAGATCCTGGACCTGATGCGCAAGCTGCAGGCCGACAACGGCATGTCGGTGATGCTGATCACGCACGACCTGGGCGTGATCGCCGAGATGAGCGACCGGGTGGCGGTCATGTACGCCGGCAAGGTGGTCGAGACCGGGGCGGCGCTGGACATCTTCGATCGCCCGGCGCATCCGTACACGCGCGGCCTGCTGGCGTCGCGCCCGCGCATCGACGCCGGCGCGCAGTGGCTCAGCACCATCGAGGGCACGGTGCCGGCGCTCGGCCAGATGCCGCCGGGTTGCAGCTTCGCGCCCCGGTGCCCGCTGGCCCAGCCGGCCTGCGGCGTCGTGCCGCCGCTGCGCGCGGTTGGCGCCGGGCACCATGCCGCCTGCATCACGCCGTTCGCTGCGCAGCAGCAACCCGTACCCGAGAAAGAGGCCGCCGCGCCATGACAACACCTGCCGCCGCTCCCTTGATCGAGGCGCGAGGCCTGCGCAAGTACTTCCGCCGCGCGCATGGTTTCCTGGCCAAGCCCGTGCCGCCGCTGCGTGCCGTCGACGGCGTCGACCTGCAGATCGCCGCCGGCGAGACACTGGGCCTGGTCGGTGAATCCGGCTGCGGCAAGTCCACCACTGGCCGCCTGTTACTGCGCCTGATCGAACCCAGTGGCGGCAGCATCCTGCACCACGGGCAGGACATCACCACGCTGGATACGGCCGGCATGCGCGCCAAGCGCCGCGCGATGCAGATCGTGTTCCAGGACCCTTACGGTTCGCTCAATCCGCGCATGCGGGTCGACGACATCATTGCCGAGCCGCTGGTGATCCACGGCGTGGGCGATGCGTTCAGTCGCGCGGCGCGGGTACGCGAACTGCTGCAGCTGGTCAGCCTGCCCGAGAGCGCGCTGAACCGGTATCCGCACGAGTTCTCCGGTGGCCAGCGCCAGCGCATCGGTATCGCGCGGGCGCTGGCGCTGGAGCCCGAGTTCATCGTGGCCGACGAGGCGGTCTCCGCGCTCGACGTCTCGGTGCAGGCCCAGGTCATCAACCTGATGCGCGAACTGCAGCGCGACCTCAAGCTGACCTACCTGTTCATCTCGCACAACCTGGCGGTGGTGCGCAACATCAGCGACCGGGTCGCGGTGATGTACCTGGGGCGAATCGTCGAGGTCGCGCCGGCGCAGCAACTCTTCTCGCGCCCGCGCCATCCGTATACCCAGGCCTTGCTGGCCGCGTTGCCGAGCGAGCATCCGTCGCAGCGCCGCACCCGCGCGCTGATCCGCGGCGACATGCCGGACCCGGACACCATCGGTACCGGCTGTCGCTTCGCCAGCCGTTGCCCGCACGCGCAGCCGCGTTGCCAGGTCGAGGATCCGCAACTGCGCGCCACGCAGGACGACGGCCAGCAGGTGGCCTGCCTGCGCGTCGCCGACGGCAGCCTGCCGGACTGAGCGGGCCTCGATGTCCCCACCCACGCACAAAGGAAACGCCATGTCCCAGAAACCCCGCATCCTGGTGGCCGAATGCATGCAGGAGATCTCGTCGTTCAACCCGCTGCCGTCGGAATACGCCAACTTCCACATCGAACACGGGCACGAGATGCTGGTGCAAAAAGGCATCAACACCGGCCTGGGCGGCGCACTGGCGGTGTTCGACGAAGTCGGCTTCGAGCCGGTGCTGACCATCTCCGCCCGCGCGGGTTCGGCCGGCCTGTTGTCCCGGCCCGGCTGGAATCGCCTGATGGGCGAGGTGATGGAGGCGATCGCGGCCGAGGCGAACAGCGGCATGGACGGCGTCTATTTCTCGATGCACGGCGCCATGGGCGCCGACGGCGAACTCGATCCGGAGGGTTACCTGCTGGCCGAGACGCGCAAGCTGGTCGGTCCCGACGTGCCCATCGTCATCACGCTCGACCTGCACGGCATCCTGACCGACCGCATGTTGCGCCAGATCGACGGCCTGGCGATCTACCACACCTATCCGCATGTGGACTTCGCGTCCACCGGCGCGCGCGCGGCGCGGGTGTTGCACCGCCTGGTGACCGACAAGAGCGTGAAACCGACGATTGCCCGCGTGACGATCCCGGCGCTGGTGCGCGGCGACGAACTCATCACCAAGAGCGGTTGTTACGGCTTGCTGATCCGCGAGGCGCGCCGGCTCGAGCTCGAAGGCTCGGCGATGTCGGCCGGCATCATGATCGGCAACCCGTTCACCGACGTGCCCGAACTGTGTTGCCAGGTCATCGTGTCCACGGACAACAACGCCGAGGTCGCCCAGGCCGAGGCCGTGCGGCTGGCGCAGGAGTTCTGGCCGCTGCGCCACCGCATGCAGGGCAAGTTCAGCTCGCTGGAACGCGCCATCGCGCAGGCCCGTTCGATTCCCGGTCCGGTGATCTTCACCGACGCCGCCGACGCCACCTCGTCGGGCGCCACGGGCGACTCCAACCTGATCCTGCGTGGCCTGCAGGAGGCCGGTTATGCGAAGCGGGTGCTGGCGCAGATCGTCGACGCCGATGCGGCCGCGGCCGCGCACAAGGCCGGTGTCGGCGCCACGGTACAGGTGACGCTGGGCGGCGGCATCGATCCGGCGCGTTTCACGCCGATGCCGGTCACGGCCCGGGTCCGGCTGCTGTCGGACGGCCATGCGCGACTCGAGACGATGAAGATCGGCCTGGACGCCGGCCCCACCGCGGTGCTGACCTGGGACAACGTCACCGTCGTGGTGTTCAGCAAGACGCTGAGCCTGTTCGACCGCGCCATGTATTTCGCCAACGGCCTGGACCCGCAGGACTTCGACCTGATTGTCGTGAAGTCGCCGCACACCGAGCACCACATGTACGAGGCCTGGGCCGACTGCAACTTCAATGTCGACGTACCCGGCGCGACCTCGGCCAACCTGCCCACGCTGGGCCACACGGTCTGCGCACGGCCGATCTATCCGCTCGACCCGGACGTGGTCTTCGAGCCCAAGGCCGTGGTGTACGCCCGCTGAGCCCGCGGCGCCGGGAGCCATCATGAAAATCGATGCCGTCGACTTTTTCTATCTTGCGATGCCCGAGGTCACGCTGGAGGCCGATGGCAGCCAGGACGCCTTGCTGGTGCGGGTGCAGGCCGGCGGCCATGTCGGCTACGGCGAATGCGAAGCGGCGCCGCTGCCGTCGATCGCCGCCTTCGTGTGCCCGCAGTCGCATGGCGCGTGCCAGCCGGTCAGTGCCTCGGTGCTCGGGCGCACGCTGGATGACCCGCGCGACATCGCCGCCATTGCCGCCGACGTGGCCTATAACAGCATGGACGTGTTGCAGGCCG
>CAXBDR010000010.1:0-38541 GCA_963974265.1 uncultured Rhodoferax sp.
CCCGAGCCGTGTTCGCGCAGGATCCAGGTCGCCGATGACAGCTGCCGCGCCGACACGGTGCGTGCACCCGAGAGCCGATGCTGCGGCGCCGCGACGATGACCAGCTCGTCGCGCAGCCATGGCCGTACGACGAGATCCGGATGCGTCTGCAGGCCTTCGATGAAACCGACGTCGACCTCGAAGCCGGCCACCGCCGCCACCACCTCGCTGGTATTGGCGATGCGCAGCCGGACGCGGCTTTGCGGCTGTTCGCGGGTCCAACTCGCGACGAGGTCCGGCAACAGGTACTCGCCGATCGTGAAACTGGCGGCCACGTGCAGCGGCGCCGCCGGCTCGCCGGAGAACAAGGCCTCGAGTTCGGCCGCCTGCGCGAGCAGCGCATGGGCACGCGGCAACAAGGCCTGGCCGTTCTCGTTGAGCAGCAGGCGCCGTCCGATGCGGTCGAACAGCTGGCTGCCCAGCGCCGCCTCCAGTTCGGCCAAGGCGGCGCTGGCGGCCGACTGCGAACGCGCGATGCGGCCGGCTGCGGCTCGGGTCGAACCGGCATGGGCGGTGGCGACGAACACCTCGAGCTGACGCAGGTTCAGGCGCAGGCGTTGATCGGTTTTGTCGATCATCATGAGTCGGATTATCTGTTTTTCCGTTTGAGCGCGGCTGGTTACCATCACCCATCCGCGCGACGCAGCCAAGTGGCGCGACGCGTCGCACACCAGCCACCGGGAGACCCCACGACCATGTTCAAGCTCTTGTCCGACGAACCGGTGCACGATCCCCTGGCACGCCCGCAGGCTTCGGACACGCAGGTCAAATGCACGACCTGCTACATGTGCGCCTGCCGTTGCGGCATCCGGGTGCACCTGCGCGAGGGCGACAACGGCCCCGAGGTGCGCTACATCGACGGCAATCCCGAACACCCGCTGAACAAGGGCGTGATCTGCGCCAAGGGCTCGTCGGGCATCATGAAGCAGGTGTCGCCAGCCCGACTCACGCAACCCCTGCTGCGCAAGCCCGGTAGCGAACGCGGCGCCGGCGCGTTCGAGCCCATCAGCTGGGAACGCACCTACGAGATCCTGGCCGAGCGGCTGGCGAAGATCCGCGCGAGCGACCCGAAAAAATTCGCGCTGTTCACCGGCCGTGACCAGATGCAGGCGCTGACAGGCCTGTTCGCGCGCCAGTTCGGCACGCCCAACTATGCGGCGCACGGCGGTTTCTGCTCGGTCAACATGGCCGCAGGCATGATCTATACCGTGGGCGGCAGCTTCTGGGAGTTCGGCGGCCCCGACCTGGACCGCGCCAGGCTGTTCGTGATGATCGGCACCGCCGAGGACCACCACAGCAACCCGATGAAGGTGGCCATCAGCAAGTTCAAGCGCGAAGGCGGGCGTTTCATCTCGATCAACCCGGTGCGCACCGGTTATTCGGCGATTGCCGACGAGTGGATCCCGATCAAGCCCGGCACCGACGGCGCCCTGTTCATGGCGCTGCTGCATGAGCTGATCCGCACCGACAGCATCGACCATGCGTTTCTCAAGCGCTTCACCAATGCGCCGCAACTGGTGGTCCTGGACGAAGGCGAGCGCGAAGGCCTTTTTGCCTTCGACCCCAACCCCGAAAAGGGGCCGCCGGGCGATGGTCGCCACCCGCACAACAAGCTGGTCTGGGACGCGGCCTCGGGCCGGGTGCTGAACGCCTACCCCGAAGGCATCGCCGACGGATGCGACCCGGCGATCGAGGGTTTCTACACCCTGGCCGACGGCACCCGGGTGGCGCCGTCGTTCCAGTTGCTGCGCGACCGGGTGGCCGGCAACACGCCGGAATGGGCGGAGCAGATCACCGGCATCCCGGCCGATCGCATCCGCCAGCTGGCGGCCGAGATGGGCCACGCCGCATTCGAGCAGGCCTTCACGCTGCCCATTCCGTGGACCGACGCCTGGGGCAAGCAACACCCGACCACGCAGGCGCGGCCCGTGGCCTTTCATGCGATGCGCGGCCTGGCCGCCCATTCGAACGGCTTCCAGACCGTGCGTGCGCTGGCCATCCTGATGAGCGTGCTGGGCACCATCGACGCGCCCGGCGGCTTCCGCCACAAGGCACCCTACCCGCGCCACATCGTGCCGAACTACCGGGCCTTCAACGACCCCGGCATGATCCAGCCGAACACACCGCTCAATGCCGCGCCGCTCGGTTTTCCCGCGCATCCGGACGAACTGGCGATCCATCCGGACGGCTCGCCGATCCGCATCGACCATGCGTATTCGTGGGAGCATCCGCTGTCGGCGCACGGCATGATGCACAACGTCATCACCAACGCGGTCAAGGGCGACCCGTATCGCATCGACACCTTGATGATGTTCATGGCCAACATGGCCTGGAACAGCACGATGAACACCTCGGCGGTGCGCGAGATGCTCAACTGCAAGGACGACGCCGGCGAATACATGATCCCGTTCATCGTGGTCTGTGACGCCTTCCAGAGCGAGACCGTGGCCTTTGCCGACCTGGTGCTGCCCGACACCACCTACCTGGAACGCCACGACGTAATGGGCATGCTGGACCGGCCGATCTCCGAGTTCGACGGGCCGGTCGACTCGGTGCGTGTTCCAGTCGTCAAGCCACTGGGCGAATGCAAGCCGTTCCAGGAGGTGTTGATCGAACTGGCGGGTCGGCTGAAGTTTCCCGCCTTCACCACGCCCGAAGGCGCGCGCAAGTTCGGCGGTTATACCGACTTCATCGTCAACTTCCAGCCCGCACCGGGCGTCGGCTTCCTGATGGGCTGGCGTGGCAAGGACGGGGAGTCCCATCTCAAGGGCGAGCCCAACCCGAAGCAGTGGGAGATGTACGAGAAGAACAACTGCGTGTTCCAGATGCATCTGCCCGAGACCATGCACTACATGCGCAACTGGAACCGGGAGTACCTGGACTTCGCCAAGGACAAGAGCTGGCGCCAGCGCAACGACCCGATCCAGCTGGCCCTGTATTCCGACACCTTGCAGTTCTTCCGCCTGGCCGCGCAGGGCAAGACGCAAGGCCGCCAGCCGCCGGACGAACTGCGCGAACGCATCGCGACCTATTTCGACCCGCTGCCGTTCTGGTACGCGCCGCTCGAAGAAGCCGCGACCGACCTGCAGGCCTATCCGCTCAACGCCATCACGCAGCGCCCGATGGCGATGTACCACTCCTGGGACTCGCAGAACGCCTGGTTGCGCCAGATCCACAGCCACAACTACCTGCATGTGAACCCGAAGACGGCGCAGGCCGCCGGCATCGCGGACGGCGGCTGGTGCTGGGTCGAGAGCCAGTGGGGCAAGGTGCGCTGCATGATCCGCTACAGCGAGGCGGTCGAACCCGGCACGGTCTGGACCTGGAACGCCATCGGCAAGGCCGACGGCGCCTGGCGACTCGCACCCGGCGCCGACGAGGCGCGCAAGGGCTTCCTGCTCAACCACCTGATCTCGGAAGAATTGCCGTTCAAGGGCGCCAAGGGCGCCACGACGATCAGCAACTCCGACCCGATCACCGGCCAGGCCGGCTGGTACGACGTGCGGGTGCGCATCCGACCCGCCGCCCCCGAGGAACCCCCCGAATCCTTCCCGCAGTTCGCGTCCATGCCCGCCGTCCCCGGCGTGCTCGGCAAGGCCGCACGGGTGATGACCTATTTCGCAGGACGCAAGCAATCATGATCGGCTGGCTCAAGGACATTCTCAGGACCAACACCGTGGCCCAGGCACCGGCCGGCGGCGCGGCCACGGCGCCGCCCCCCATGGCCGACGCCACGCGCGTGCGCGCCTTGCCCGGCGAGACGCTGGCCAAGCAACTGGCGCTGGTGATCGACCTCAACGTCTGCGTCGGCTGCCATGCCTGCGTGACCTCGTGCAAGCAGTGGAACACCTCGGGTTCGGCCGGCCCGCTGGCCGACGAGGCGCCGTACGGCGCCGACCCCACCGGCACCTTCTTCAACCGGGTGCAGACCTACGAGGCCGGCAACTACCCGGGCACCGAGACCATCCACTTTCCCAAGAGCTGCCTGCACTGCGAGGACCCGCCCTGCGTGCCGGTCTGCCCGACCGGCGCCAGTTACAAGCGCAAGGAGGACGGCATCGTGCTGGTCGACTACGACAAGTGCATCGGCTGCAAATATTGCGCCTGGGCCTGCCCCTACGGCGCGCGCGAACTCGACGAGGAACGCCAGGTCATGACCAAGTGCACCTTGTGCGTGGACCGCATCTACGACGAACACCTGCCCAAGGAAGACCGCAAGCCCGCCTGCGTCAAGGCCTGCCCGACCGGCGCGCGCCTGTTCGGCGACGTCAAGGACCCACAGTCCGAGGTCTCGAAGGCCATCCGCGAACGCGGCGGTTATGCGCTGATGCCCGAGTGGGAGACACAACCCGCCAACCAGTACCTGCCGCGCCGCAAGACGCCGCCGGTCACGAAGCACTGAAGAAAAAGGGACACGACACCATGCATCCCGCTTTCTCGATCCTGTTCTTCACCACGCTGGCCGGCACCGCCCAGGGCCTGGTCGTCGCGCTGGCGCTGGCCAGCCTGCTCGGCGTGCCGATGGCGCCCGGTTTCCTGGCCAGCGCATTGCTCGTGGCCGAAGTCCTGCTGATCGCCGGCCTGGGCGCATCCTTCCTGCACCTGGGCCGCAAGATGCGCGCCTGGCGTGCGGTGCTGATGTGGCGTACCTCGTGGATGTCGCGCGAGGTCATCGTGCTGCCGGCCTTCATTGCCCTGGTCGGCCTCTGGTGGCTGGTCGAGCGCAGCGGCGCGGGAGCGCGTTACGGCTTGGTGTTTCCGGTCCTGGCCATCGTCGGCGCCATTGCGCTGTGGTACTGCACGGCCATGATCTATGCCTGCCTGCGTTTCATCGAGGAATGGGCACACCCGCTGACCATCGTCAACTTCACGCTGATCGGCCTGGCCTCGGGGCTGCTGCTGGCCTGCGCGCTGGCGGCGCTGCTCGGTGGTGGTGCCAACCTGATCGCCGCCAACGGCGCTTCCGCGCTGGGCGTGACCCTCGCGGCCTGGATCACCCGTGTCGCATCGCTGCGCCGCAACGCCGGCATCCGCCACAAGTCCACGCTGCAATCGGCCACCGGCATCCAGTCGCCCACGCTGGTACAGAAGTCCATGGGCATGTCGGCGGGCGCCTTCAACACGCGGGAGTTCTTCCATGGCGCGTCGCAGGTGGCCATGAAGAACGCCCGGCTCGGTTTCCAGTTGCTGGCGTTCGCCGTGCCGTCGGCGCTGATGCTCTGGGCCATCACCAGCCACAGCGCCTGGCCATGGGTGCTGGCCGTGGTGATGCAGGCCCCGGGCCTGATCGCCGAACGCTGGGTGTTTTTCGCGCAGGCAAAACATCCGCAGAACCTGTATTACCAGGTGGTGTCGTAGGCGGAGGGGCGACGCGCGCTACAGGTCGACGTTCGTCGGCATCATCATCACGTCGCGGTTGGTCATGCCGGGAAGCCATGTTGGCCACAACGCACGGACTCCGTGTTTCCGGGTCAGGCGCAGCCGCATCCCCACGCGTTCACCCTGCCAACGGCAACACCAGGCACAAGGTCGTCCCGCCCTGCGTGGACAGCAGTGGCCGCAGGCTGCCACCATGCATCACCGCCACGCGCTGGGCGATCGCCAGCCCCAGGCCACCGATGCCGCCGTGGATGCGCAGGGCCGGTGGATCGCGCAGCGACTGCCCGGATTGCAGGCGAAGGCTGAGCGACTCCGGCAAGCCGGGGCCGGCGTCCTCGACCAGAATCTGCGCATCGCCGCCGGCGCGGCGCACGCGCACGCGCACCGGCACCGGACCGGGCGCATGGCGCACCGCGTTGTCGATCAGGTTGGTCAACGCGCGTTCGATCAGTTGCAGGTCGCCATCGAACTCCAGGCTGCCGGGAGGATCACCGGCCAGCGTGACCGGCGGTGGCGAGCGCGCCAATTCGAACTTCTGCACCGCATCGGCCACCAGTTCGTCGAGCCGGAACACCTCGCGGTGCAGCACGTGATCGGATGATTGCAGCGCTGCCAGCTCGAACAGCTGCTGCGACAACCGGCGCACCTTGTTGCTTTGCGCCAGCGCCGCGTGCAGCACCCGTTCGCGCAGGCCCGGCTCGACCGGGCGTGCGCCGCCGAGCACTTCGAGATGGCCATGCAGCGCGGTCAATGGTGTTCGCAGGTCATGCGCCACGCCCGCCATCATGTCCTGGTGCGCCTGCGCCTGGCGGCGTTCGCGTTCGTTTTGCCGGCCGATGCGCTGGCGCAGGTCGGCAAAGGCATCGGCGATCGCACGCACTTCGTCCGCGCCTGACGTCGGTCCCGATGAGGGCCCTTCCGACGTATCCGGCGACGGATGCAGCTGAAAGGCCCGCATCTCGGCCGCCAGCTGGCGCAGTGGCAAGGTCATGCGTCGGAACACGAATACGCCAAGCAGCGCAACAAGCGCCAGCGCCCCAAGGCCCGCCAGCGCGACACTGGACCAGACCCGGCGCAGGCTGGCGTGACCGGCGAGCTGGTCGCGCGTCTGGCCGTCGAGCACGACATACAGGTATCCCGGCGCGCGGTCGTCGCCGGCGCGCCGGGGAAACATCGACGCACTGAAGATCCGCCCGACGCCACTGCCCATGGGGTCGGTCCCCAGCACCGGCAAGGCGGCATTCGCGAGAAAGGCCTTGACGGGCCCCAGGTCCACCTGTTCCTGCCGCACCATGCCGGGCTCGCCGAGGTATGCGCCGACACGGCCGTCGGCATCCAGCACATAGACCTGGATGCCCGGATTGACCACCATCAGCATCGACAACACCGCGTCGCGCTCGGCCTGGTCCGCCGCGCGTGCCAGCGGTTGCGCGATCACCGGCCAATGCGCCACGATATGCCGCGCCAGGCCATGCGACAAGCGCTGCAGCGACTCTTGTTCGCGCGCGCCAGCCGTGAGATGCACCAGCGCCGCCACCAGCAGCCCGAAGGACAGCAACAAGCCCGCCATCACCCAGGTCAGGCGCGTCGCGAAGCCGGCGTGCGCACGACGGTCCCGCTCCGGGCGTGACCCGATGAACCGGCGAACGAGGCTGCACTGGCGTGGCAGCATCATGGCACTGGCATGTCGAAGCGGTAGCCGACGCCCCATACCGTCACCAGGCACCGCGGATCGCCCGGCGCCTGCACGAGCTTGCCGCGCAGGCGGTTGATATGTGAGTTGACGGTATGTTCGTAACCGTCGAACGCCGCACCCCAGACCTTTTGCAGCAACTCGCCGCGGCCAAAGGTCCGGCCGGGATGGCGCGCCAGGAACAGCAGCAAGTCGTATTCGCGCATCGTCAACGGCACCAGTTGCTCGCCGCGGAACAGTTCGCGCCGTTCGGTATCGAGCCGGAACGGGCCGATACGCAGTTGGGACGGCGCGCCGGGAGCCGCGCGCAACTGCGCGATCCGGCGCAGCAACGCGCGCACGCGGGCCACCAGCTCGAGCATCGAGAACGGCTTGGCCAGGGAGTCGTCGGCGCCCAGTTCCAGGCCCAGCACCCGGTGTGCTTCGGCCGACCGGGCACTGAGCATGATGACCGGTACGTCGGCGCGCCGTTCGCGCAGGTGGCGGCAGACATCCCAACCATCGGCGCCGGGAAGCATCAGGTCCAGCAGCACCAGGTCCCAATGCTGGCGGTCGATGGCCGCCATCGCGCGCAGTCCATCGGCCTCGCGGTGCAGGCGATAGCCGGCCTGCTCGAGGTGCAGGCGCAGCACATCCGCAATCGCGTCGTCGTCTTCGACCAGCAGCAGTTGTTCGTTCATGGACCCAGGCGCGTCCAACATGACGCCTGCCTGGGTCGTTCAGAAAGCGGAAATCTGACAGCGCGGTTTCAAGCGCGGCTGCGCAGGCGCCGGCGCGCCACCGAGCCCACGACCAGCAGGCCTGCCGCCAGCATCGCAAAAGTCTCCGGCTCGGGCACCGCGGCAACCTGGAACGACAGTCGGTATACATCGGACTGCGCGTTCAAGCCACTGTCGAACACATAACCGCCTGCCGTGGACAACCCATTGAACGCGGCCAGTTCGGCGAAGTTGAACGCAACCACCGAATTCTGGTCCGCGCGCTGGCCGATGTCGCCGACAAACGCCGCGGTGGCCGGATCGAACACCTCGGAGCCGTTGTCCCAGATCTGGTTCGCCTTCTGACCGATCGATGAAATCAGCAGGTTGCCGGCGCCGTCGAGGATATGGAACTGCTGCGGCCCGTCGTTGCCGATGAAGAAGTCGTTGCTCGGCAGTGCCATCGCGGCAAAGCTGAAATAGGGGTTGATCGCCGTATCGACCGTCACCGTGACGCTGTACGACTGACCCGGCAGCAGCGGCGCGCCAATGGCTCCGATGGTCGCAGTCGGATCAGCGGCGGCAAATGCATCCAGCCACGGCTGGCCGAATCCGCCTTCGGCCACCGAGGTGATCGCAGCGCCGGGCGCCTGGCCGAGGTTGAACGCATCGAACACCCCGCTGTGTACACCGTAGTGCAGTGGTGCAAAACTCAGGCTGTTGGGTGCAGCCAGGTTTTCCGCGGTGATGGTCAGGTTGACCTGGGCCGCGGTCGCCGCACCCGACGCGGCCAGGGCGGCGGCCACGGCGGCCAGGCGGGCGCATTGGGTCAATGAAAGGGACATGGGATACCTCCTGCGAAGTGTTGTTGTCGAGCCAGCGGGTATCGGAAGCCCCCGACCCGCCGGACCGATGCTAGGCAGCAGACCTCCCGCAATCGTCATGCAGACATCCCGGCGGCGTGACATTTGCAGGGCAAGCGCAACCGGATGCCGATCCGGAATCGGTCGCTTTTTGTCGAACACGCCGGTTCGCCAGAACGATGGTCATTGCCGCGCGAGCCGTTGCTTGCAAGAATGCTGCCTTTGCACGTCGGTCATGGGCACGCCATCCGCCAGACACTACCAGGGCGACTTTGTCGCCTGGACGGGCGGGTGCGCGTTCATCGGCGGCGGCAACGGTGCGCTGGCGCCCCATGCGCACTACGCGATCCAACTGGTGATCGGCGCGCCGCAGGGCCTGCGTGTGCAGTTCGGGCACCGCGGACCATGGCACGCCTGTGCGTCCGCACTGATTCCGTCACGGGCGGTTCACAGCATCGACGTGACCGACTGCCGGTGGGTCGCCGTGATCTTCATCGAGCCAGAAACGCCCCAGGGCAAGATCCTCAGCTCCCGCCTGGCCAGCGGCCCCGAACTGCTCGATGGCGATGCCCTGGCCGTGGCTACCAGCCGCCTGTACCGCGCCTGGAACACGGAAAAGAACCCAGACGCCGTCAAGGCCATGTGCCAGGCGGTCGTGCGGGAGATTTCGCAAACGGCTCAGCGCGAACCATCGGACCCGCGCGTGCTCGCGGCTGTCGAATTCATCCGGCAACGGGTCAACCAGCCGGTGACGCTGGCCGAGGTGGCAAGGGCCGCCCACCTGTCGCCAAGCCGTTTCCGGCATCTGTTCGTCGAGGAAACCGGCATGCCGCTGCGTACCTATGTGTTGTGGCGACGGCTGTTCCACGTCTGGGTGCTGTTGATGCAAGGCGAGACCTTGTCGATGGCGGCCCATGCGGCCGGTTTCGCCGACTCCGCCCATCTGTCGCGCACATCGCGTGCGATGTTCGGGACGCCTCCGTCGGCACTGCAGATGAATGGCCCGCTCACCAGGGCCGCACGGCAGTCGGCACCGGGTCATTCCGGCTGATCGACGGGGCCGGTCAAGGTCCCGAGAAAGGCCGCGAGGTCCTGCACGTCGGCGGCCGAGAGGCGGATGGCTTGCCGGTCCGCATGCCGGTTGCCGGGACGCGCAAGCTCACTGTGGCCGATGGCCGCCTGCGGCGAGGCCGCGTAGTGCTGCACGACCTGCCCGAGTGTCGAGAACTGTCCGGCGTGCATGTAGGGCGGCCGCGCGGCGACATTGCGCAGGCTCGGCGTGCGGAAGGCGCCGAGATGCCGCGGGTCGCTGGTGGACAGGAACTGCAATTCCGCGCATTGCTCCGGTCGTGCATCGCTGTAGCGGCCCAGGCAGTTGAACTCGTCCTTGAGCAACTTTGTCACGCCGTCAGCCCGCCCACGTTCCGGTTTCGTGGGGTCCAGGGGAGGTACGCCGGTGTTGTGAAAGGAGTGGTCGGTCAGCAGCGGCCCGTTGTGACAGGCGACGCATTGGCCTTTCGTCAGGAACAGGCGCAGCCCGCGAACTTCCTGCGGTGTGAGGACCTCCTGTGCGCGACCGTTGCCCGCGGCCGTCGCCTGGGCATATTGGTCAAAGCGGGACTGCCCGTAGGAGACCTGCCGCTCGTAGGCCGCCATCGCCTTGCCGATGTTGGCGAACACCCGGTTCACGGCATCGCGGCTGCCCGCCGGCATGCTGTTCCACGCGGCCCGTTCGGCGTCCGTACCGTTGGGCGCCGCGTCCTGCGGCAGCGTGCCGAGATCCGGCATGGAACCAAAGACCTTCTGGTACGCGTCCTTGTAGTGGGTCTGCAGCAGCCGTGCGAGACGGACCCGGTTGCCACCGTGCTCCGCAGCGTCCTCCAGCGGGCCCAGCGCCTGCGACCAGAGGCTGTCCTTGCGACCGTCCCAGAAGAGAAAAGGCGAATGTGCGGCTCCCATGACAGGCATGGTGCGCCGCTTGCCCTTGCCCAGGCCCTGGCCGACCTGCCGCCCGTCTTCGAACTGCGCCTGCGCGCGATGGCAGGTGGCGCAGGCGATCGTTCCGTTCTGGCTCAGGTGCGGGTCATTGAAAAGCCTGCGCCCGAAGGCCGCCGCATCGGCACGGCGCTCGTGGGCATTCGATGGATCGACGGGCCGTGCACCCGCCGCCTGGAGTTGCATCGAAGCGAGCAAGGCGACCTCCTGTGCCGACCACGCGTCACGCACCGGAACCGTCTTCTCGCCCTGCGCGGCCCGGGCCGATGGGGTCTGCAGGCAGGTCGCGCTGGCCACGGCAACGAAGGCCGCGATGCTTGCGAATCGTCCGATCAATGCCATGAAACACCTCACCGCGTCCCTTCGGGACTCTTCACCATCATGTTGAAAGTGACCTTGTCGGGCCCCAGTGCACCATCGATGCCGAGCTTGAGCTCCCACCAACCCGTCATGCTGAACTTCATGCCATCGAGCCGGTAGGTCCCCGTGGCGATTTCGTGCGTGACGCGCGGCTGCGTGGGCAGGCCGTGGCCATGCTGCGGCATGCCGCCGTCCACCACGAACCGGGCACCGGCCACCGGCGCGCCAGACGGGCTTTGAAGCTTGACGGTCCAGCGGTGCAACTGGTTGATGGCTGGCGCGTGTTCCGGAGGCAACATGCTCACCTGATAGACACCGTTGGCCGAGGTCTTGTCCAGGGACAGATCCGGCTCGCGGGGCTGTGTGATGCAGCCGCCGAGCAGCGAGGCCAGCATGATGGCGCCGAAGGAGGTGAGGAATGCGTGATGCATGGTCGTTTCCATATCCAGGCCTGCGTCAGGCGCGTGCAGCGTCCATACGCGCCTGCAGGTCTTCGGCCACGGGCATGGGTTGAAAACCGCTGGCGTCGGTGCCGCCCGTATTGCCCTGGGGCACGAGCTTCAGGGCTGTGAACAGTGCGGCGGCCATGGTGCGCCAGACTTGACCGAACGCCTCGCCCGTCAAGCCATTGCGCACGGCGAACCGGAACATGTGCAGATGCATGCCGACATGCAAGGCGGTCGACGGCTGGGCCAGCACGTGGGCGCGTTGCAGATGCTGCATTGCAGAGAAGAAGTGGCCGCGTTGTTCGGCGAGCGCTGCGGCGTCGAGTTCTAGCCGGACGCTGGGTCTGATACGCGTTGCGTAAGCGGACATGGGAAGCTCCAAGGTTGTGGTGTGAGGTCTTGGATTGTTCGCGTGTGGCCACCCCTTGACTTGAACGAATCGGCCGATTCGCCAGCCTTTTCATTCAAGTGTTGCGCAGCCGGGCATCCTCGGCCACACGCGCCTGCGGTCGCGGGAACAGCGCGGTCCACCGGACCGCTTGCGCGCCGTCAGCGTCGGTTGTCAACGGAACCGGCGAACGTCCGGCCAGGGCTAGCCGCCCGCCTCCCGCGACTGCAGGACTTCGTCGAACAGGCGGAGCAGCTGACGCGCAAAAAGATCCATGTTCCGCGACCGGTCCGCGATGCCCGTCTCGACGGTCCGGCTGCTGGCCATTTCGCCGACGACGGCAACACAGACATGTCCGGGCGCATCGCCATAGGGACTGCCCGACGGGCCCGCCGCTCCGCTCTCACCGAGTCCCCACGATGCCCGCAGGTTCTCTCGCATCCGTCCCGCCACCAGCATGGCGAAAGGCTCGGTCTCGCCCCGCATGCCCGCGAGATCGGCGGCCTGTAGCCCGAGCAGCGCCTTGCCCGCCCGTCGTGAATAGACGACGGCTCCGCCCCGGAAGAATACGGAGGCGCCCGGTACCGCCAGCAGTGCGGCCGACACCAGCCCACCCGCAGCCGATTCCGCAACCGCGACCGTCTGGCCCCGCGCGCGCAGCGTCGCGCCAATACCTGCGGCAAGCGTCGAAAGCGAAGGGAGGTCGGTGTCGGACATGGGGCGATGGGCGATACGGTGCAGTGTAGGAGAGCGCAGCACGGCTGCGTGACAATCGCATTGTCATGCCCGGTCGGCGCGGCGCGTCAACCCACTGTCCTCATCTTCCATGCAGACCCGCCACTTCGTCCAGCTCATCGCGATGTCCGCCCTGTGGGGCGCGTCGTTCCCGTTGCTGCGTATCGCCAGCCCCGCATGGGGACCGATCACCGGATTCAAACCCTGGCGCATGGCGCGCAGCGTGCGCTGACATCGGCCACCGGCGGCATCACCTGTTCTTTTGGATGAACGAACCACCATGAAGCTCTCCTCTCTCGTCACCCGCATCGGCGGCAGCCGCGTCGATGCCTGGAAGATCCACGCCGAGGCCAACGCGGCGGCAGCGCGCGGCGAAGACGTCATCGTGCTCAGCGTCGGCGACCCGGAATTCGCGGCGCCGCAGGCCGTCATCGAACGCGCCGCCGCGGCCCTGCGTGCGGGCGACACCCACTACACGACCATCATCGGCCGCCCGCCGCTGCGCGAACGCATCGCCGCACGGCACCGGGCGAGCTGCGGCCAGGCGGTCGATACCGGCAACGTCGTCGTCACCAGCGGCGCCCAGAACGCGCTGTTCGTGGCCAGCCTGTGCCTGTGCGAACACGGCGACGAGGTGCTGGTGCCCGAACCGCTGTACCTGACCTACGAGGCCACGGTGCGCGCCAGTGGAGCGACGCTGGTGCCGGTCCCGGTGCGACCCGAGACCGGCTTCCGGCTCGACCTGGACGCGATGCGCGCCGCGGTCACGCCGCGCACCCGCGCCGTCTTCCTGGCCACGCCGTGCAACCCGACCGGGGTGGCGATGCGCCGCGACGAGTTGCAGGCCATCGCGTCGCTGGCCGTCGCGCACGACCTGTGGGTGGTGTCGGACGAGGTGTATGCGTCCCTGGTGTTCGACGGCGAACATGTGGCCATCGCCGGCCTGGACGGCATGGCCGAGCGCACGGTCACGGTCAGCAGCCTGTCCAAGTCGCATGCCATGGCGGGCTTTCGCCTGGGCTGGGCCGTGGCACCGGCCGACGTGGCGCGCCACATGGGCAACCTGCTGCTGTGCATGACCTATGGTGCGCCCGGCTTCGTGCAGGAGGCCGCCTGCCAGGCGCTGGACGATTCCGACGCGGTCGCCGGCGCGATCCGGGACCTGTACCGCCGGCGCCGCGACCTGGTGTGTGGCCTGCTGGCCGACGTGCCCGGCCTGCGTTGCTCCGCCCCGCAGGCCGGCATGTTCGTGCTGCTCGACGTGCGAGCCACCGGCCTGAGCTCGTCCGAGGTGGCCTGGGGCCTGTTCCGCCAGGCCGGTGTCTCGGTGCTCGACGCGCAGGCCTTCGGGCCATCGGCCGAGGGCTTCCTGCGCATGGGCCTGGTAGTCGACGACGACCGTCTGGCCGAGGCCTGCCGGCGGATCCAGCGCTACATGGCGTCGCTGGGCTGAAAGCGACAGGTCCCGGCGGCTCGCCATGACGGCCCCGACGGGCTCAGCCCATCACGCGCGTCACTGTTCGTTCCACGCCGCCCGCAACTGCGCATCCGCATCGCGCAGCGCCGGGTCGTCGACCTCGACCACGACCGCGTGGATGCTGCCGGTGAAACGGAACGGCGCCTCGTAGCCGGCCGACACCGGCAGGCCGCTGTCGTAGCCGCAACACAGGCCTTCGCCGGAGGTCTCGATCACGGCCGGAATCGTGCGTTCGATCGGGCCCTCGCCGACCACCGCGCCGTCGATGCGCAGTTCGGCCCGGCCCTGGTGTTCACCGGTGCGGTGGAAATGCAGAGCCAGCACGCAGTCGCCACGCGGCACGGCCACGGTGGACGTGACCCGGTATTCCTGCAGTCCCAGGTAGTTGTGCACGTAGACCAGCCGGTCGTCCTGCACGAACAGCGCGTAACCGGCGAACCAGCTGCCGTGGGCGAGCAACACGCCCTGCGCGCCAGCCGGGGGAATCGTGACCCGCGCCGTAATCGTGTGCGAGCGGTTCTTCACGTTGACCGCGGTGTATTCGAACTGCGGCGCGCCCATGGCTTCGTAGACGTAGCGGCTCGTCGGCGCCCGGGCGCCGGGCTTGCGCTCGCCCATGCGCAGCTGCATGCGCGAATCGAGCGGCAGCACCTTGTACTTGCCGGCCTCGACCCACCACTGTTCGATCAGCGCCTTGAGCTTTTCGGGATGCTCGGCGGCCAGGTCGTGGCATTCGGAAAAATCCTCGGCCACGTGGTAGAGCTCCCACTGCTGGGCATCGAGCATCTCGTCGGTCAGCAGGCCGCCCTGGGGCTGCTCGACCACCGCCTTCCAGCCGTCGGCCCAGATCGCGCGCGAGCCGATCATCTCGTAATACTGCACCCGCTTGCGCGTGGCCACGGCGGCATCGGCGAAGGTGTGCGCAAAACTCACGCCCTCGAGCGGCGTCTGCGCCACGCCGCCGAGCGTGGCCGGCGGCGTGATGCCCAGCGCATCGAGCAGCGTGGGCATGATGTCGATCGCATGGATGTACTGGCCGCGGATCTCGCCGCGCGCGGCAATGCCCTTGGGCCAGGACACGATGCACGGGTCGCTCATGCCGCCCTGGTGCAGGTAGCGCTTCCAGCGGCGCAGCGGCGTGTTGCCGGCCCAGGCCCAGCCCCAGGCGTAATTGGGATACGACCTGACCGTGCCCCAGTCGTCCAGGTGGCGCAGGTTCTCGGCGATGCTGGACTCGTAGCGGTTCGGGAACTGGCACTCGTTGAACGAGCCGTTCTCGCCACCTTCGGCCGACGCACCGTTGTCCGACGCCAGCACGACGATGGTGTTGTCGAGTTCGCCGCGGCGCTCGAGCGCATCGAGCACGCGGCCGATGTGGTGGTCGGTCTGCTCCAGGAAGCCGGCGTAGACCTCCATCTGGCGCGCGAACAACCGGCGTTCGTCCGCGCTCAGCGCGTCCCAGGCCTTGACCCAGGGCAGGCGCTCGCTCAGTTCGGTGCCGGGCGGGATGATGCCGGCCTCGACCTGGCGCGCATAGACCGTCTCGCGCCAAGTCTCCCAGCCCTGGTCGAACTGGCCACGGTATTTGTCGCTCCACGCCGGCTCCACATGGTGCGGCGCATGGCCGGCGCCCAGGCAGTAATACATGAAGAAGGGCTTGTCCGGATCCACCGCGCGCAGGTCGGAAATGAAGCGCATCGCGGTGTCGGCCAGGTCGGCGTTGAGGTGGTAGCCATCCTGCGGCCGCGCCGGTGGCTCGATGTAGTGGTTGTCGTGCACCAGCGTCGGCGCCCACTGGTTGGTCTTGCCGCCCAGAAAACCGTAGAACCGCTCGAAGCCGCGCGCCAGCGGCCAGCGCGCCTTGTTCGCGCCGCTGGCGTATTCGCTGGCCTGGGTCAGGTGCCACTTGCCGATCGCGAAGGTCGCATAACCCTGGGCGAGCAGGACTTCGGACAGGAAGCCGTTTTCCTTCGGCACCTTGCCGTTGTAGCCCGGAAAGCCGGTGGCCATCTCCTGGATGATGCCCACGCCGTTGGAATGGTGGTTGCGCCCGGTCAGCAGGCAGGCCCGCGTGGGCGAGCAGATCGCCGTGGTGTGGAAATCCCGGTAGCGCAGGCCGGCGGCGGCCAGCCGGTCCATGTTGGGCGTGCGGATCGTCGAGCCGTAACAGCCCAGCTGCGCGAAACCGACGTCGTCCAGCAGCAGCACCAGCACGTTCGGCGCGCCCGCCGGCGCCTTGGCCCCCATCGGCCAGGCCGGCTGCGACTGCGCCGCCGTGCGGGCGATATGGCCGGTGAAGGCACCGCCTTCGGGATAGGTCTGGAATGCATCGGCGGCCATACGGGGCTCGGTCTCCTTCAGCGGCGCGACATCCGCCAGCTGCGGATGAACGGCCAGAACAACAACAACACCGAGAGCAGCAGCAGGCCCAGTGTCAGCGGCTGGGTCACCAGCGGCATGAAGCTGCCGTCGGTCATCATCAGGCCCTGGCGCAGCCGCGACTCGGCGATCGGCGCCAGGATGAAACCGATCACGAACGGGCCCAGCGGCAGGCCGCCGCGCTCCATCAGGAAACCGAGCACGCCGAAGCCGAGCATGATCCAGACGTCGAACATGCGGTTGCTCGACGCGAACACGCCGACGACGCAGAACACCATGATCAGCGGCAACACGAAGTGGCGCGGCACGTCGAGCACCCGGCGCAGGAACGGGATCATCAGGTACATCTGGCCGAACATCAGCACGCTCGACAACAGGCAGGCGGCGATGACGACGTAGACGATGCTGGAATGCTGCTCGAACAGCAGAGGACCGGGCTGTATGCCGTGGATCATCATCGCGCCCATCAGGAACACGTCGATCACGCTGCCCGGAATGCCGATCGCCAGCAGCGGAATCAGCGCGCCGCCGACGGTGGCGTTGTTCGCCGCCTCCGAGGCGACGATGCCGCTGGGCGAGCCGGTGCCGAATTCCTCCGGCGTGCGCGAGACGTTCTTGGCCACGGTATAGGCCACCAGCGAGCCGACACTGGCGCCGACGCCGGGCAGGATGCCGATCCAGGTGCCGATCACCGAGGAACGCAGCAGATTCCAGAACTGCGACTTCCATTCCGACAACTTCATCCACAGGCCGCCGGACTTGTACACGATGACCTCGCCCTTGCCGCCGGGCTTGAGCAGTTCCGCCATCACGGTGCCGATGCCGAAGACGCCGACCAGCACCGGCAGGATGTCGAAACCCGAGGTCAGCTGCCACTGGCCGAACGTGAACCGTGTGGTGCCGGTGTTGTCGTCAAGTCCGGGGAATGCGAACAACACGCCGATCATGCCGGCCAGCAGGCCCTTGGTCATGGACTTGCCGCTGACCGAGGAGATGAGCACCAGCGCCGTGAGCACCAGCGCGAAATAGTCGAACGGCGTGAACTGCACCGCCACGTCGGCCAGCGGCCGGGTCAGGAACACCAGCGCCACCCAGGCGATCACCGCGCCGACGAACGAGGCTGCGATGCCCAGCCCCAGTGCCCGTCCGGCATGTCCCTTGCGGGCCATGGCGTAGCCGTCGAAGACCGTGATCACGTTCGACGGCGTTCCCGGAATCCGCAGCAGCACCGCCGATACGAAGCCGCCGGTAATGGAACCGGTGTACATCGACACCAGCAGCGCCATCGCGTCTTCGGGCACCATCTTGAAGGTCAGCGGCAGCGTCAGCGCGATCAGCATCGCGCCCGACAGGCCGGGTATGGCGCCGACGATGATGCCAAGCGCGGTGCCGAGCACGCACAGGAACAGCGGCCAGGGGCCGAGCAGGTATTGGAACGAGGACAACAGATCCATGGCCGGCGATCAGGGCAGGTCCGCCACCAGCAGGTGGCGAAACACGTAGTCGAGCCCCAGGCCGAAAACCAGCGCCAGCGCAATCGACCACGGCAACTCCCGACGCACCCGGCCGGCGACCAGCAGGAAGGATGCCAGCAGGTAGGCCACGGTGACGATGCCATAGCGCGCAACACCCGACTGCAGCACGGCGGTGTACCCGATGGTGAGCACGGCCATGGCCGCGAGCAGCCCCCAGTGTTCGCGATGCGGCTGCCCGGCCTCGTCCAGCATCGCCTCGGCGGCGGCCTGGGCGAACGGCCTGCGCCAGCGCCCGACCAGCACGGCCAGGCTCAGCACGATGGTGGCCACGGCCACGCCCATGGGCACCGCCCCCGGGCCGATCGGCTCGAAGACACCGGGCTTGAGCTTGGCGCCTTCGAACAGGAACATTGCCGAGAGCGCAATCGCCATACACGCCAGGGCGGTTTCCGCCCGGGTTTCGCTGTCAGCCATGCGCGTCGTCTATTTGCCGCTGACCAGGGTCTTGGCAATCGGCTCGACGGCCTTGAACGTATCGTCCAGGTTCTTCTTGAACGCCTCGCCCTTGAGGAACTCCACCGTCGAAGCCCGCTCCTCGATCTGCACCTTGCGCAGGGCCGGCGACTTCATGGCCTTCTCGAGTGCATTGGCCAACCCGTCGATCGCGGCCTTGGGTGTGCCCTTGGGCGCGAACCAGTAGTTGTTGATGCAGAACTCGTAGCCCAGGCCCAGCTCCTTGGTGGTGGGCACGTTGGGTTCGCTGTCGAGCCGCGCCGGCCCGGTGAATGCGAGCGAGCGCATGCCACCGGACTTGTAGTTGCTGTACTCCGAACTCGACAACATCGTGGTCTGGGTCTGCGAGCCCTTGAGCGCGGCATAGTTGGCCGAGCCGCCACCGATCTGCACGAAGCGGAACTTGGCGCCGGTGGCCTGCTCCAGGAAGCCGCCGCCCAGGTGGTTCAGCGCACCGATGTTGACGCCAAACAGGATGCTGTTGGGCTTGGCCTTGGCCGCCTTGACGAGGTCGTCGAGCGTCTTGTAGGGTGCATCGTCACGCACGATGTGATGCAGGCAGAAGCCCCCGGTCATCGCCACCGGCTCGTAGTCGCGGTAGGACACACCCTTGCTCGGGTCGACCACTTCGCCGGAGAGCAGCGCCAGGTGCAGCACCAGGAAATTCGTGCCGTCGGGGGCTGCGTTCTTGACCTGCTGCGAGCCGATCGAGAAGTGCCCCTTGACGTTGACGATGGCCATGGGCTGCGGCAACAGCTTCTCGTCCTCGATGGTCTTTTGCAGCAGGCGCGCCATCAGGTCGCTCGAGCCGCCGGGGCCGAACGGCACCACCACCTTCAGGGGTTTGTCCGGCCAGGCCTGCGCGGCCGCAATGGCCGGTACCGCACATGCTGCCAGCGTCAACAAAAAGCGTTTCATGTCTGTCTCCTTCGTGGTGATGGTTGCGTTGCCCGGCGCCGGGCCACCGCGGACGGTGACCGGCAGACCACGCGACCCGCCGGGTCCGCCACGCAGTCCGTGATGTCCGATGCCGGCCGACCGGCAGGCTGGAACAAGGCTTCGACGCGGTTCATGCCGGCCACCCCGCGCCGCGCGTCTTCAGATAGATCGCATACAGGCTGGTCGTGCCGCAGATGAACAGGCGATTGCGTTTCGGGCCGCCGAAACAGACATTGGCCACGACCTCGGGCACGCGGATCTTGCCGATCAGCGAACCGTCCGGGTCCAGGCAATGCACGCCGTCGCCAGCGCCGGTCCACACGTTGCCGTGGATGTCCACGCGCAGGCCGTCGAACAGGCCGACGCCGCAGGTCGCAAACACCGGGCCATCGTCGGCAACACCGCGGTCGTCGGGCGCGAGCGCGAAACGACGGATGTGGCGCGGGCCGTCGCTCGCATGCGAGATGCCGGTATCGGCCACGTACAGGCTGCGCTCGTCCGGCGTGAAGGCCAGGCCGTTGGGCTTGGCCATGGTCGTGACCACGGCCGTGATCGCGCCACTGTCGGGATCGATGCGGTAGACCTGCGATGCGCCGATCTCGGACGCCGCGGCATCGCCTTCGTAATCCGAGTCGATGCCGTAGGTCGGGTCGGTGAACCAGATGCTGCCATCGGACTTGACGACCACGTCGTTGGGTGAATTCAGGCGCTTGCCTTCGAAGCGGTCGGCCAGCACCGTGCGGCGTCCGTCGTGCTCGATGCGCGAGACGCAGCGCCCACGGTGTTCGCAACTGACCAGGCGGCCCTGGCGGTCGACGGCGTGGCCATTGGCGTTCCATGCCGGCTGCAGGAACACCGACACCGATCCGTCGGTCTCGTCCCAGCGCATGACACGGTCGTTGGGAATGTCCGACCACACCAGGTAGCGGCCGGCGGCGAAATACGCCGGCCCCTCGGACCAGCGGCAGCCGGTGGCCAGGCGCTCCAGGTGCACGTTGCCGGGCGCGTAACGCGCAAAACGCGGGTCGAGCAGTTCGAAGTCAGGCGTCATCATGCGGGGCGTCCTCCTCTTCGAAATAGTCCGGATGCAGCGCCGCCACGCGCAGCGTCAGCGTGTGGTTGCGCTCGAGATGGCGCGACATGGCCTGCAAGGCCGCCTGCGCATCGCGCGCGCGCAGGCCGGCGACGATGGCCTGGTGGTCGGCCACCGCCTGCCGGCCCGACTGCAGTTCGGGCACGGCGATGGCACGCGTGCGCTGGTGCATGTCGCGGGCCTGGGCCACGATGGACCACACGCCGTCCAGGCCGCAGCTGTGCAGCAGGCTGCGGTGGAAATCTTCGTCGGCGCGCATCGTCGCCTCCAGGTCGCCGTCGTCCAGCGCCCGGCTCTGGCGCTCCATCGAGGCTTCCAGCGCGGCGATGCCATCCGGGTTGTGGGGCGCCGCGAGGATGCGCCGCACGATCTCGGTCTCGACCGCCTCGCGCACGAACAAGGCATCGCGGATGCGCCGGATGCTCAGCAGCGCCACGTAGCTGCCGCGCTGCGGCAACACCTGGACCAGACCTTCGCGCACCAGGCGCTGCACCGCCTCGCGCACCGGCGTGCGACTCACGTCCAGCCTGGCGGCCACGCCGTTTTCCGACAAGGCCTCGCCCGGTCGCAAGCGCGCATGCAGGATGTCCGACCGCAGCCGGTCGAACACCCGCTCGGCCAGCGCCGAACGGTTGGCGGCGCCACCGGGCGGCGACATGGGCTGCGCCAGGCCGCGGGGGCGATACGCACGGACCTTCATGCCGTGGTCTCCGCATCCTGCATCAGGCGGCCGAGGTCGGCGAGCTTCGCGTCGGACAGGTAGCCATACCGGTTCACCCACACGCGGACCGCGTCACCCATGGCGCCGGCAGCCGTGGCGATGCGCTGGCGCACGTCGGCGGGCGTCCCGTAACTGTGGGTGAACGCGATCACCGGCACCGCACCGGCCTGTTGTTGCGCCTGCAGCAGCTTGTGCACCTGGGCCTTGCGCCCGACCGGATGCGCAATGTCGGGCGGCGGGTAATGCAACAAGGCGCCATCGGGCAGCGGCTGGTCGCAGAAACCGAGGAAGTCGGCCATCGCCGCGGTCACGGTATCGAGCGCGCGCGCATCGGCTGTGCCCACCAGGTCGCGTGCCCAGTAACGCGCCATCATCGGCCAGTGCATGGTGTAGAGCTTGACGCCGACGGCATCCGCCGTGTCGGCGACCGCCGTCCAGTCGACTCCGGAGAACGCCGACAACGGCGGCGGGAACACCTGGGGCTCGAGCACACGGCGCGGCCCGGACACCCGGTCCAGTGCCTGCCGGTAGCAGCGCAACATGGCACCGACGCTGGCGCGTTTGCTGGCCCACAGCGGCAGGCCGTCGCCATCGTCGCTGAAAAAGGCATCCCAGCCGGCCACCGCCAGGGCCTCGCGCACCGCCGGTACGCCGTGCGCAGCGGCCCCGCGCGCTGCCGCCTGCCAGCGCGAGAGCTGCTGCGTTACCAAGCCGGCGTAAGCGATCGGCTCGACACCCTGTGCGCGCAGTGCCGGATAGGCCTGCGGATTGAAGTCGAACAAGGTGCTGCGCAGGTCGTACGGCGGGTATTCCGGCCAGTCGACCCGGAACCCATGCACGCCCGGATACCGCTCAGCCAGTTCCGCGAGCAAGGCTGCGCCGTAGTCGCGCACATGGCTGCTGGCCAGGCTGGCGTTGCGGTCGACCCGGTGCGGATGCGGCTGGCCGTCCGGCCCCAGGCACAGGTCGTCGTCGACCGCGCCGGAGAACTGCACCCGGTAGCCGGGCGGGCTGGCCGCCATCACCTGCAGGTAGACCGCGATGCCACGGGTATCGGCCGCCGTCACGACATCGTCGATCAGCCGCGGATGGGCATGCGTCAAGGCACCGGGCGGGCTTGGCTGGTAGCGCAAACCCTGGTAACGCCGGGTATCGTGCACCAGCGAAGGCGCGGTGCGCACCCAGGTCTCGCGCGCGCCCCACAAACTGCGGTCCAACGGCCGCACGCCACCGGCGTCGCCGTCGGGCGGCGGTTCGCGCGCCCCGTCGCCGACGGCCGCTATCTCGAGCAGATACGGACTGGTGACCAGGGCCGTGGCGCCGGCGGCCTGCAGCTTGTCGAGCACGGTATTGACACCTTCGCACTGGAACCACTCCGGCATCACGGTGATGCCGAGCGTGCGGGTCGACGCGGGATCCAGGCTCATGCGTACTAGTATACAAGTGGCATTTCCAATGGCGCGATCGGGGCTAACCCGAATACCGACCCTCGATCCCTGGTCAGGGTCGTGATCGCCGCTGACCAGGGATCGAAGGGTAAACCCGCATTTCACATTACACCTGTAATGCGTAATATTCAAACCATGGCAACCCAGTCCAGCACCAGCAGCCGCGCAGAAAAAGCCCGTGCCACCCGCGAACACCTGATCGCCACCGCCATCGACGTGGTGCGCCAGCGCACCTATGGCGCCGCCACGATGTTCGAGGTGGCCAAGGCCGCCGGCGTCACGCCGGGGGCGCTGCAACACCACTTCGGCTCGCGTGCCATGTTGATGTTCGCGATCCTGCAGACCATCCTCGAGGCGACCGACGAAAACGCCATCCCGTGGCCGGATGCGTCGCTGCCGCTGCAGCCACGCGCGGCCGCTTATCTGGACGCGTTGTGGACCCGCCTGTACGAACCCGCCCGCTTCCTCGCCGCCTGGAGCGTCTATTTCGGCGCAGCCGACGAGAGCGCGCTGCAACCGCGCATCGCCGACATGCGTCACGAGCTCAGCGCATCGCTGCATGCGCGTTTCGCGCAGGTCTTTCCCGAGGCAGCCCAGCGCACCGACCTGCCAGCATTCGTGGACATGGTCTTGTCCACGTTGCGGGGCATGGGCGTGGTGCGCCTGTTTGGAACCCAGCCGCAGGCGGAGGCAGCCCAGCGCGCACAACTGGCCATCGTCATTGCAACCTGGTGCCGCAGCGCACCGCCCATTCACAAGGAGACTCCATGAACACCGCTTCCGTCGGCCGCAAGGCCTTCCGTACCGCCGCACTGGCCGCCGGCCTGGCGATCACGCCCCTGCTGGCCCTGGCCCAGGACTTTCCGCAGCGGCCACTGACACTCGTCGTGCCCTACCCCGCGGGCGGCGCCACCGACACCCTGGGCCGCATCCTGGCCAAGACCATGTCGACCAAGCTGGGCCAGCCGGTGATCGTCGAGAACAAGGCCGGCGCGGGCACCACCATCGGAGCCAGCGCCGTCGCCAATGCGGCGCCCGACGGCTATACCATGCTGATCAGCTCCAACACCACCTTCACGATCAACCCGGCGCTCAAGTCACAGCTGCCCTACGACCCTCTCAAGTCCTTCGAGTCGATCGGCATCCTGGGTACCTCGCCACTGGTGCTGCTGGCCCACCCGTCCGTGAAGGCCAACAACGTGCAGGAACTGGTGGCCCTGGCCAAGGCGCAGCCGGGCAAGCTGTCCTTCGGATCCTTCGGCGCGGGCACCACGGCGCATTTCGCCGGCGAGATGTTCAAGGCCATGGCCGGCGTGGACATCCTGCACGTGCCCTACAAGGGCAGCGCGCCCGCGATGCAAGACCTGATCGGCGGCCAGGTGCCGCTGACCTTCGACACCAACGTGGCCGCCATGCCGCAGATCAAGGCCGGCAAGGTGAAGGCGATCGGCCTGACATCGGCCAAGCCGACGTCGCTGATGCCCGGCGTGCCGACCATCGCCGCCATCTACCCCGGCTACGAGATGGTGCCCTGGATCACCGTGGTCACGCCGCGCGGCCTGCCCGAGCCGGTGCGCACCCGCCTGACCCGTGCCTTTGCGGACAGCATCTCCGATGCCGACACCCGTGCCACCCTGCAGAAGGCCGGCGTGGAAGTGCAGCTCGAGGCACCCGCCATGTACGAAAAACGCATCACCGACGAGTTGCCCAAACTGCGTGCCTACGTGCACAAGGCCGGCCTCGAAGTGCAATAAGCCAATCGAAAAAGCACACCACGCCACACCGTGCCACACGACTCCGACCTGAACTCCCGCAGCGCGGTTGAGCTGCGCGCCATGATCGGCCGGCGAGAGATCTCCCCGGTCGACGTGATGGACGCCTGCATCGCGCGCATCGAGGCGCTCAACCCGGCGATCAACGCCATTGCCGCCATCGATTTCGAGCGAGCCCGTGCAGGCGCCCGCAACGCGGAAGCGGCCGTGATGCGTGGCGATCCGCTGGGCCTGTTGCATGGCCTGCCGCTGGGCGTGAAGGACTTGCAGGACACCGCCGGGCTGCTCAGCACCAGCGGCACGGTGAGCCGGCGCAACCATGTGCCGACGCACGACAACACGCTGGTCGCGCGGCTGCGCGCGGCCGGCGCCATCGTCACCGCAAAGACCAACGTGCCCGACATGGGCGCCGGCGCCAACACCCGCAACCCGGTCTGGGGCGCCACCGGCAACCCGTTCGACCCGACGCGCAACGCCGGCGGCTCGTCGGGCGGCTCGGCGGCGGCGCTGGCGGTGGACATGCTGCCGCTGGCCACCGGCTCGGACACCGGCGGCTCGTTGCGCATTCCAGCCGCCTTGTGCGGTGTGGTGGGCCTGCGTCCCTCGCCCGGCGTGGTCGCCAACGACGCGCGGCCGCTGGGCTGGTCGGTCATCTCGGTGCTTGGCCCCATGGCCCGCGACGTGGCCGACACCCACCTGATGCTGCAGGCCGCAACCGGCATCGACCCGCGCGATCCCTTGTCCTACGCGGAGCCGTCGCTGGCCGCGCCGCTGGCAGCGGTGGACCTGTCGACGCTGCGGGTCGGCTTCACCGAAGACTTCGGCATCTGCGCCGTCGACCCGGCGATCCGGCGCAGCCTGCGCCAGCGCGTTGGCGCGCTCGAAGCCCTGGGCATGCGCTGCGAGCCGCTCGCGCTGGACGTCGCGGACGCCGACCGGGTGTTCGACATCCTGCGCGCCGAGAGTTTCTACGCCGGTTATGCCGAGACGCTGCGCCATGCGCCGCACACGCTGGCACCCCATGTGCGCGCCAACATCGAGATGGCCGGCGCGATGACGCTGGCCGACCGCGCCTGGGCCCACCTGGCGCAGACACGCATCGCGCGGCGCTTTGCCGCGGCGTTCGAACGCTTCGACCTGATCGTCGCCCCGACCTCGCCGGTCACGCCCTTTCCATGGACCACGCTGTACGCCGAGACGGTCGACGGCCATGCCATGCGCAACTACTACCACTGGCTGGCGCTGACCTACATCCCGACGCTGGCCACGAATCCAGCGCTGGCCTTGCCCTGCGGCGTCGATGAAGCCGGCATGCCGTTCGGCCTGCAGCTGATCGGCCCGCTGCGCGGCGACGCGCGGTTGTTGTCCATGGCGGCGGCGCTGGAGCGGGCCTTTGCCGCCGACCCGGCGCTGCGGCGCCCGAAGCCGGACCTGCAGGCGCTGGCCGCGCCCCGACCCGCGTTGCGCAGCATCGTCACCCACCCGCCGGGCGGAGAAGACGACGCGGCCACGACCGAGACGACCACGGCGGTCTGAACCGCCGGCGGCCGGCCGCCGGCCCGGAACCGCCACGGCATGGCGGGTTTTGGCGCAGGCCATGCCGGTCCGTCCGGCCGGTATCGCACAATGGCTGCGTCCTCCATCGGCCCGATGGCCGACGCAGATCCCCAGCCGACCCGTCACACCATGATCACCACCCTGCTGTTTCTTGCCGGCCTCGTCGCATTGGTGTTCGGCGCATCGGTGCTGGTGCGCGGTGCCAGCGGCCTGGCACTGCGCCTGGGCATCTCGCCGCTGGTGGTGGGGCTGACCGTCGTGGCCTTTGGCACCAGTGCGCCGGAAATGGCGGTGACCACGTCAGCCGTGTTGTCCGGGCGTGCCGACATGGCCATCGGCAACGCCGTGGGCAGCAACATCTTCAACGTCCTGTTCGTCCTCGGCCTGGCCGCGCTGATCACGCCGCTGACGGTGCACCGCCAGGTGATCCGCCAGGAGGCGCCGATCATGGTCGGTTGCGCCGCGCTGCTGGTGGCATTGAGCCAGGACAGCCACATCGGAATGTTCGATGGCGCGCTGCTGCTCGGGCTGCTGGTGGCCTACACCGTGTTCCTGATCCTGCAGTCGCGGGCCGACCCTGGCAGCGTCGCCACGCTGTCCGACGACGACCTGCCACAACCGGCCGAACCCGGCCGCTGGGATGCCGGCGTGCCGGTGCAACTGGGCCTGGTGCTGCTCGGCCTGGTCCTGCTGGTGGCCGGATCCAACGCACTGGTGGCCGCCGCGACCACGCTGGCGCGCTGGCTTGGCATGAGCGAGGCCGTCATTGGCCTGACCATCGTCGCGGTCGGTACCTCGCTGCCGGAGGTGGCCGCGTCGATCGCGGCCAGCTTCAAGGGCGAGCGCGACATGGCGATCGGCAACGTGGTGGGAAGCTGCGTGTTCAACATCCTGGGCGTGGTCGGGCTCGGCGGCCTGGCCGCCGGCCTGGGCACGGCGGGCGCGCTGGCCGTGCCCGAGCACATCCTGCGCGTCGACCTGTGGGTGATGCTGGCCACCACGCTGGCCTGCCTGCCCGTGTTCATCAGCGGGCGCACCATCGCGCGCTGGGAGGCGGCGCTGTTCCTCGGTTATTACGCCGCGTATACAGCCTATCTGGTGATGGTGTCGCAACGGTACGGCGGCACCGATTTCTTCGGCGACATCATCGTGTCGGTGGTGATGCCGCTGACCATCGTGACACTGGCCGCCAGCATGCTGCGCCGGCCACGCTGAGCACGCGCCGCGCCTGGGCCGACGGCGTCAGGGCCCCGCGCCACTCTGGGCGTCTGCCATCGGCTCCTCCGCCGCCGTGTACCGGTCGATGACACTGGCCGCGACCAGGTCGCCGGCCACGTTGAGCGTGGTGCGGCTCATGTCCAGCACCCGGTCGACACCGATGATCAGTGCAATGCCTTCGGCCGGAATACCGACCGTGCCCAGCATCATGGACAAAATCACGATGCCGATGCCGGGCGTGCCGGGCGATCCGATCGACGCGCCGACCGCCAGCACCACGACCAGCAGCAGGCCGGACAGGCCGACGTCGACCTGGTAGACCTGCGCCAGGAACAAGGCGGCGATGACCTGGTACAACGCGGTGCCGGCCATGTTGATCGTGGTGCCCAGCGGAATGACGAATCGCGACACGCCCTTGCGCACGCCCAGCGACTCTTCGGCGGTGCGGATGGTCAGCGGCATCACCGCGGCCGAGCTCGAGGTGGAAAACGCCAGCAGCAACACGTCGCGGCTGCCCTTGAGAAAACCCAGCGGCGAACGGCGCCGGCCCAGCGCGTAGACCAGCATCAGGAAGCCGAAGGCCAGCAGCAGGGCCCCGAGCACGGTGAGCACGTACACGCCCATGCCGAGCAAGGCGTCGAGGCCCATGCGTGCCGTGAGCTGCGTCATCAGTCCGAACACAGCCGCCGGCACCAGGTACATGGCCCAGCGCACGACGACCATGCTGACCTCCTGCACCGCGCCCAGCAGGTCCACCAGCGGGCGGGCCAGCTTGCCTTCCATCGTGACCAGGGCCACGCCGACGAAGATCGCGAACACCACGACCTGCAGCATGTTCTGCTCGACGCTGGCGGCCAGCGGATTGGTCGGCACCACGCGCACGATCTGCGCCGGCAGGCTGGACAGGGACGGCGCTGCCCCCGCACCACCGGCCGCATCCGTCACGGCGGTCGTGGCGGCGGGCAGCTGCGCGACCTGCAGATAGGCGCCCGGCTCCACCGCCAGCGCCACCAGCACGCCGATCAAGGCCGCGACCACCGTCGTGGACAGGAAGAACAGTCCGGTGCGCACACCCATGCTGCGCAATTGCGCCATGTCGCGCGAACTCGTCATGCCCAGGATGATCGAGGCCACGACCAGCGGGATCACGATCATCTGCACCATGGACAGGAACAGATAGCCGGGAATGGCCAGCCAGTTGCTGACCAGCTGCGCCATGGCCGGTGCCAACCAGCCGCCGGTCGGCCCGATGGCCATGCCGGTGGCGATGCCGGCGAACATGGCCACCAGCACCTGCAGCCACAGCCTGCCGCGCACAAAGCCGCTCAGGCGCAGCGCGAGGCGGCCGATGGATGGGTTGGTGGAAACAGGCAATGCAAACACAGGCGTGGCTCCAGCGGAAAGACAAGTGTGGCAGCCTGTCGGGACGACATCCGACCACGGCCCATCGTAGCCCGGCCAAGGCTTGCGGCGCCCGGCCGGCACCCGCACAATCCAGGTGACTTGACGCATGTCATGAAAAGCGGGCCCCGCATTGCCTGACCTGCGCCGCCATCCCACCGGAATCCCGCCGCCATGTCGACACCCCACCCGATGTCGCGCCATCTCGCCACGATGGCGTACAACAATGCGTGGTCCAACCACCGCCTGCTCTCGGCCTGCGCGCAGCTGAGCCCGGCGGAGTTCGCGGCGCCGCGCACCGGATTCTTTCCGTCCATCCGCGCGACGCTGAACCATATCGTGACCGTCGACAAGTTCTACATGGATGCGCTCGCGCGCGAAGCCCGCGGCGAGCCGCCGCATCCGGACTATGTCGCGTCCTTCTTCACGCCCGCCGAGCCGTATGACGCCTGTGCGCCGCTGCAGCAGGCCCAGCGCGCGGTCGACCGCCAGCTGATCGACTACTGCCTGGCGCTGCGCGATGATGATCTCGCGCGCACGGTCACGATCCTGCGCCGCGATGGCCCGCAGAGCGAAACCCGCATGCGCCTGCTCAACCATGTGTTCCAGCACCAGACGCACCACCGCGGCCAGGTGCACGCGATGTTGTCCGGCACGCCGGTGGCCCCGCCGCAACTCGACGAGTTCTTCTGCGCGATGGATGCGCCGCTGCGCGAACGGGAGTTTGCCGAACTGGGCTTCAGCGAAACCGCCATTTGGGGTCCGCCGGCCTGACCGCAACGGCGCACCGCTGCGCGGCGCTCAGTTCGGGATGATGATCTCGTTGGGCCGGTCGCATTCCGGCGGCTCGCCGTATCCGGCCGAACGCACGGTCCGGTCGGTGGCAATCTCGACCTGGAACCACTGGCAGAACGGGTTCTCGTAGCGATAACTCCAGACCACGCCACGCGAACGTGCCAGCGTGCGGGTCTCGCCAGGTCGGCCCAGCATCTCGCGCACCGCGTCCTGCGTCATGCCCGGGGTGACGCGGTTGAAGTTCTGCTCGGTCAGCACCTGTTCCGAACGCAGCGCTTCGCCAGCCGCATTCAAGTACACGAACCAGGTCTGCTTGCCCCGCGGGCCGGTCGGAAACTCCAGCCGCGAGCTGCCATCCGCCATCGTGCGCTGCATCTCGGGTTGCCCCAACCGTTCGACGATCTGCTCGCGGTTCATGTTCGTCAGCTCGGCCGGCGGCAGGTAGCTGCCGCAGGCGGTCAGGAAAATCGTGCAGATCACGAGGATCCGCCATCGGTAGACACAGGACATGACGTTGCTCCCGGACGGATCGTCCGACCGCTCCCAAAAGACGTTGGAGGCGCCACCGCCTCGGAAGTTCACGCCGCCGTAACCGAAGGGCCACTGCCTGCACCGCGCAGCCGCGGCGCAGGCGTGCACTACCATGGCGACCCGATGACCATCGGCCCGGCTGCGGGCCGCTGCGTTGTCCACACACAACCCGGCAAGAAAGGCCCAACATGTTCAGTCACGTGATGCTCGGTGTCAACGACCTCGAGCGCGCCCGCAAGTTCTACGACGCAACCCTCGGCACACTGGGCATCGCCCCGGGCGTCGCCAACAAGAACCGCTATTTCTACCGCAGCCCGACCGGCACCTTCGCGATCACGACGCCCATCAACGGCGAACCCGCCTGCCATGGCAACGGCAGCACGATCGGCTTCACCGTGTCGTCGCCCGAACAGGGCGACGCCTTCCACGCGGCTGCGCTGGCCAACGGCGGCACGACCTGCGAGGACCCGCCGGGCTTTCGCGAAGGCCCGTCCGGCAAGCTCTATCTGGCGTACCTGCGGGATCCGGACGGCAACAAGATCTGCGCCTTGCACCGGCCCAAGGCGCCGGCCGCCTGACGCCCGCTTGATCGATGGGCGCAACCGTGGTGTGATCGGCCTGCGCGGCCGCAAGCCGACGATACATGTCTGATCCGGACCGCCTCGATCGTCGTGGACAGGATGCGCACGGTTTCCCAGGCGCATCGCGGGGCAGGCGCAATCCTGCCTCCTCCTGCAACTGCGCCGCCTGCGGGCGGCCCTACTGGATGCATGACCATGAGCCCGTCACCCACCGTTTCCCGCCCCCGCAAGACCCGCGCCGCTGCCTCCCCCGCCGCCACCCGCCTCGTGGTGCTGGTCGCCACCCGCAAGGGCGCCTGGATCTTCCAGTCCGACCGCAGGCGCAAGACCTGGAGTTGCGACGGACCGCATTTCCTGGGCCACACCATCAGCCACCTGCTACTCGACCCACGCGACGGCCGCACGCTGCTGGCCGCGGCCCGGACCGGCCACCTCGGGCCCACCGTGTTCCGTTCCACGAACCTGGGCCGCACCTGGAAGGAGGCCGCACAACCACCGGCGTTTGCCAAGCCGGACAACGACCTGCCCGGCCGCGCCGTCGACCACAACTTCTGGCTCACGCCGGGGCACGCCAGCGAACCCGGCAGCTGGTATGTGGGCACCTCGCCGCAAGGCTTGTTCCGCTCCCATGATGGCGGCAACCGCTGGGACCCGCTGCCCGGCGTCAACGACAACGCACAACTGCGCACCTGGATGGGCAGCGCGCAGGACGGCACGCCGGACGGCCCGAAGCTGCATTCGGTCATCGTCGACCCGCGTGACCCGGCACATCTGTACTTTGCGATGTCCGGCGGTGGCGTGCACGAGTCGCGCGATGCCGGTGCGACCTGGACCACGCTGGTCGACGGCATGGAGGTGGTCGAGGGTTTCGACCCGACGGACATCAGCTTCCACGACCCGCATTGCGTGCGCCTGTGCCCGGCCAGGCCGGACCGGCTGTACCAGCAGAACCACTGCGGCATCTACCGGCTCGATCGCCAGGCCGGCAAGCCCGACACCTGGCAACGCATCGGCCGCAAGATGCCCAAACGCGTCGGGGACATCGGTTTTCCCATGGTGCTGCACCCACGCGATGCCGACACCGCCTGGGTGTTCCCGATGGACGGCGGCACCGTCTGGCCCCGCACCAGCCCGGACGGACGCCCGGCCGCCTACATGACGCGCAACGCCGGCAAGACCTGGCAGCGCCTCGACCACGGCCTGCCCGAGAGCCAGGCCTGGTGGACCGTCAAGCGCCAGGCCATGACCGTCGACGCGCAGGCTTCGCCGGCGCTGTACCTGGGTACGACCAGCGGCGAACTGTGGATCGGCCACGATGAAGGTGCCCAGTGGAAAAACATCGCGCGCCACCTGCCGGAGATCTACGCGGTGGAGGTCGCCGAACTGGCCTGACGCCGGTACCGCGCGTGGAGGCCATGCCATGCAATTGCTGATTCCCGCCGCGCTGCGCGACTACACCGGGGCGACCCGCATCGACGCCGACGGCGCCACGCTCGACGCGATGTTCGACGACCTCGACCGGCGTTACCCCGGCATCCGTTTTCGGGTCGTCGATGAGCAGGGTCGGCTGCGGCCGAACATGCGCATCTTCGTCAACGGGGTGGGGGTGCGGGATCTCGGCCACGCCTTGCGGCCGACGGATTTCGTGGCCGTGGTGCTGGCGCTGAGCGGGGGCTGATGGCCAGCGCGCGCCGGGGCGCTCCGGCGCCGCGGCGCGCGCATCATCGGCGTCTCGCCGTCGGGCGTGGTGGGCGCACGGCCGAGCGCGACACCAGAGCCGCTTCCATGCCTTGCAGTCGCTCCCGGATCCGCCCCGCGGCAAAGTCGATGAATGCCCGCGTCTTCATCGGCAGCCGCCCCTGGCCGGGATAGATCAGGCTCGCGGGAATCGCCGGCGGCTCGTCGTCGACGAGCACACGAACGAGGCGACCGGCACGCAGGTCATCGTCGATCTGGTATGACAACACACGCGTCAATCCGAGACCCAGCATCGCTGCCGCCATGGCGGCGTCGGCCGTGGAAACCGCCAGGCGCGCCCGCACGTCCACGGGCCGCCGCACGCCGCCGTCGCCGACGAATGTCCAGGTCGATGCCGCGTCCAGGCCCTCGAAGCTGATGCAACGGTGCGCGGCCAGGTCGCGCAGCGTCGCCGGGGTGCCGAAGCGCCGCAGATAGTCGGGGCTGGCGCACACGACGCGGCGTACCGTACCCACCTGCGTGGCCACCAGGCTGCTGTCGGGCAAGGTGCCGATGCGCAGCGCCACATCGACATGCTCCTCGATCAGGTTGACGTTGCGGTCGCCGAGCCGCAGCTGGATGTCGACCTCGGGATGCTGCTCCAGAAAGGCCGCAGCCACCGGCACCATGTGCAGGCGGCCGAACACGATCGGCGCGGCAACCACGAGCTGGCCCCTGACCTTGGCATACGCACCGGCCGCGGCGCGTTCGGCCTCGTCGACCTGCTCGAGGATGGCCCGGCAGGCCGCCAGATAGTCGCGCCCGGCATCGGTCAGCACCAGCTTGCGGGTCGAGCGTGTGATCAGGCGCGTGTTCAGGTGCGCCTCCAGGTCCGCCAGCTTGCGGCTCACGGTGGCCAGCGGAGTGCCAAGCTGCCGCCCGGCCGCCGACAGGCTGCCGCCATCGGCGATGGCGGCGAAGACGGTCATGGCATCCAGTCGATCCATTGTTCCAATTTTCGAGAGAAAGAATTGCGAAATGGCAGTCTAGTGCTGTTCGTCGGGAATATCTACATTCTGCTTCACCGGCATCCCCCGGACAAACCCTCAACCCTGGAGTCCACACCATGTCCCGTATCCCAACCCACGCCAGCATCGAAGCCGCCCCGGCCGCCGCACGCCAACACCTCGAGGCCGTCAACCGGCAACTCGGCGTCGTACCCAACCTGTTCCGCCTGGTGGCCAACAGCCCGTCCGCACTGGAGGGCTACCTGGCCATGTCCGGTGCGCTGGCCAAGGGCAGCCTGCCGGCGCAGACCCGCGAACGCATCGCCCTGGCCGTGGCGCAGATCAATGCCTGCGGCTATTGCCTGGCGGCCCACACCTACCTGGCCAAGAACGCGGCCAAGCTCGGCGACGCCGAGATCGCAGCCAACCGCCATGGCGGCTCGCTCGACCCGAAGGCCGATGCGGCCGTGCGTTTTGCCGCCAAGATCGTTCGCGAGCGCGGCCATGTGTCCGACGCCGACCTGCAGGCCGTTCGCATGGCCAGTTACGACGACGCACAGATCGTCGAGATCGTCCAGCACGTCGCGCTGAACACCTGGAGCAACTACATCAACGAGGTCGCCGGAACCGAGATCGACTTCCCGCAGGCCCAGGCCCTGGCCGCCTGATCCCGCGCCATGGCCTTGCACAGACGGCGCCACACGTCGCGCCGTCTGCGTGGGACTGGCACCAACCTCTGGAGAAACCCGCATGCCCCATTCAGAAATCCCCCCGGACCCGCACACGGCTGCCAGCGACGTGGCGTTCACCGACACCGTCAAGGCGATCCAGACCCGCAAGGGGTCGCGCGAAATCTACGCACGCATGGAAGAAGGCGGTTCCTGGGAGCGCTCCATCACGGACGCTCTGAAGACGGAGATCGAAGCCCAGACCAGCGTGTTCCTGGCGACCGCCAATGGCCAGGGACAACCCTACATCCAACACCGCGGCGGTCCGCCTGGTTTCCTGCGGGTGCTCGACGAACACACGATCGGTTTTGCCGATTTCGTCGGCAATCGGCAGTACATCACCCAGGGCAATCTGGCGGAGAACCCGCAGGCGCATCTGTTTCTCATCGACTATGCAAGGCGCCGCCGCATCAAGATCTGGGGCACCGCGCGTGTGGTCGAACACGACGACGCGTTGTTGCGACGCCTGATGCCGGCCAACTATCGCGCACGGCCGGAACAGGCCCTGCTGTTCACGGTGCAGGCATGGGACGTGAACTGCCCGCAGCACATACCGCAGCGTTTCGAGGCGGCCGACGTGACGGACATGATCGCGTCGCGCGACCGGCGCATTGCCGAACTGGAACGCGAAATCGAGCGCCTGCGCAGCGACCGTCGGGCCTGAATGCGGCCCACATCAACGGCAAGAACGTCAGGTTGCATCCGCGCATACAGGGTCATGGACGGCCGCGATCGCGTTAGCGGCAGCTTGCCCGCAATCGCACCGACGCGCGAGATCCGTGCCGCCGTTCGCCGGCGCCGTTATCCCTGCTTCACGCCACCCATGCGCACCAGCCGGCCCGGCCGCGCCTCTGTGACCACGCCCTCGCGCTGCACGCATTGCCCCGCCACCCAGCTGCCCACGTAACCCACCGCCGTCTGCAGGAAACGCTTGCCGCCGGCCGGCAGGTCGCGCACCAGTTGCGGCTTGCGCAAGGCCAGCGTCGCGGGGTCGATCAGGTTCAGGTCCGCGCGTTGGCCCACGGCGATGCGTCCGCGATCGACCAGGCCCAGGTAATCCGCATTGCGGCTGCTCAGCATCTGCACCGCCTGCTCCAGCGGCAGGTAGCCCTGGGCCACCCAGTGTGTCAGCAGAAAGGTCGAGAAGCTGGCATCGCAGATCGTGCCCACATGCGCACCCGCGTCGCCCAGGCTGAACAAGGCGCGCGGATGCCGCAGCATCTCGCCCACGCAGTCCAGGTTGCCGTCGTTGTAGTTGAAGATCGGGAAATACAACAGGTTCTCGCCGTCGCCTTCGCACAGGTAGTCATAGATCGCGGCCAGCGGCGTCATGCCCTGGGCCTTGGCGCGCAGCAGCATCGAGTCCTGCAGCGTGGGCTCGTAGTTCGGCACCTCGCCGAGCGGGAACATGCGCGCCGCAATCATGTCGATACGCGCCAGCAGCAGGTCGACGAGTGGCGGCACGGATGAACCGTCGCCGGCCAGGCGTTCGGATTTCTCGGCCAGGATGCGGCTGCGCCGCGCCGGATCGCGCAACGCAGAGGCGCGTTCGGCCAGCGGCAACGCGGCCACTTCCTTGTAGCCGGGGAAACCCATGAACGGATGGAAACTCGCATCCAGAGCGGTGATCACGCCGATGCCGCGCGCGGCTGCCTGCAGGTACATTGGAAGCCCGCGAGCCACGGCCGCCTCGACGCGCCGCGCGACCTGTTTGTATTGCTCGCCGCCCGGGTCGCGCTGCAACCAGGTCATGGCCAGCGGGCGCTTCGAGGCGATCGCCAGTTGTTCGACCAGGTCGAACTCGGGGTCGAAACGATCCGGCGAACGCAAGACGTCGAAATCGCTGACCAGTTGCACCACGCCATGGTCCAGCCCGTCGAAGGCCCGGGCCAGCCCGGTGAGTTCGGCCGCATCGGCCTCGGAGGCCGGCGTCTCCTGGCCCTTGGAGGTGCGGTGGTTGTCGCTGCGCCCGGTCGAGAAACCGATGGCGCCGGCCTGCAGCGCCTCGCGCAGCAAGCCACGCATCTGCGCCACGTCGTCGGGCGTCGCCGCTTCTTGGCCGCGCGCGCGTTCGCCCATCACGTACATGCGCAGCGGGTCGTGCGGCACCAGGCAGGCGAAGTCCAGGCTGTGCGGCATCGCCGCGAGCCTGTCCATGTATTGCGGAAAACTGCTCCACTGGAAGTCGATGCCCTCGGCCAGCGCCACGCCGGGAATGTCCTCGACACCTTCCATCAGGCTGATCAGGCGGTCCTGCTCGCCCGCGCGCAGTGGCGCAAAACCGACGCCGCAGTTGCCCATCACCAGCGTCGTCACGCCGTGGTGGATGCTGGGCGAGAAGGTCTGATCCCAGGTCGCCTGGCCGTCGTAATGGGTATGGATGTCGACGAAACCCGGCGTCAGCCAGGCGCCGGTGGCATCGATGTTCTCGTGCGCGCTGGCGCCATCGAGTTGGCCGATCTCGGCGATCCGGCCGTCGCGGATGCCCACATCGGCCGTGAACGGTCGTTCGCCATTGCCGTCGACGACGATGGCGGATCGGAACAGCAGATCAAACATGGCGAGGCTCCAGTTCAGGTTCGATGACGGGTGAGCGGCGCCACCACAATGCGCAGGCCAGGCCGCTGACGATATGCCACATGCCCCACAGGCTGGCGATGATGACCATGCCCAGGTCGGAATTGAACTGCACCGCGATGATGCCCAGCGCCAGGCCCGAGTTCTGCATGCCGCCTTCGAGCATCACCGCACGCCGGTCGCCCACGCCGATGCGCATGGCGATGCTGGTCAGATAGCCAAACAGCAGGCCGCTGGCGTTGTGCAACACGACGATGAGCATCATCGGCAACAGGCCCAGCGTCAGCAATTGCCGCTGGCTGATCAGCCCGACGACGATGAAGGCGAACAACGCGAACAGCGAGAAGCGCCCCAGCGGCTTGCGCCAGCGCGCGGCCAGCGTGGGTCGGTGGTGCGCAAGCAGCATGCCGGCGGCCATCGGCACCGCCAGCAGCACCAGCAGGCTGAACCAGATGCCCGAGGGATCGATGTCGAGCTCGCGCAACCAGCCGGCCGTGGCCGGGTTGGTGGCCACCATCCAGCTGAAGTTGAACGGCGTGAGCACCAGCGCCATCAACGCGGCCACACACGACACGGTGACCGACAAGGCCGTGTTGCCGCGCCCGAAATGCGTCATGTAGTTCGACAGCGACCCGCCCGGGCAGCAAGCCACCAGCAGCATGCCGGCCTCGACATTGGGCGGCAGGTCCAGCACCAGCGTCGCCAGCCAGGTGCCGACCGGCAACAGCAGGAACTGCGGAATCAGGCCGGCGACGACGGCACGCGGCATCATCGCCACGCGGCGGAAATCGTGCAGCCGCAAATCGAGTGCGACCGAAAACACCATGGTGGCCAGCACCAGGCTGAGGGCGATTTGTTGGCTTGTCATCCTCGTTGTCGCTCCTGTCACGGTCCGGCCGCGCGCATATACGGAACAGCGGTCGCCGACGTGGTTGTCGATCTGCTTGTGGCCGCCATTATGAACAAGGCATGTTTGCACCGGTCGCCGGCCCCATGGAATACCGACGCCGCCTTCCCTGCGGCAAGCCCATGGCTTTCGGCGCAACTGCTGCTTCGAACACCTTCGTGCTCCCGGCAAGAAAAGGCCTGGATCGCCTGGCCGGCGGCACGTGGTTACAAGTGGATCGCAGCCTCGCCCTAGAATCCCTGTTTAACCACATAGAGTCCAAGATGACCACAGCCAAGAAGCCAACCGCATTCAACCGTGCCCTCACCCCCAGCGCCGAACTGGCCGCCGTGATCGGCGCAACACCACAACCCCGCACCGAAGTCGTCAAGCTGATGTGGGAGTACATCAAGGCCAACAACCTGCAAAACCCGAAGAACAAGCGCAACATCCTGGCCGACGCCAAGCTCAAGGCCGTCTTCGGAAAGGATGAAGTCACGATGTTCGAAATGACCGGGCTGGTGGGCAAGCATCTGAGCTGACGGGCAACCGCGGGGCCCGGCTCTCGCGCGCCCCGATCGTCCGCGCCGTGCGGCGGCCGAGCCATGTCAGGCGCTGGCCGCCATCGCGCGAGCCACACGTTCGCCGGCGGCGAGCAGCCGTTGTTTCAGCGCGGGCGGGTCCCGCACCTCGAACTCCACCTCCAGCGACATGAGCCAGTAGACCAGCCAGTCGAGCTGGTGTGCCGGGCAACGCATGAGACAGCGTGAGCCGTCCATCGATTCAAGCAGCGCAGCCGCGGGCGGGATGCGCGGCGACATTTCGTCCAGCGGCCTGTGCAGCACCACACGCGCCTCCTCGCCCTGAATCGTCACCGCCAGCTGGCCCGAGACATACGCGCCGAGATCACCCCCACCGGGCCCGGGCCGGGGTGCGAAGTGCGCACCGATGACCGGTGCGCCCTCCACCCGGTCGATGCGGAAATTGCGCCAGTCGTCGCGCGCCGGGTCCCAGGCCACGAGGTACCAGCGGCTGCCGACGTGCACGAGCCCTTGCGGCTCCACCGAGCGCGTGCTGCTGCGGCCTTGCCCGTCGCGGTAATCGAAGCCCACTCTCAGCTGGTCGCGGCAGGCCGCCGCAAGCGTGGCGAGCACGTTGGCATCCACGGCC
>CAXBDR010000011.1:0-36379 GCA_963974265.1 uncultured Rhodoferax sp.
CACGGCCGGCACCGTCCGCGCGGCCGCGCAACTGCACGCGCGGGCGGCGCGGCCCAATCTCTTCATCAAGATTCCAGGTACGCCGCAGGGCCTGCCGGCCATCGAGCAGTCCATCTTCGACGGCGTGCCGATCAATGTGACTTTGCTGTTCTCGCTCGAGCACTACCTGGCAGCTGCCCAAGCCTACCTGCGCGGTATCGAGCGTCGCATCGCTGCCGGGCTGTCGCCGAAGGTGCAATCCGTCGCATCGCTCTTCGTCAGCCGCTGGGACGTCGCGGTGAAGCAGGAAGTCTCGCCTGCTTTGCATAACCGTCTGGGCATCGCCATGGCCATGCGTTGCTACAAGGCGCATTACGAGTTGCTGGACTCCGATCGCTGGCGCAAGCTGGCCGCAGCAGGTGCCCGACCGCAGCGCCTGCTGTGGGCCAGCACCGCCACCAAGGACCCGGCTGCAAACGACACGCTGTACGTGGAGTCTCTGGCAGCACCGCAGACGATCAACACCATTCCCGAGAAGACCTTGCTGGCCTTTGCGGACCACGGCTTGCCCGGTACTACGCTGCCTGCCGATGGCGGCCCGGCCGAAGCGGTGATGGAGGAATTCAGGCGCGAAGGGGTCGATGACGACGCACTGGCCGGGCAGTTGCAGCGCGACGGCGTGCTGGCGTTCGCAAAGTCCTGGGGCACGCTGCTGGCGCGGATAAGGGAAAAGAGCGCGGGATCGGCGACGAAAGTGGCAACCGCCAAAGCCGTGCCGGTGGAGCATCCGCAATGACCGTCGGATACGACAAGGCACTGTATTTGCTGCCATTCGATCACCGGCACTCATACGTCAAGAGCCTGTTCAATCTCGATCCACCGCTCTCGGTGCCGCAGGTTGCGAGTGTCAGCGACAGCAAACATCTGATCTACGAGGGCTTCAATGCGGCCATCGAAAAGGGGCTGCCGCGTGAAGCGGGCGGCATTCTCGTGGATGAGGAATTCGGTGCCGACATCCTGCGCGACGCAAGGCGGCGCGGCTTTGTCACCGCGCTGGCCACCGAACGAAGCGGCTCGGAAGAGTTCGAGTTCGAATACGGCGCCGACTTCGCGCGCCACATCGCAAGCTTCGATCCCACGTTCGCCAAGGCGCTGGTTCGCTACAACGTCCAGGGCGATGCGGATCTGAATCTGCGCCAGGTTGGCCGCCTGAAGCAGCTGTCCGAGCACTGCCAGCGCAGCCGGCGGCGCTTCATGTTCGAATTGCTGGTGCCGGCCACCGAAGCACAGTTGCAGCGCCTGGATGGCGACCAGGACACCTTCGACCGGGATCTGCGACCGACGCTGATGCAGGAGGCGATATGTACTTTGCAGAATGCCGGGGTCGAGCCTGACGTCTGGAAGGTCGAAGGCCTGGCGCAACGCGACGACTGCCAGCGCATAGTCGCGGCGGCGCGCTGCGACGGGCGCGATACGGTCGGCTGTATCGTGCTCGGCCGCGGTGCGGATGCAGCGCAGGTGCGCCACTGGTTGGCCACTGCGGCGGGTGTCCCCGGATTCATCGGTTTTGCGGTCGGGCGCACGACATTCTGGGAAGCGGTCGTCGGCTGGCAAGCGCAGTCAAAGACACGCGCCGAGGCGGTAGAACACATCGCCACTCGGCTGCTCGATTGGGTCGGGACTTTCGAAACCGCGCGCTTGGCCGGCGCCGTCGATGCTGCGGGCGCCGTCAACATTCTGGCCGGATCAACACCATGATCGATCGCCTGAACCAGCCAGCCGACGGGCTCGCAAGCACGGCTTTATGACCGAAATGGCAGGCGGCATCAATCCACTCGCCGGCCAGCGGGCGCCAGCGTCGATGCGGATCGATGTGGACGCGCTGGTTGCCGCGTACCACGCCGACCAGCCCGACCCGACGGTGGCAGCGCAGCGTGTGGCGTTCGGGACCTCTGGCCATCGTGGCTCGGCATTCGACCGCTCGTTCAACGAGTGGCATGTGCTGGCCATCACGCAGGCGATCTGCAATCACCGCAAGTCTCAGGCCATTACCGGACCACTGTTCATGGGCATCGACACGCATGCGCTGTCTGAGCCGGCGTGCGCCAGCGCGCTTGAAGTTCTGGCCGCCAATGGCGTCGAGGTGATGCTGGCGGCGGGCGACGAATTCACGCCGACGCCGGCGGTCTCGCATGCCATCCTGACCCACAACCGGGGGCGCAATGGCAGGCTCGCCGATGGCATCGTGATCACGCCGTCGCACAATCCGCCGCGCGATGGCGGCTTCAAGTACAACCCTCCGCACGGCGGACCGGCTGGTGCCGACATCACGGCCAAAATAGAAGCCGCTGCCAACGTCTTTATCGAAGCGCGCCTGCACGGTGTGCAGCGCATGCCGCACGCCCAGGCGTTGCAGGCCGCGACCACGCACCGCTTTGACTACCTGAGCGCATATGTCGGCGACCTGGCCAGCGTGATCGACATGGACGTGATTCGCAACGCCACGCTGCGCATGGGCGTCGATCCGTTGGGTGGTGCGGGCGTTCATTACTGGGCCGCCATTGCCGAGCGTTATCGCCTGGACCTCACGGTCGTCAGCGACGTGGTGGATCCGACTTTCGGTTTCATGACGCTCGACTGGGACGGGAAGATCCGCATGGATCCGTCGTCGAAGTATGCGATGCAGCGGCTGCAGAGTTTGAAGGATCGCTTCGACATCGCCTTTGCCTGCGACACCGACCACGACCGCCACGGTATCGTCACGCCAAGCCTGGCGGCTCGGCTCGGTCGCACGCTGCAGGAGGTTCCGGTGGGCTTCAAGTGGTTCGTCGATGGTCTGCATGACGGATCGCTGGGCTTTTGCGGCGAAGAAAGTGCGGGGGCCTCATTCCTGCGCCGTGACGGCTCCGTGTGGACCACCGACAAGGACGGCATCACGGCCGCACTTCTCTCGGCCGAAATCACCGCCTGCACGGGCCATGACATCGGCACGCTGTATCAAGACCTGGCGACCGAGTTCGGCGATCCTGTGGCGGACCGGGTCCAGGCGCCGGCGACCTCCGAACAGAAACAGCGATTAGCTGCGTTGGCGCCGCGGCAGATCGTGTCTGGCCAACTGGCCGGCGAAAACATAGAAAGCGTGCTCGACAGGGCGCCGGGCAACAGTGCGCCCATCGGAGGCATCAAGGTTATCGCTGCCAGCGGCTGGTTTGCCGCACGGCCCTCGGGTACCGAAGACATCTACAAGATTTATGCCGAGAGCTTCAAGGGCGTGCCGCACCTGCGGCGTGTCTTGCAAGACGCACAATCCATCGTCGATGCGGCCATTGCGCCAGCATCTGATTCATGAACACCATCACCATTGAAAGTCCGCCATGCCCGATGTCCTGAGCCCCGACCTGCTGCACAAGATGGATGCCTACTGGCGTGCATCGAACTACCTCTCGGTGGGGCAGATCTATCTGAGGGAGAACGCCCTGCTCGACGTTCCACTGACGCGGGAGCACATCAAGACGCGGCTCCTGGGGCACTGGGGCACGACGCCGGGGCTGAACCTTTTGTACGTGCACCTGAACCGCCTGATCAAGGACAACGACCTGAACATGATCTATGTCATCGGCCCGGGACACGGCGGCCCGGGGCTGGTGGCGCAGGCCTACCTCGAAGGCTCGTACACCGAACACTATCCTGCCATCGAGCGCAGCCGCCACGGCATGCAGCGGCTGTTTCGCCAGTTTTCCTGGCCAAACGGCGTGCCCAGCCACGTCTCGCCCGAGGTTCCGGGCTCCATCCATGAAGGCGGCGAACTCGGCTATTCGCTGGTTCACGCCTATGGCGCGGCCTTCGACAATCCGGGGCTGATCGTCGCCTGCGTTGTCGGCGATGGCGAGGCCGAAACCGGCGCTTTGGCGGCCAGCTGGCATTCGAACAAGTTTCTGAACCCGGCTCGCGACGGTGCGGTGCTGCCGATCCTGCACCTCAATGGCTACAAGATCGCCAACCCGACGGTGCTGGCACGCATCAGCCGCCAGGAACTGACCGACCTCTTGCGCGGCTACGGCCACGAGCCGCACTTCGTCGAGGGCGATGATCCGGCGCTGGTGCATCAAGCGCTGGCCGGCACGCTGGACCAGGTGCTGGCGCGGATCCGCGCAATCCAGAGCGAGGCGCGAGCGTTGCCCGCCACGCAAACCCCGGTGCGCCCACGCTGGCCGATGATCGTCTTGTGCACACCTAAGGGATGGACCGGGCCGAAGTTCGTCGATGGCAAGCCCGTCGAGGGCACCTGGCGTTCGCACCAGGTGCCTATTGCCGGTTTCAAGACACCGGATCATGTGCGCCAGCTCGAGGACTGGCTGAAGAGCTATCGGCCGCAAGAGTTGTTCGACAACCAAGGCAAACTTCTCGAAGAACTGGCCGATCTGGCGCCCACCGGTCATCGGCGCATGGGCAGCAACCCGCACGCCAACGGCGGCGCGCTGTTGCAGCCGCTGTCGATGCCACGTATTGCCGACCATGCCGTGGCGGTACCCCAGCCAGGCGGCGTGGAGGCGGAAGCCACGCGCGTGCTGGGCACCTTCCTGCGCGACGTGATGAAGCTCAACCTGAACGCGGCCAACTTCAGGATCTTCGGCCCGGACGAGACCGCATCCAACCGGCTCGATGACGTCTACGACGTGACGGGCAAGGCCTGGATGGCCGAATTGCAAGAGGGCGACAACCACCTCAGTGGCGACGGTCGGGTCATGGAAGTGCTGAGCGAGCACCTGTGTCAGGGCTGGCTCGAAGGCTATTTGCTGACCGGGCGCCACGGTCTGTTCTCGTGCTACGAGGCCTTCATCCACATCATCGATTCGATGCTTAACCAGCACGCCAAGTGGCTGAAGGTGTGCAACCAGATCCCGTGGCGCATGCCCGTTGCTTCGTTGAATTACCTGCTCACCTCGCACGTCTGGCGCCAGGACCACAACGGCTTCTCGCACCAGGACCCGGGCTTCATCGACCACGTCGCGAGCAAGAAGGCCGATGTAGTGCGCATCTACCTGCCACCCGACGCCAACACACTGCTGTCGGTGGCCGACCACTGCTTGCGCAGCCGCAATTACGTCAACCTGATCATTGCCGGCAAGCAGCCGGCGCCGCAGTGGCTGGACATGGATGCGGCTGTACGCCACTGCGCAGCTGGCGCGGGTGTCTGGGCCTGGGCGAGCAACGATGTGGGCGAGCCTGACGTCGTGATGGCCTGCGCCGGCGATGTGCCCACGCTGGAGGCCCTGGCCGCGGTGACCCTGTTGCGTGCGTATGTGCCCGACATCCGCATCCGCTTTGTCAACGTCGTCGACCTGATGGTTCTGCAGCCGCCGTCTGAGCACCCCCACGGTTTGGCAGACCATGAATTCGATGCGCTGTTTACGACCGACAAGCCGGTGATCTTCGCGTTTCACGGCTATCCCGCGATCGTTCACAAGTTGACCTACCGGCGGCGCAATCACGACAACATTCATGTGCGTGGCTACAAGGAAGAGGGCACCACGACCACCCCGTTCGACATGGTGGTGCTGAACAACCTGGACCGCTACCAGCTCGCGCTGGATGCGATCCGGCGAATCCCTCGGCTGGCCGGCCAGGTTGAGGCGGAAAAGGCGCGCTACGAGACCACCATGCAACGCCACAAGCTTTACATCGGCGAGCACGGCGACGACTTGCCGGAGGTTCTGAACTGGCGCTGGACAGCATGAGGGGCTTTCGAAGGGCTCGCTGAAGAAATCACTATCCGCGAGTGGTCGATCGTCGCAGAGCGCGAGGCCCGGATTCATCGGGTGCGGTCGACCCCCATGCCGGCCGAGCCAAGAGGATCACAAATATCCCGACCAACGGCGCCGCCAACCACGCGAAGCTGGTCTGCGCCACTGCGCCGAACAGCCATCCTCCAGCCGCCGACCCAAGAGTCTGGCCCAGCCCCGCGGCTGCGGCCAAGCCACCCATGGTGATACCGAGCCGGCCCCGCGAGGCACCCGCGGCGCGGTATGCGATGACTGGCACGACCAGTCCGATTCCGACCGCAGTGAAACTGATCCCCGCATACATCCATCCGTCGGATTGATGCAAGGCGAGTACGGTCAAGCCCACCACTGCCAACGCCAGCCCGGTCACGACGACGCGGCGCGCGGGCACCTTGTCCAGGAGGGCCGTGAAGAAAAGCAATGCGTTCACGGCCAACATCGCAAGAGCGCATTCAGCGAACATCATCGCCACTTCGCGCGGTGAAGTGCCGAGATGGAGTTGGCCCTGAAGTACGATGCCCAACTCGAACGCCGCCAACACGAACGTGACGGCCCCGCTGAGCCAAAGGAGCGCGGTGAGGCCCGTCTTGACCGATGACCCCTCCTTCGGGTCTGGATCTGAAGCGACGATGCGTTCTGGCAGCGTCCTGGCCAGCCCCAGCATCATGACGGCGCCGAAGATGGCCGACAGGACGATAACGGCCTGTGCCGTGAGCGCGGCGGTGCCCGTGCCGTCGCCCACCCACGACCCGGCCCATCGGGCAACGATGTTGAGGGCGGGACCGAACAGAAAGCCCGCCAGCGACATGGCACCCAACCAGGCGAAGCGGCGTGCGCGTTGATACTCCGGCGTATGCTCCGCGACGAGTGCCGATACGACCGGAACGACGGCTGCCACGAAAAAGCCGGTGGCCGCGCGCAGGGCATAAATGCCCCATAGGGTTTCGAACTGGGGAACCAGCATCACAAGCAGGCTGGCCACATAGCCGACCAGCCCGATGAGCAGAACGCGGCCCAGGCCGATGCGATCCGCCAGCATGCCCCACAGAGGAGCGCCCAACAGGACGCCGGCCGTGTACGTGCCGCTGAGAAAGCCGATGTGGCGAGACACCGCTTCCGAGGTCGCACCGGGACTGAGAATGGCCAGCCATCCTTGCCACTGAGGCAGGAGCGCCCCATAGCCGGCCGAGATGACGAAGACAGCAGCCGCCAACCAGACCAGCTGCCAGGGGCGCAGCTTCGGCATCGAAGCAGGTGCTACGGGCGCCATACTCACAAGCCCACCCTGGACGGACAGAAGCGAAATCTGCGGCATTTTTCCATCGCTATGGTGAAGAGTCGGCCACAACTCGCGTCCCCCAGCGCCGTTTGCCGAAGGTCCTTGGCGCGAGCATCGACCAATCCAACGGGGCGCTGCAATGCGGGCGGATGGCCACGTCCTCAATGCGCCTGGCCGCCATAGGGCCAAACAATGCGGTGCCAATCAAGATATCAGCCGCAGCATCCGCCCTTGGTCCGACTTGCGGTTGCCACTTCGCCGGCCTCGACCCCGTAACCTGCACCCCTTATGGCCGATTGCACGTTCTCCCGGGATGTCAGATTTTCGTCGAATTCGACGGAAGCCTTGCCGGGCAGAGATACGTCAACGTGTCCGACGCCAGGCACGGCCATCAGTGCCTTAGTGACTTTGCTGACGCATCCGCCACAAGTCATTCCGGTGACGTTCATTGTTTCAGTTTGCATGGTATTTCCTCGATGGTGGAGTGAAGTTGAAGGCAAGTTCTGCCCCTCTGCACAATGACCGCTGTGTGCCGGGGCGTCTGTGCGCTGCAGCACAAAGCTGCAGCTCCGGCTCCGGCAAACCGGACCTCCCGCTCGGCTCACTATCGGCGGCATGCGACGCCTTGCCTTTGCGTCAGCGACCGCCACCCGATCGCGAAGTGCATCTCGCTCAGTGTGTGCGGCAACAAACAGACAGCACCCGCGCCCACACGCACAGTTGTGACACGCGATTCAGCGAACCTGATGGAGTGAAACCATGTTACGCAACATAAATGATCTCGAGGGCTTTGCCATTGGTGCGACCGACGGTGTCATCGGTCATGTAAAGGATCTCTACTTCGACGACGAATCCTGGACCGTCCGCTACTTTGTCGTCGACACCGGCAGTTGGTTGTCGAGCCGCAAGGTACTCATCTCGCCTTTTGCCTTCGGCAAGCCGAGTGCCTCGGAAAAAGTGTTGCCGGTCTCGCTAACCCGGGAGAAAGTGAAGAACAGCCCTGACATAGATACTGAGAAGCCGATTTCGCGCCAGCATGAGATCGACTACCTCGGGTACTACGGATATCCGATGTATTGGGGCGGTGCAGGATACTGGGGTGCCGGCGTCTATCCCGGCGCGATGCTGTCGGGCTACGGCGTCGCGCCGCGCTCGACGAGCGGCCCCATCGACGCCACCACGGTGGCCGATGACATGCGGCCCGGAGTACATCAGGACTCCCATCTGCGCAGCTGCGAGACCGTCTCGCGCTACTACGTACATGCCAGCGACGGCGACATCGGACACGTCCAAGGCATGCTTGTCGACGACGAGACTTGGGTTATTCGCTATCTCGTCGTCAATACGAGCAATTGGTGGCTCGGACACAAGGTGCTCGTTGCGCCGCAATGGATCGAGATCGTGAGCTGGCTCGAAGCGACGGTGTCGGTTGATCTGACGCGTCAGGCCATCAAGGACTCGCCGCCCTATGTGCACACCACGCCCCTGCACCGCCAACAGGAGGCGGGCCTATTCGAACACTATGGCCGTCGCAGCTACTGGGCGGACGATTTGATTCTGGATCGTGGCGCGGCATGATCTACAGCACATGTCCGTTGCGCTCGAGATCATTCACTGACTAGCACAGAGGAGCGTGACGATGGAATCGCTGGTCTTTTACCTGCTCTGGGCAGTTGTCGTCTTTGTCGTGCTGCGATTCGGACGTGGCGCCCCCGCCTTGGGTGACGGACTCGGACAACGCGCCATGCCCAGGCAAGGCTTGGAACGCAATCCGAAGCAGCTCGGTTGGATTGCGCCCAGAACCGCCGTCGATCCGGTTTGCGGCAGGTCGGTGCAGACGAGCGCCGCCAAGTCGTCGGTCGACGACGGTGCCGTTCACTACTTTTGCTCGCGCGAGTGCCGCGAGCGCTTCGAAGTTGGGCCCCATCTCTATATATCGGCCAGACGCCCGATGCACCCGCGGAGCAGGTCAGCCATGGCTGAGACTGTGTTCGCGGCTTTTCGCTGCGCCCTTCAAGAAATGCTGGTCGGCTCGTGCCGATTCAGGATTTCCTTCATTCCGGCCACGCCCGTTTCCGGAACCATGACTTTGACCTGCAACGTGGTGTCGTCGCTATAGATCTTCTCGCGCGGGATGCCGTCGTTCACAAGCTCGTTGACAACGTTGGTGACGGTGGCCTTGCTGGCATAAGTTGCCGTGATGGTCTTGAACATCTTTATCTCCTTCTGGTTGGTTGATCGTTCGCTAAGAATATTGGGAACCAAAGCCAATCAGGTTGGCCCGAGCGCGCCTGCATGGCTTCATGCGGCCCAGGAACACCGCGGTACCGGCCGTTCGCCAGGATACGAAGTTGAGGGCTTTGGGCGGGTGCAGGTTTTTGGAATTCATGGTGATAGCAGCATCAACAGGCAATATACGAAACGCAGTCTTGTCTCACGGCGTCGCGCTGAAAATGACAGCACAAGGATGCGACGCGACAAGTAGTTTGATTCTGCCGTCGGACGCAGAATGCACGGGCGCGCCGCCGCAGTCTGTGCGCTGACGCACGCAAGACGAATTCCAGCCGGCCGGAGGCGAGGGCGGAATAACCCCCTGTGTTGGACATCACGAATCCCCAAGAAAGCGTATGGCGATCCGAGCTCGGAACAGTGCGTGTTGAGTTGCAACAGCAAGATTGCGGGGGACAGTAAAAACTGCCCCGCGCGTCGTTGCAGAATTTGTTCCCACGCACCCTGGTGTATGAACGTACGCCCGATGGCGACTTCCGGGCCACGTTTTCGCAGCGACCAGGTCCATGCCGCCGTCGACCCGGCTGACCGCTTTGGCAGGCCCGGCGTTGGTTCTCGCGACAGCGACACCGGACCGCTCAAATATCGCCAACGGAACTCTGTTGTCCAACGCACAGACCGATGCCGAGGTCACTCGTACCGTAGGTGCAATGTCAAGGCGTGGGAATCACCGGTGAAGCAGATGAAAGCCCCCCCCCCCGGCTGGGCAGCGGTCGAAGGCCAGCCACACCCATTGGGCGCGACCCGATTGGACGAGGAGCGCGCCTGGAACTTCGCGCTCTATTCCAAGCATGCGCATAACGTGACCTTGCTGCTGTTCACTGCGAACGAAAGCGCGAAGCCGATACTCGAGTACGCCTTTGACTACTTGCGTAACAAGACCGGCCGCATATGGCATTGCCGCATTCCGTTCGACGCGATGCACGGGGCATCGCGCTATGCGTATCGTATCGACGGCCCGCCTCCCGACGGTGCACACAACTGGCATGCCTTCGATCGCGAAAAGATCCTTCTCGATCCCTACGCAAAGTCCGTATTCTTTCCGCCCGGCTTTGACCGGGATGCCGCATCGACACCCGGCTCGAACGCGGGAAAGGCACCGCTTGGCGTGCTGAACGGGGATCACGCCGGCTTCGACTGGGCGCAAAGCCGGCATCCGCGCCACGAGTCCGACGCGATCATCTACGAACTGCATATCGGTGGTTTCACACGCAACCCGAACTCCGGCGTGGCCGAAGGCGCCCGCGGCACTTTTGATGGCCTGGTCGAGAAAATCCCTTATCTCGAGGAATTGGGCATCACCATCGTCGAGTTGATGCCCGTGTTTCAGTTCGACCCAAGTGACGGCAACTACTGGGGCTACATGCCGTTGAACTTCTTTTCGCCACACCACGGCTATCACGGCAATGCAAGTTCTCTGGATCAACACGATGCCTTTCGCCGCATGGTCAAGGCGCTTCACGAAGCCGGCATCGCCGTGGTGCTGGACGTCGTCTACAACCACACCGGAGAAGGCAATCACACCGGCCCGGTCTATAGCTACAAAGGGATCGACAACAGCACCTACTACCTGATGACGGATCGTTCGGCTACACCGTACCAGGATTTCTCGGGCACCGGCAATACGCTGAACTGCGCCAATCGCTACGTGCGCAAGATGTTGATGGACAGCGTGCGTCATTGGGCATGCGAGATGCAGGTAGACGGGTTTCGCTTCGATTTGGCATCGCTCTTTACCCGCAAGACGGATGGAACGATCGATACCGACGATGTGCCGCTGCTCAGCGACTTGGCTTCGGACCCGGCTCTCGCTACCCTGCGACTGATCGTGGAGCCGTGGGACGCCGCCGGCCTGTACCAGCTGGGTCGTGCGTTCCCCGGCGTCATGGCTTGCCAGTGGAACGGTCGGTACCGTGATGATCTTCGTCGCTTCGTGCGCGGTGACGCGGGATGCGTGGCGGCGCTGATGAGGCGCCTTTACGGCAGTGACGACCTGTTCCCCGACGATCTGATGAACGCTTACCACCCGCACCAGAGCATCAACTACATCGCGTCGCACGACGGTTTCACCCTTTACGACCTCGTCGCCTATGCTCATAAGCGCAATTGGGCCAACGGCCACGGCAATCGCGACGGAACCGACGACAACCTGAGCTGGAACTGCGGCTGGGAGGGCGACGAAGGCGTTCCGCCGCAAGTGATGAGCCTGCGCAAACAGCAGATTCGCAATTTTTGCTGCCTGCTCTTCCTGTCCAATGGCACGCCGATGTTTCGCGCGGGCGATGAGTTCATGCAGACCCAGCACGGAAACAACAACCCGTACAACCAGGATAACGCGCTCGCCTGGCTCGATTGGGACCAGCGTGGCTCAAACCCCGACATATTTCGCTTTTTCAGGCAGATGATCGCGTTTCGCAAGGCGCATCCGTCGCTCGCGCGAAGCCGCTTCTGGCGCGAGGATGTTCGCTGGTACGGGGTCGATCGCGAAGTCGATCTTGGTCCGGATTCGCACAGCCTTGCTTTCGCGCTGCACGGCGGCGATGAAGGCGACGTGGATATCTACGTGATGATCAACGCCTGGTCGCAAGCGCTGAGTTTTCAGGTGCAGGAGCAATCGGCCCGCGGATGGTGGCGGGTGATCGATACCAGTCTGGACAGCCCGTTCGATTTTCTCGAGCCAGGCACCGAATGCCTGCTGCGCTCGATGCAGGTCCGAGTCCCGGCCAGGGCCATCGTCGTGCTGGTCAGTGAGCCGTCCTCGGCCTGATGCTACTACCAAGCCCGTCACTCCCACTTATCACAGGAGCCCATATGCGCCAAAAATCCCAAGTCAATCTTCCACTTCATCCGCTGCTACCGACCGACGTGACCGGATACGACGCGCTGGCCGAACTGGCATTGGACATGCGCTCGTCGTGGAGTCACGGAGCCGACGATGTCTGGCGCCAACTCGATGCACAGCTTTGGGAGATGACCCGCAATCCATGGGCGGTACTGCAGACGGCTTCCAGACGACGCATCGAGCAACTCACCGCCAAGCCGGCCTTTCGAAAAAAGCTGGACGTACTCCTGAAAGCCCGGCGCAAGACGGCGACCTCGCCGGCGTGGTTTCAGCTCAGCCATCCGGATTCGCCGCTCGCAACAGTGGCGTACTTCAGCATGGAATTTATGCTCGGCGAGGCGCTGCCGATCTACTCCGGCGGATTGGGCAACGTTGCGGGAGATCAGTTGAAGGCGGCAAGTGACCTTGGCGTCCCGGTTGTTGGCGTCGGTCTGCTCTGGCAGCAGGGCTACTTTCGTCAGGTCATCGACAAGGACGGTAAGCAACAGGCACTCTATCCGTACAACGACCCGGGTCAGCTGCCGATTACACCGCTGCGCCAATCGGATGGCGAATGGCTTCGCTTCTCACTCGACTTTCCTGGCCACCCGATCTGGCTGCGCGCATGGCAGGTTCAGGTGGGTCGCGTGCGACTCTACCTGCTCGACAGCAACGATGCGGCCAATCACCCGACACACCGTGGCATCACGAGCGAACTTTACGGTGGCGGCCCAGAGCTGCGGCTGATGCAAGAACTGGTGCTGGGGATTGGTGGCTGGCGGCTGCTTTGCGCGCTGGGCATCAAACCGGAGGTCTGTCACCTGAACGAAGGGCATGCCGCGCTCGCCGTGCTCGAGCGCACGCGCTCATTCATGCAAACGAACAAGCAACCGTTCGCCGCCGCGCTGGCGGCGACCCGAGCCGGAAATCTGTTTACCACCCATACGGCCGTCGCGGCAGGCTTCGATCGCTTCGAACCGGCACTGATCGAGCATTGCCTGGGCGAATACGCGCGCACCCAGCTTGGCATCCCGATCGATGAGCTGCTCGCACTCGGGCGTCAGAACCCGAGCGATGCGTCGGAACCTTTCAACATGGCGTACCTGGCGGTCCGAAGCAGCGGCGCGGTGAACGCCGTGAGCGCTCTGCACGGGCAGGTAAGCCGGCGACTGTTTGCGCCGCTCTTTCCTCGTTGGCCGCAGCACGAGGTGCCGATCGGGCATGTGACCAACGGCGTTCACATGCCAACGTGGGACTCGGCACCCGCGGATGCGTTGTGGACAGCCGCCTGCGGTCAGGATCGATGGCTCAGACCAACCGAAGACCACGGGCAAGCTATTCGGCGTTTGTCAGACGAGGCACTGTGGCAGTTCCGCACGGCGGCGAGAACGGCCCTTGTCGACTACGCGCGCGCACGGCTCGCTACCCAGAAGGCGATGGCCGGAGCCGAGGCGCTGGACATCGAGGACGCACGCCAGCGCAGCCACTCCGATCGGCTGACCTTGGGTTTTGCGCGGCGCTTTGCGACCTACAAGCGGCCCGACCTGTTGCTGCGTGACCCCGAGCGGCTCGTGCGCTTGCTGACCGATCCGCAGCGCCCAGTGCAACTCCTCTTGGCGGGCAAGGCGCACCCGGCGGACACTGCCGGCCAGGCACTGATCCAGCAGTGGATGCATTTCATCGAGCGACCCGAAGTGCGTTCCCACGTCATTTTCCTGAGCGACTACGACATGCACCTGACCGAACACCTGGTGCAAGGCGTCGACGTGTGGCTCAATACGCCGCGTCGGCCCTGGGAGGCGTGTGGCACGAGTGGCATGAAGGTGCTTGTCAATGGGGGTCTCAATCTTTCGGTGCTCGACGGGTGGTGGGCTGAAGCCTATTCGCCGCAGGTAGGCTGGGCGCTGGGTGATGGCAACGAGCACGGAGACGAGTCGGCACAGGACAGTGTCGATGCCGAAGCGCTGTACACGCTTCTCGAGGAGCAGGTGATCGCGCAGTTTTACACGCGCGATTCGAATGGCGTTCCCACTGCCTGGATCGCCCGGATGCGCGAAAGCATGGCGCAGCTAACGCCGCAATTTTCATCCAACCGCAGCGTTCGCGAATACACCGAACGTTACTACCTGCCCGCCGCATCCGCATATCTCGCGCGTTGCAGCGACAACGGAGCGACTGGCCTGCGCATCCAGGCCTGGCGCGAGCGGGTGACGCAGGCGTGGCCCGCCTTGCGTTTCGGAGAAGTGAGCGTCATTTCGGATGGCGAACATCACGCGTTCGAAATCCAGGCACATCTCGAAGCGCTCGAACCCGGCGACGTCGAGGTCGAGCTCTACGCCGAGGCGCGAGGCGATGACCAAGCGGCGCGCCAGACGATGTCCCGGGTGCGCGCGGACGACGACACGGCCATTGTTGCGGGCTCCGACGCGCCTGCCACCTGCACGTACAGAGCTCGGGTATCGGCGAGCCGCCCGGCGAGCGACTATACCGCACGTCTGATGCCACGCGGTGTCGACGTGGCCGTGCCGCTCGAATCAGCCCAGATCCTCTGGCAGCGCTAAACGAAATGGTTTCACAGGAGATTGACCATCATGTCGCCAACCATTCTCGCGATTGTCTTGGCTGGCGGGGAAGGCTCACGCCTTCGTCCGCTGACACTGGAGCATGCGAAACCGGCTCTGCCTTTTGCCAACGGCCTGCGGATCATCGATTTCGTGCTCAGCAACCTGATCAACTCTGGAATCTCGTCGATTCACGTGCTCGCGCAGTACAAGCCCGCCTCGCTCGTCGCACACATTGACAAGGCATGGAACACAGCCTCTGGTCGACATCGCGATTGCGCCATCGACGTCATCGTGCCGCGTGCGCGGGACCTCGACTATCTCGGGACCGCCCATGCGGTCTACTGCAATCTCCCGCTGATCGAGCGCGTCGCGCCCGATCTGGTCGCCGTCTTCGCGGCCGATCACGTCTATCGGATGGACGTGCGGCAGATGGTGAACTTTCATATCGAGCGTCGTGCCGATGCGAGCGTGGCCGCGATTCCCGTTCCGATAGGCATGGCTTCGTCTTTCGGAATCATCGAGGCCGAAAGCAACGGTCGCATTCGCAACTTTCAGGAAAAGCCTTCACAGGCTGTGCCTATGGCAAGTGCTCACGATCTTGCCTTCGCGTCGATGGGCAATTACCTGTTCGGTACCAGATTTCTCGTTGAATCTCTGCGCGCGAGCGACTGCGAGAATGAATCCGATTTCGGACGGCATTTTCTGCCGCGAGCAGCGCGTGTGGCCCGCACCTTCGCCTACGATTTCAGTACCAACCGCGTCCTCGGGCTGCGCTCTTACGAAGAACCCGCCTATTGGCGCGATGTGGGAACCTTGGCTGCACTCAGCAAGGCGCGGTTCGAGACATCGGGGCCGCATCCGAAATTTGATCTAACGAACGCGAATTGGCCAATTCGCGGCGCGACATCGGACGATTCGTCCAAACAGCAAGTGGCAACTCGGGATGAGTGGAGGGCTGGTGTACCTGGTTATTAAGTGAGCGCCATCGGAAATGTGCTCAGCGAGCTGGCATCTGCCATTTGCGGCGCACGCGTTGATGCTGGGCGAGCTGCTCCAAGATCGGCGCTATGAAGGAATTGGGGCGCGAAGTGGCATGGTTCTGTTGGGACAACTCCTGCGCGATAGGCGCATCGTCACTGCGCGTGCTCACGGAAGTGGTTCATCGATCTTGCGCGGAGAGCCTGATCGACCGCGCCCTGCGGTCCAGAGCACGGCGGCGCCGCCGATCGCGGAAAGAAGTGACCCGACCACAACACTTAGCCGCGCGCTGCGGAACATTTCCGGATCGCTGAAGGCGAGACCGGTGATGAACAGGCTCATGGTGAAACCGATACCGGCGACCAGCGCAACTCCGTAAAGGTGCCGCCAGCCGGCGCCCTCGGGCAGCTCGGCCACGCCGAGCCGCACCGCCAGCCATACGGCGCCGAAAATGCCCAGTTGCTTACCGACCAGAAGCCCGAGCACGATCCCCAGCGAAGCCGGTGTCGCCAACGCGGAAGCGCTCGATGCCGAGAGCACGATGCCGGAATTGAAGAATGCGAACACCGGCACGACGCCGAGCGCAACCCAGGGATGGAGCTGGTGCTCGGTGGTACGCAGCGGCGAAAAGGATCGGCCGTGTTGTGTGACGTTCATTGGAATCGCCAGGCCGATGGCAACCCCGGCGAGCGTTGCATGGATTCCCGACTTGAGCACCGCGACCCACAGGAATACGCCGACGATCACGTAGGCTGCCGTACGGGTGACCCTGAAGCGATTGAGACCGACCAGCGCCACGACCCCGAAGGCTGCAAGCATCAGCGACGGCGTGGCGAGCCGCTCGGTATAGAACAGCGCGATGACCACGATGGCTCCCAGATCGTCGAAGATCGCCAGTGCGGTCAGGAATACCTTGAGCGTGGCAGGCACCCGCGCACCCAGCAGCACGAGCACGGTCAGGGCCAATACCGTGTCAGTCGCGGTCGGGATTGCCCAGCCACGCATGGCCATCGGGTCGCCGAAATTGAACGCGGCGTAGACCAACGCCGGCGCCGCCATGCCGCCCAGCGCGGCAACGCCGGGGGTGACTAACGCCTTGGACGAGGACAGCTGCCCCTCCAGCACTTCGCGCTTCAGCTCCAGGGCAATGAGCAGGAAGAAAAACACCATCAAACCGTCGTTGATCCAGAGGATGAGCGGCTTGTCGATGGCAAAGGTACCGACTTTCACCATCACTGGCATGTGATGGACGAGGTCATACCAAGTGCTGGCCGGTGAATTGTCCAGAATCAGTGCGAGCAGCATGGCCGCCAGAGTGGTCAATCCAGCAACTTTCTGCGAGCGCGACCAAGGTTCGGAACTCATCCGGCAACTCCGACCTGGCTCACCCAGGCTGGTCCGACTGGGCGAGAGGGGGGTAGGCACGCGCTGCAGCCACCGGCCAGCACGAAAGCGACGGTCTTCATCATCTAACGCGGCCCGCGTTTTGTCGCTCGGCCCGTTTCAGGTAGCGGTAGTAGTCGCTGTCGGTCGTGAGGATCACCGTCGCGTTCGTGTTCTGCCCTTCCTTGTAGGCCTCCAGCGTCCGCGAGAAGGCATAGAACTCGGCGTCTGCGCCATAGGCCTCGCCATACACGCGCGTTGCTTCGGCGTCGGCCTTGCCGCGCACTTCCTGTACGCGCCGATAGGCGGTGGAACGGATCTGGCGCAGTTCCTTCTCCATCGTGCCGAGAATTTCGGCGCTCTGGCCTTCGCCCTCGGACCGGAACCGGGCTGCGATCCGCTTGCGCTCGGAGATCATGCGGGCATAGACCTTCTCGCGCACGCTCTCCACATAGTCCAGGCGCTTGATGCGCACATCCACCAGCTCGATGCCGTACTGGGGCACGACTTCGCGTGCCTTGGCGAGCACGGTGCGGGTTAGTTCCTCGCGTCCGCGCACCACCTCTTTCTTCAACTCGGCCTGCACCTCGGCCGGCACTTCCGCCAGGACCTCGTCCTTGGGAACCACCCATGATGCGCTGCGCACCAGGTCCACGAGATCGCTGCCCGACACCTGGTCGCGTACGACAGAGTCGATGATGTCGTTCAGGCGCGAGCGGGCGCCCGCTTCGGTTGCCACGCTCTCCAGGAATTTCTTGGCATCGGCGATGCGCCAGCGCGCCATCGTGTCGACCCAGATGAACTCGCGTCCCTTGGTGGGAATCTGGTTGGGATCGCCGTCCCAGATGAGGATGCGCTTCTCGAAACGCCGCACTTCCTGCACGAACGGCAACTTGACGTGCAGTCCGGCCTCGGTGACCGGCGCTCCCACGGGGCGGCCGAACTGCGCGATCACCGCCTGCTCGCCTTCTTGCAGCGTGTAGTAGCTGCCAAGCACGGCCACGATGAGTGCCAGCGCGGCCAGCCCGCCGCCGATCTTGAGTACGTTGTTCATGGTTGCGCCCCCGCTGCATTGGCGCCCGCGGCGTTGGTCCGACCCGGGGCGGACACAGCCGCTGGAGCCTGTGGCGAGTCAAATCGCAGCAGCGGCAGCAAGGATTTCTGATCACTGTCGACGATGTAAAGGGCCTTGGCCTGAGGCAGGATGTCCGCCATGGACTCCAGATACAGGCGCCGGCGCGTGACTTCCGGCGCGCGCTGGTATTGCGCCAGGATCGCCGTGAAACGCGTGGCTTCTCCGTTGGCGCGATTGACCCGCTCGACTGCGTATCCTTCGGCCTCGGTGACCGTGCGGGTCGCTTCTCCGCGCGCCTTGGGAATCTCGCGATTGGCCTGTTCCTGCGCCTGGTTGATCGTGCGCTCGCGGTCTTGCCGCGCTTCGTTCACTTCGTTGAAAGCGGGCTTGACGGTGTCCGGCGGCGTCACGTCCTGCAACTCCACCGTCACCAGCCTAACCCCGGTGTCGTAGGCGCTGAGGATCTTCTGCATCTCCACCTTGGCCTCGGTGGAGACGGCCACGCGGCCGACGGTCAGCACGTCGCTGCCCAGTCGGTTGCCCACGACCCGTCGCATCACGGCCTCGGCGACGTCGCGGATGGTCTGTCGCGAGTCGAGCACTTGGAACAGATACCGCACCGGGTCTTCGATGCGGTACTGCACGATCCATTGAACATCGATAACGTTCAGATCGCCCGTCAGCATGAGCGAGACCTCCTTGAAGGACTTCTTGTCGGTGACGTACTGGGTTTGTTGTCCCGCCACGGGGGCGGCGGCCGTGGCGAAGCCGAACTCTTCCTTGAGGACGCGCTCCGTGGGCACGCGTCGGACGCTTTCGATGCCGACCGGGAGCATGAAGTGCAGTCCCGGGCCCACCGTACGGTCTACTGCGCCGAAGCGCTGGACAACGCCCGTCTCCTCGGGCTGCACGGTGAACCAGGTCGACCACAGGAGCACGAGCAGCAGCACAGCCGCGATAACCGCGGCGATCGGGCGATTGCCCAGGTTGGCGGCGCGTTGGCGAATCGCCTCCACATAGTATTCAGGGTCCTTGTCGGGCATGCTTCGTTTCGATTCGATTGTTCATATGGTGGATTCTTCGGTCGGTGGTGCCGCCTGCGTGACCCCACGGATCATGGCCACCTTATGTCTGGATGGCGATCCGCGTCTGTGCGTCGTCGCACATTCGGCCCCCACGGTTGAATCGATTGGACTGCAATGGCGTCGCGCAGCGTGCCGCTTTCGTTGGGCAACGCACAGACAACCGGTTGTTTTGCCCGGACAGTGTCTGCAGTTGGGGCGGTGGCTAGGCGACTCCGAGGAATTGAACTTTCACTACCTCGGGAAAATCTAGCGGATCGAACTCCATCGACGTCCGACGGTCGCCCAGGTTCGAAATGGTCAATTGATGGCGCTGCGTGTCCGGGCCCTGCCGTGACCGTGGTCGACGACCGCCGCAATTTCGGGGTGATGGTTCGGCAGCAACAAGAAGGAGCATTAAAATGCAGATCGGCATGATCGGCCTCGGCCGCATGGGAGCCAGCATGGCGACCCGCCTGTTGCGCGGTGGCCACGATTGCGTGGTCCATGACCAGGCGCCCGAAGGCGTGGCGCGCCTGGCGGCACTCGGCGCCACCGGCGAGGCGTCGCTGCAGCAGTTCGTCGACGTGATGAAGGCGCCGCGCGCGATCTGGCTGATGGTGCCGGCGGCAGCCGTCGATGCCGTGCTCGAACAGCTGACGCCCCTGCTGCAGCCGGGCGACATCGTCATCGACGGAGGCAATTCCCATTACCACGACGATCTGCGCCGCGCCGCGGCCCTGGCGAATTCCAACATCGAGCACGTAGTCGTCGGCACCAGCGGTGGCGTCGCGGGCCTGGATCGCGGCTATTGCCTGATGATCGGCGGCGACAAGGCGTCGGTGCAGCGGATCGCGCCTGTGTTCTCCACGCTGGCTCCAGGGGCCGGCAGCGCACCGGCGACACCCGGGCGCCGCGCAAACGGCAGCACTGCCGATCAGGGCTGGCTGCATTGCGGTCCGCACGGCGCCGGCCACTTCGTCAAGATGGTGCACAACGGCATCGAGTACGGCGTGATGGCCGCCTATGCCGAGGGGCTGAACATCCTGCACCACGCCAAGATAGGCCTGCATGAGCACGCCGTGGATGCCGAAACGACGCCGCTGCGCCATCCCGCGCACTACCAGTACGAGCTGGACTTGCCTGAGATCGCCGAGGTCTGGCGCCGCAGCAGTGTCATCGGTTCCTGGCTGCTGGACCTGACCGCCGCAGCGCTTGCAGCCGACCCCGCACTGGCGGGCTATGAAGGCCACGTCTCGGACTCCGGAGAAGGCCGCTGGACGGTGCAGGCGGCGATTGATGAAGCCGTGCCCGCGCCGGTATTGAGCGAGGCGCTGTACGGCCGATTCGGTTCACGCGGTGAAGCGGACTTTGCCAACCGCGTGCAGTCGGCAATGCGCCATGAATTCGGCGGCCATTTCGAAAAGCCCGGCCAGGGCACGCCTCTCGGGGAAATCAAATGAGACCCGATGAAGCTGCAACACACCCGCAGACTGCCGACGCGTTGGTCGTGTTCGGCGCCACCGGCGACCTGGCGTACAAGAAGATTTTCCCTGCGCTCTACGCGATGGTCCTGCGTGGCACGCTGAAGGTGCCGGTAATCGGCGTGGCGTCATCGCCATGGGAGACGGATCAACTGCGCGCGCGTGCGCGCGAAAGTATCGAGCGCTCGGGCACCCAGATCGATCCGCCCGCGCTGGAAGGCCTGTTGGCGGCACTGAAGTATGTCCGCGGAAACTACGAGGACGCGGCCACGTTCGATGCATTGCGCGGCGCATTGCAGGAGGCGCGACACCCGGCGTTTTACCTGGCCATTCCACCGGCGCTTTTCCCGACGGTCATCCGCGGCCTGTCCGCAGCCAGATTGGCTCCGGGCGGGCGGGTCATCGTCGAGAAACCATTTGGCCGCGACCTTGCGTCGGCACGGGAACTCAATCGGGCTGCACGAGAGGTTTTTCCCGAGAATTCGATCTTTCTCATCGATCACTTCCTGGGCAAGGAAGCGATCATGAACATCCTGTACTTCCGCTTCGCCAATTCCTTTCTCGAGCCGATCTGGAACCGCAACCACATCGCCAGCGTGCAGATCACGCTGGCCGAGCAGTTCGGTGTCGAGGGGCGCGGTGCGTTCTACGAAAGCGCCGGTTGTCTGCGCGACGTGTTGCAGAACCACTTGTTCCAGATCGTCTCCCTGCTGGCGATGGAGCCGCCCGCAAGCCGTGACTTCGCGGCCGTACATCGCCACAAGACCGACGTCTTCGCCGCAATGCGGCCGCTGGGCGCCGGCGACATATTGCGCGGCCAGTATGAAGGCTATCGCGACACGCCGCAGGTGGCCAAGGACTCCGATGTCGAGACCTACTGCGCCCTGCGCATATTCATCGATTCCTGGCGCTGGGGAGGCGTGCCCTGGTACCTGCGTTCGGGCAAATGCCTGCCGACCACGGCCTGCGAGGTGGTGGTGCGCCTGAAAGCCCCACCGCAGAATCTGTTCGCCGATGCGGCAGAGCAGGAGCGCGGGAACTACCTGCGCTTTCACCTCTCGCCGCGCTCGACGATCGCGCTGGCCGCGCGGGTGAAGCGCTCGGGCAAGCAATTCATCGGCGAGCAACATGAGTTCTCGCTACTCGAAGAGGAGCCAGGCGAGATGTCTCCTTACGAACGCTTGTTGACCGACGTGATGGACGGTGACGGCGCGTTGTTTAGCCGTGAAGATGCCATCGAGGCCGCCTGGGCCGTGGTGGAGCCGGTGCTGGTCGAGCATCCCTCGGTTCACATCTATGCACCGGGTACGTGGGGACCGGCTGCCGCAAACCATTTCATTGCCGCCGATGGCGGCTGGCGCAATCCCGAACAGGCTGGCTGATATATGCCTTGACCCATCGAGGAATACGCCATGATCGGCGACGGCCATACCGCCAGACTAGGAGCATTCGAGTGGCACTCGCCGGTTCACTCGCGAAGCGAGCAGAAGACATCCTGAGCCGCCTTCGAGGTCGGCGCCGGTCAACGCGGTTACAAGCGCCTGGGTAAGTAAAGGTGTCGCCGTAATGTGCGCGCCGTCTTGGACGGCTTCAGTAAGGCCTTGTTGCCCGACGAGATTGTCGTCGGCAGTGGCCAGGCCTATCGCTCCGGGAACTTCCACGGCGGACCCGGCGCGCCGACAACGCGGCGGCGTTTCTCGGTGGCTGTCGCCAGTGGGAGCAAGCGACAACCGACCGGTGCCCGAACACCGTCAAAGATTTCTCATGAATCCGACCTGACCGGTTAATCGGACAGGAAACCCGATAACTTCGACTTCGGCATTTTGACTGCAGGGACCGAACCGCATTGCAAGCCGCCAAGTTTGTACAGGAAGTGGATTCAAGACGAAACCCTCGGTTCACCGCTATTACGCACACGACGCATCGGGTGATGGGGATTTGCCAAACAGCAGTTCCCGCATTTGCTCGCGTTCCTCGGTGGTTGGCCACGCGGGGTTCTCAGCAGGAGCCGCAGGTGTCTGCTCTGCGCTGGGTGCGTGCACCGGATCCACACGCCCTTGGGCGTCGAAACGCATCAGGCTGTAGGTCTCGTTGACGATGGCATCCGGCACACCGCACTTGAGCCGCACATACCAGTCGGCCAGGCGCAAGGTCTGTCCGGCCATGGCGTCTGCCGTTGCCTCGCCGCGGGCCAGTGCAACGTACAAGGCATGCGGGACCGGATGGACACCGCTGCTTTCGTCGAGCAGGAAGACATAGGAGGCGTGGGAGCCGTCGGCACCGCCAGCGCTAGTGCAGACCTGTGCACTAGCGCCCGACACATCGGCAGAGCTGTACACCGGCGCAAAGCCACCGCCGGGCGTGCGAAAGTTGGTGGTTTGTCCTTGATACAGGCGCGCGGCAACCCACTGAACCGCGCCGTCGTAGGTATAGGCGCGAAGGTCGTACTTCATGGCCCTGGTGGCTGCTGCGGTCTCGGCGGGCATGCCTGTCGCCCTCATGTCTGTGCCGTCGATCACCCGCTCCCCCGGTGTGACGATGGCCTGGGCCACGTAGTCGCCGACTAGGATGTCCTGCCAAACCCGCTTCGTCAGCTTGTCACCGCGATACGCCGCGCGGCTGCCGAAACCCGCCACCGGCTTGAAGAACAGGCTGCGGCGCGCGTCCCACAAGCGTTGTGCATCGGCGGATTTGACCACCTCGGTGCGGGGCACATGTGCCAGCAGGATGTCCCGCGTGGCCTGCGGCACATGCAGGGCTTGCATTCGAGCGTCGTCGCTGAACAGTGCGAGATGCCGCTTGTCGGCGTACAGGGCATGGGCTTGTGGGTGCGGTGTCAGCACCACGGCCTGCTTTAGATAGGCTTCACGCATCGCGGCGCTTTCGGGCTGCTCCAGGTAGAAGTCGGTTAAGCGGTTGTACACCAGGTCGATCGCCAGTTCACCGTGCCACAGCCGGCCGTCGCGCCATATGAGCGCAGCCGGATCGGCGATGACCGCGCGCAGGCCATGCCGCTCGAACAAGCGTTGGAACAGCAGGAATTCGGGGTAGAGGTACTGATCCTCGGGCGCCAGGTCGACGATGGCGATGGACTGCAGCGGGCGCGCCGCGTCGGCCATCGCTGAATTGCCAGCAGTGCCGGACAGATGGGCTAACTGCCATTCGTGGCGAAACATGTCGACGATGCGCTGCTCGAATACGTCCACGCTGGCCAGCGAGGGCACCATCGCATCGACCGCGGTGCAACAGGCCCGCTGCGCACGCGACAGCACCGCGTTGAGCATCGCGCCTCCCGCATTTGTGTTCACCTCGATCAGCGCCAGCCGGCCATGGCTCAAGTGAAAGTCGTAGCCGAAGAAGGCGCCCAGCGGCCCGCTCGTCCCCAAGCGGGCGATCGGGGGTGCAGCAGCCAAAACTTGCTCCCGGTAGGCTGGAAGTGCCACTACCGCTTCAATGGCCTGCACCACCTGCGCCATGCGCTGCAACTGCGGTGTCGCCATGAATACGGGCTGCGCAGAGAAGAGGAACGGGCAGTGCTGTCGAACCATTTCGGAAAGGCCTGGCTGCCCCAGTTCCGAATCAAGGGCGCGCGTCAGGGCCGTCTCATCGAGACTGAAGCAGAAGCACGCACTATTGAGCATGTCAATAGTGCTGCGTGGCAAGTCAATTTGCTGTGTTGTCATATTGGCATTCACGGATTGTCGTTAACCATGGAGCAGGGCAGGGCACGCTCTTGAATCGAACGGTCGACCCGACTCGGCGTCGTGTCAGTCGCATCCGCTGCCGCTTTTTGGGTGGATGTGCAACTTGGTTCGACAGAAGCTCAGTGGGCGCGGTCAGTCGAGGAGCGTTGCACTGGCGCCGTTCTTGGATCGGCCATCAATGCCTCGATGATTGGACACGGATAAACGTCGCCAGTGGCAATGCAGTGGGCCAGCAGGTCGTCCAACGATTGCTGCATGCGCGACAGGTCATCCAGTTTGCCACGAATCTGATCTAGTCGCGCCGAAGTTACGGCGCGCACCGCACCGCGATTGCGACCGTCGGCGAGGTCCAGAAGCGTTGCGATCTCATCCAGCGTGAAACCCAGTCCTTGGGCCCGCTTGATGAAGCCGATGCGGTCTACTAGGCTTGGTGCGTAGTACCGCACTGCGCCTGTCGATGGTGGAACTGGCAGCAGTCCCCGACCCTGGTAGTACCGGATCGTTTCCACGCCGACACCGGCGGCGCGTGCCAGGCGTCCGATGGTCAAGGTCCGTTCGTCGCTGTTTGTGGCTTGTTCGATGCGCATGGTCCAAGCTTAGCCGCAGACGCCGTACGTGAGCACAGCTTTGCTTGATTTACGTCAATCTCTGATCGTCATCGGCGCATATGATGAATTTTCACCCGGGCCCTGTCTCTCATGCCGCTATTCTCGAATACCCGCGCCAACCGTCGCACCGGCTACATGGTGCTGCTGGCGTGGGTGCTCGCCCTGGCTGCGGGCTGGGCCAACGCCTGCCTGCTTCAAGAGCGTGGCACGCATTGGCAAGGGCATTCGCATGACGCCACACTGGTTGACCAAGCGGCTCACGTTTCGCCCGGTCATGCCGGTGTCGATTCCGATCACGCCGAAAATTCCAACTCTGGCGCTGGCCAGAGCGCCAGTCTGAAAGTTTGTGATGACGACAAACAAGCGGTCGTCAAGCTGGTGTCAAGCGTTGATCTGACGCCTGTTACCCTGGCGCCCCCGACGGCAATCGGCTGGCCAGACCCGGCGGCCATGGCCCGGCGGAGGTTTGCCCGGTGGGCGTCACCGGCACCCACTCCGGTCGTACCGCTGCGTACCCTTTTCGTTCGCCTGGCGCTATAGCCACTTGCGGCCCTCGATGCGGGGCCCATTGCTCCGTCGTTCCCGCCGCCATTCATAAATGACTTGACTCCGTACCCGGGTACGGCGTTCAGACTTGGTCATCACGCTGTCGTGGGTGTACGTCACCGCACAGACGGCGAGACCCGTCATCCCCAGCATTACTTCACTAACCAGGAAATCACTGTGACATTCGTCCGCACTACCGTTTCTATCGCCGTTCTGAGCAGCGCCGCGATGTTCACCTCGTCCTGGGCCGCAGCTGACAAACAGCACGACGCCCATCACCCCGCGCCGACCACCGTCACCCAGGTCGCTCAAGCGCAACCGGCCGCCACGAGCATGGGCATGCGCGCCGGCGCTACCCCGCCTGGCTACGCCGACCAGATGAAGGCCATGCAGCAGATGCACGACAAGATGATGGCTGCCAAGACGCCCGAAGAGCGCACTGCCTTGATGGCAGAGCAGATGAAGCTCCTGCAGGGAAGCATGAACATGATGGGTGGCATGGGCGCAGGTGCGGCGGCGGGCAAACCAGCCGATATGGCAGCGCGCCAGGGCATGATGGAACAACGCATGGACATGATGCAGTCCATGATGCAGATGATGATGGATCGCATGCCAGCGGTCCCGGCGACGAAGTGAGCAACCGTCCCTCGATCAACCGCGCGCAATACGCCCCATGTGGCGCTGCAACCGAGCGTGGCCCATGGCGAATCCCGGCTGAAGAGCACGAGCTGCGCAAGCTGCTGGATCGTGACGTCGACGCACGTAATTAGCGCGGCGCGAACGAACCCTTGACATTCCCATCATGTTAAGGTTTATATTGGATTTGAAGGGCGGCACCAACATCGCCGACCCACGACGAAAGGACCAACACCATGAATGCCTCTGACCACGATCATCTTCCCAACCCGCAAGGCGCATCCGGCATGAAACCGCATGGCTTTTCGCATGACGAGCATCAGGGTGCGCAGCCGGAAGGCTCTGGGATGAACCGGCCACTGAAGACGGCGCTGATGATGGTCGCCCTCGTTGGCGGCTTTTACCTCCTGCGTGAGCACTGGGACCATGTCGCTGGCAACTGGATCTACCTGCTGCTGCTGGCTTGCCCGCTAATGCACCTGTTCCATGGCCACGGCGGGCATGGCGGGCATGGTGGTCACGCGACGTCAACCACAAAGCCCGCCGACAGGAAGGAATGACGCCATGGACATGCCCACACGCCACGGTCACGCCGGGCACGCGCACCACAAACCGCCGTCGGAGCCCAACGCGGCAGCGCTGAAGGACCCGGTGTGCGGCATGGCCGTGACCGCGCAATCCGAGCACCACGCCGAGCACGAAGGCCGGCCGTATTACTTCTGCAGCGCGAAGTGCCAAACGAAGTTTGCCGCCGAGCCGGCCCGCTATGTGGATGGCGGCAACGCGCCTGCCGCGGTCGAGGTTGCGACACAAGCCGCAGGAACGATCTATACCTGCCCGATGCACCCGGAAATCCGGCAGGACCATCCCGGCAATTGCCCCAAGTGCGGCATGACGCTCGAGCCGCTTCTGCCGGAACTAAACGACGAAGAGAACCCGGAACTGGTCGACTTCAATCGTCGCTTCTGGTGGACGCTGCCGTTCACAGTGGTGGTGACCTTTCTGGCCATGGGCGGTCACCGGCTCGGGTTGTTTCCGTCTGGTACGCAGACCTGGATCGAACTGGTGTTGACCTTGCCGGTCGCGCTGTGGGCCGGCTGGCCGTTTTATGCGCGTGGCGTGCAGTCGGTGTTCAATCGAAGCCCCAATATGTGGACGCTGATCGGCCTGGGCACCAGCGTCGCCTTCATCTACAGCGTGGTGGCGACCATCGCACCGCAGATATTTCCGGCGGCCTTCGTCACTGATGGCAGCGTGGCGGTGTATTTCGAGGCGGCTGCAGTCATCATCTCGTTGACCCTGTTCGGCCAGATTCTGGAGCTTAAGGCGCGTTCGCAGACCTCCGCGGCGATCAAGTCGCTGCTCGGACTGGCGCCCAAGACCGCACGGCGCATCGCCGCCGACGGCACCGAGGAAGACATTCCGCTCGCCAATGTGCATGTCGGCGACCAACTGCGCGTGCGCCCCGGCGAGAAGGTGCCGGTCGACGGCATCGTGGTCGAAGGCAGCAGCGCGCTCGACGAGTCCATGCTCACCGGCGAGCCGTTGCCCGTGACCAAGCGCCCGGGTGACAAGCTGATCGGAGCCACGATGAACACCAGCGGCGCGCTGATCATGCGCTCCGAACACGTGGGCTCGGCCACTGTGCTATCGCAGATCGTGCAGATGGTGGCGCAAGCGCAGCGTTCGCGCGCGCCAATGCAGCGCATGGCTGACCTCGTGGCTGGCTACTTCGTCATGGTTGTCGTGGCCATCGCCGCGTTGACCTTCATCGCCTGGGGACTGTTTGGCCCCGAACAGGGTTGGGTCTTTGGCCTGATCAATGCAGTGGCGGTGCTGATCATCGCCTGTCCCTGCGCATTGGGCCTGGCCACGCCGATGTCGATCATGGTCGCCACCGGCAAAGGTGCGACGAACGGCGTGCTGTTTCGTGACGCTGCAGCGATCGAGAACCTGCGCAAGATCGACACGCTGATCGTCGACAAGACCGGCACGCTGACCGAAGGCCGACCCGTCTACGAGAAAGCGGTGGCCGCCGAAGGTTTCAAGGATGTGGATGTGCTGCGCCTGGCGGCCAGCCTGGACCAGGGCAGCGAACATCCACTGGCCGCAGCCATCGTTGCGGCGGCGCGCGAGCAGGGCCTTGAGCTGGCCAAACCCGAGCAGTTCGACTCCGAGTCGGGCATCGGCGTGCGCGGCAACGTGCAAGGCAAGGCGCTGGCCTTGGGCAATACCGCGCTGATGGAGCAACTCGGTGTGAAGGTCGACGCACTGAAGGCGCAGGCCGAGGAATTGCGCCGCCAGGGTGCCAGCGTGATGCATCTGGCGGTTGACGGTCAGCTGGCCGGCCTACTGGCGGTGTCCGACCCAGTCAAGTCGACAACGCCCGACGCTCTGGCCGCGCTGCGCAAATCGGGGCTGCGTATCGTGATGGCCACGGGAGATGGTTTGACCACGGCACGTGCGGTCGCCAAGCGCCTGGGTATCGAGGAGGTGCATGGCGAGGTCAAGCCGGCCGACAAGCTCGCCCTGGTCGAGAAGCTGCAGAAGGAGGGCCGGGTCGTCGCCATGGCCGGTGACGGCATCAATGACGCGCCGGCATTGGCGCGTGCCGATGTCGGCATCGCCATGGGCACTGGCACCGATGTGGCGATGAACAGCGCGCAGCTCACGCTGGTCAAGGGCGACCTGCGCGGCATCGCGGTGGCGCGGGCCTTGTCTGAGGCGACCGTGGCCAACATGAAGCAGAACCTGGGTTTTGCCTTTGTCTACAACGCACTCGGCGTGCCCTTGGCGGCGGGCGTGCTGTTCCCGTTGACAGGCTGGCTGTTGTCGCCGCTGATCGCCGCGCTGGCCATGAGCCTCAGCTCATTTTCTGTCATCTCTAACGCGCTACGGCTGCGCAGAGCGAAGCTGGAGCAACTTTGAGAAGCAGCGCGCCGCCCCTACAACAGGTGAACACCCTGAACCGCCTGCAACAAGTGGGTCATTGGAGCGCCGCCCAGGTGCGCCATTTTGGCCACCAATGGGCCGGGCAGTGCCCTACGCACTGACTTCGGCCAAACGAATGACCCATCAGAACAATTCTCCTAAGTCCCAAACAACCCAATCAAAAGGCAATCCATGAGCACCACACTGATAGTCATCCTCGTCGTCATCGCACTGGCGGTGTTTTTCCTGATAGCGATCTTCAACAAGCTGGTCATGCTGAGAAACCGGTACAAGAACGCCTTTGCCCAGATTGAAGTGCAACTCAAGCGCCGTTATGACCTGATTCCCAACCTGGTCGAGACCGCCAAGGCGTACATCAAGCATGAACGCGAAACGCTGGAGTCGGTCGTCAAGGCGCGTAACGAGGCATCGAGCATGTTGTCCAGCGCCGCGGCGGCGCCTGGTGATGCCACCGCCATGAAGGGCCTGGTCGGCGCCGAAGGACGGCTGTCCGGTGCCCTGATGAACATGAAGATGGTGATGGAGGCCTATCCGGACCTCAAGGCGAACCAGAACATGATGCAACTGAGCGAGGAACTCACGTCAACGGAGAACAAGGTTTCGTTTTCACGCCAGGCATTCAATGACCAGGTGATGGCCTACAACACCTACAAGCAGTCATTCCCGCCGGTTGTTTTCGCATCCATGTTTGGCCACTCACAGGACGCTGCGTTGCTCGAATTCGCCGACAGCGCCGAGATCCAGGCGGCGCCGAAGGTGTCGTTTTGATTGAAGCCCGCTACCTGGCAGTTGCCCGATGAATTTTTTTGAATCCCAGGAGCGCGCGCAAAAGCACACGACCTTGCTGATCGTGCTGTTTGGCGTCGCCGTGATCGCATTGATCGTCATGGCCAATTTGCTGGCGCTGGTGGTGTTTGGCTTTGTCAATAGCCAGCAATTGCGAGATGGCCAGACCTTTGTCGCGCAAATGGACTGGAAGATGTTCGCCACCGTGGGCGCGGGCGTCAGCGTGGTGGTGCTGGTCGGAAGCTTGTACAAGATGATGGCCTTGTCTGCGGGCGGCAAGGTCGTCGCCGAGTCGCTGGGTGGCCAGTTGATTCCCCGCAATACCGAGGAACCCAACCAGCGCAAGCTGCTCAATGTCGTCGACGAAATGGCCATTGCGTCGGGAACGCCAGCGCCACCGGTGTATCTGCTGGCGGGCGAGCCGGGCATCAATGCCTTCGCTGCGGGATTCTCGCCGCGCGACGCGGTACTCGGAATCACACAGGGGGCGATCGAGCAGCTGAGCCGGGATCAGTTGCAGGGTGTCATCGCCCATGAGTTCTCTCACATATTCAATGGCGACATGCGGCTCAACATTCGCCTGATAGGGGCCTTGAATGGCATCCTGGTGCTGGGCATTCTGGGCTACTACCTGATGTACTCGGCATCGTTCTCGGGGCGCAGGCGCGGCAATGACAACAGTGGCGCCGCCATCATGGCGCTGGCGGTCGGGCTGATGGTGATTGGTTTTGCCGGTACCTTCTTCGGCGGCCTGATCAAGGCCGCAGTCAGTCGACAGCGGGAATACCTGGCAGATGCATCGGCGGTCCAGTTCACCCGTAACCCGATGGGAATCGCGGGTGCATTGAAGAAGATTGGAGGGCTGAAGTCGGGCTCCATCGTGCGCAACCCGGGTGCGCCCGAAGTCAGTCATGCCTTCTTCGCCCAGGGCGTGACAGGCTTCACACAGTGGCTGTCGTCCACCCATCCGCCGCTGGCCGATCGCATCTTGCGCATCGATCCGCAGTGGGATGGCAAGTTTGACGTCTCGGCGCCCCCGCCACCCGCTGAAAGTCAGCCTCCAGTCAATGACACATCGGCTACAGCACGCACTGACATGGCCCGAAACATGGCAACTGTCGCGGCAGGCGCAGCAGCAGCCGACGCCGTCGCAATGATCGATCGAATGGCTCAACCAACGCAGGAGTCGGTCCTGTACGCCCGGTCGTTGCTGGCTGAATTGCCCACGGCGATACGTGACGCAGCGCGTGAACCCTATGGCGCGCGCGCCGTGATTTACTGCCTGCTGCTCGACAAGGGGGCAGCACTGCGCGAACAACAACTGGCGCTGTTGCAACGCCGTGCCGACGAACACGTATATGCGTTGACGACGCGTTTGATGCCGCTGATGGATGGGCTTGAGGGGAAGTTCCGGCTGCCGATCATCGACATTGCCATTGCTGCGCTCAAGCAGCTATCGGATAGCCAGTACCCGTCATTCAAGGAAAACTTGTTGGCGCTGATCAACATGGACGCCAGAGTCGACCTGTTCGAATGGTCGTTGCAGAAAATTCTGTTCAGCCATCTGGAGGGACACTTTGACAAATCATCTTTGAAAACGGCACGGCGTGTGGATCCAGGACAACTCACGCGGGAGTTTGGTCTGGTCTTGTCGGTGATCGCATACGCCGGCTCGGCGGATCAGGACAGTGCGCAGAGCGCGTTCGACGCCTCCGCCCACGCGTTGGCTGCCAACGGACTGGCATTGTTGGCGAAGGATCAGATTCGAATGGCTGACCTGGATCAGGCCCTGGGCAAGCTGGACCTATTGGCCCCCATGGACAGGTCACGCTTGTTGACGGCCTGTGTCATCAGCACCTGGCAAGACCAGAGAGCGACACCGGCAGAAGTGGAACTGTTGCGTGCGTTCGCCAGTGTGCTCGATTGCCCCATGCCGCCGGGGATTTCACCTGGGAGTCAAGGCGATTGCAGTTCACCTCAGTGAGCCAGGCACGCTTGTCGTTGACACCCCGTCCGGCCTGTACCTGTCCCAGAATGCCTGGGATAAATTTGGTCTCCGTCAACGACTTCAGATGGTGGGAGGCTGGATCCCAGCGCTTCTTGCCGGTCACGGCACTCAAATTGTCGCGTGCGCGCTTTGCGCCCGCTCGTGCAGCAAGGCAACCGGGGGGCATGACACCGTTCCGGATCGGGAATGACACAAACCACAATCGCAATATTTCAGCAACCGCTTGCGCTAAGTAGGGGAATTGCGGCAGTAGTCGAGATCAAAGCAGTCAGCAAGCCATTGATCGATCTGGTTCGGCGTGACCTCGTGGCGCAGCTCAAGTCCGCGCTGAATGCGCATGCGCAGGCGCGCAATGTCAGCACTTGCTGCACGAGCCTCGATAAGCCGCCCCTGTTCGAATCGCAGTTCGTCAACATGTTCGTAGTTCCAGGCCGGGTGAAATCCCATATGCACGTATAGACTGCGGATGAATTTGTGCCCGATCACAAGGCCGCCCGTGTAGGCAAGTGGTAGGTCAACGTCGTGGAATTGCCATTCGGGACCAAATGACGCGCTGTCCCATGTGCCTGCGATGCCGTTCAATTCGGGCGGTTGCTGGCGCCTTGGGCTTTGCGCATCGGCTGTCCGGTGGTTTATACGCAGCTCATTCAAGTGCAGTACGCTGTCCTTTACCCGGTATCTGCAGACATATCCGCGCCAGCAGGCGGTGCCTGCCGGCACCGGCGAGTATCCGGTTTTTACCGGAGAAAAAGGCTCGCCATCGCTGTAGGCAACAAGCGCGTGCTCGTTATCACGGTAGTTGACTGAATCATGGATTTGAGCTGTCATATGACGATGCTACCCGTTGCCCTGGCCTGTTGCTGCCGGTGCGCGTTTGACCGGGTGGGGGTCAACCAAGCGCCGGTGACAACAGCCTACAAAACCCGGGTCGATTCACATATTGGTGTCCGCGCCGGTTCAATATTGGCTTAAACCCTTCATCCGGCGATATTCACCTTAATGGGTAAGAGACCAAAATCGCTGCGACCCAGAAACCCTGGTGTAGTTGTAGATTGCGGTGAATAGCAGTCAGAGAGTGCAATTGCGGTTCGTGGCAGCAATTTACCGCAATGAATCTGGAAGTCGGGGGCGTCGCGGCCGATTACGCATTGACCAGGCGACGATTCTGATCGCCCCAACTCAAGGACGCTGAAAGCGATGTTCAGCGCCGGTTTCCCGACTGACATGATGGGGCAACAATAAACCGTGTCCCCTCTGGGTCAATTTGACGTCGGCGCCAACAGGCTACTGTAGCCTACAGTTCCTACGGGTGCCTACGTTCCTGCGAACCATCTTCTCGCGCTGGATCGCTTCTATTCATGCAGGAGTCTTACCTGCTCTGATCGTGGATATTTGGCTGCGCTTGCGGCTGGACTTTGGCGGCGATTTGATCGAGCCGAGTATGTTGACCAATTGACGCTCCAGCGCGTCGATCTGTCCTTGCGCGCCACTGATCTGCGCCAGCGCCTGTTCACGTTCCTGACTCAGGACCTCGATTGTTTGTTCTAACCCCTCACATCGCTTGGTCAGCGTGTCGTTGGCACCCAGCTTGAAGTGCAGTTCGGCATTGGTTGCCATGAGCCTTTGGATTTCGACCTTCAGGCCGTCGCGCTCCTGGTCGACTTCTGAGATTGTCTGCATGGCGCTAGCCAGTTGACCTTGGCTACGCTTATGAGCGTCTTCAGTTTCGCGGATCACGGGCAACATGGCTTTCTGAGAAGTTGCCAATGCGTGGCCCCAGATCACTTGCACGAAGCTTGCCACCGTGGTCTGCAGAGTGTCTGGCATTGGTTGTCGCGCCGGCCTGGGCTGGTCTAGCCAGCTTTGGATGAATGGCTTGACGGTGGAGTTGCTGCCCCCGAGTTCGTCGGTGATGTCCTGATAGCTCGGGTCGCGGCCGGTTTCAATGAAAATCCGGTCGCAGACCGCGAACACGCTCTGCTCGTCAATCTTGGTCCTGGGCATGTTGATCACTCCTGCTTTGTTGATTTATGGCCTGATTGCCGGGATCACTTCACGGGTTTTGCCTTTCGTGTTCGCAATCTTTCGTATACCGTTTCGACCATTCGGCTTGAGGTATGCAGCGTGGCTTCTACAGCATCTCTTTGGCCGCTGGCCATCTTGTCGGTGACGGCTTTGGGTCGCATGTCCATCAAGCTGAATTTTTTGAATGGGATGTTGCTCAGACTTGCTTCCTCGATGCAGCCTTGCATCAGGCGAGCAAGATTGGCCTTCCAGCCGCCCTTGGTATATTTTTCGCCGTGTTGAGTGCCAAAGATGAACGGGCCCACGCAGGTCGGAGGGCGGATTCTGATCGCTTCGCGAATAACCGATCTGAGCTCAGTCGACCACTCGATCAGGACGCGTCTGGGGGTCGCTCCTGCTTCAACTTTGCCATCAGTCCACCAGATGCCCTCGCTACATTGATCCTGCAGCTGCAGGTCCCGAACCTCAACGGACCGCCGAACACACAGGTATCCCGCCTGGAGGGCCAATGCGGTTATGAGCATCGATCCGCCCATGCGTCGGCCAACTTTCACAGCCAGGTCAAGCTCTTCGCTTGTCACATACCGTTCGCTCGGACGCGAGGGCAGCTTTTCCAGGCCCACAAGCGGATTCACCTGGATGATGCCTCGCCGGCGCGCAAAGTTCAATGCGACGCTCAACAGCGTGAGTTCTTTGTCGCCTTTGGGTCCGCGTCCCGCCTCGTCACACGTATCCTGATATGTCGCTGCATGGTGATATTCCAGATCCACGATGGCCATATCACCAAAGACGCGGCACACGACTTTCGACTCACGTTTATTCTCATCCAAGGTCGACTTCTTGCGGCTACCACGGGCCTTGGGCTGGGCTATGAGTTTTTCCTGGCGCGCGATCCATGCAACAAAAAGCTGCTGGATGGTCACGATTTCGTTTTCCTCTACCTTGAACCGCAGTACGCGGACGACGGCCTCTTTGCGCAGTTGTGCAATTCTTCGTTTGTCGGAAACGTCGCATCGAAGTCGAAACACCCATTTGTTGTCCTGGCTCTTGTATCCGATCGAGTACACCGAGAGGCCCTGTCGTTCGTACACACGATGCGGCAGACCGTCGTTGACCTTGCGGCGCCTCATGCCTTTCTCCCGAAGCCACCGGCGCCGACGGCCGCCAATGCTGCAAAGTTCGGTCCGCGCTTATTGCTTGCGGCTGGCGTCGACGCACGTCCAGCCAGATGCTGCCGAGCGACCTCCGTGGAGACGCGAGGGTAAGAGTTCCGACCCAAGGCGTCGAGGAACGGCCAGCCGCGATCCTGCAGCCAGCGACGCTGGCGAGCTCCCTGGCGGGTGCCAGTCAACTCTGCGAGCTCTTGCTTCGTCAAAAGCAGGCAAACGTCAGGGCCCGATGCGGAATCATCGTTTTCAGAAGGTGGACGGATTTTTTGTTGCATGGCGGTCAGTTCGAGGTCTGACACGAGTGTCCAAGCGGTCGGTTGATTTTTTGACCTCAGGTCCAATCTCAGAATCGCGGAATGTTCAGCGTGCAATTGGTTCCATGCAACGTCACGGCGCGACAGGTTTTTGGCGTCAGGTTGATATTTCTTCGATCGGGTCCATCTACAAGGAATTGCAACTTGCCCATTCGATTTATGAACTATCAGTCGAGCGAAGTCGTTTGCGCCCGGCGAATGATGAGCATCGAAATGCGGGGTGTTCGTCCCGATTACGATGACTACACCGTCGAAGAGGTTGCCGACCGCTATGGCGTGACGAGTGACGCGGTTTACCGAGGCATTCGAAAACGCAGCCCACTCTATCCACTGGCTGTGAAGCGGGGGAAGGGCCCCAAGGCCTGGCTTGTGATCACCGGCGAGGCCGTTGAGTCTTGCGATGCCCGACGAATCGCGTTTTACAAGACGACGCCATCGTGGCTCAAGCTCGAAGGGCTCGACTGGGTGAGGCCACCCAAGCGTGTCGCTGCAATCGACTTGCTCGGTTCGGCCGTTTGATGGGTCCGACGGTTCTGCTGCCGTCTTGCTGTTGAAGGTTTCGCGGCTTGCGGGTCCGCCAAATTGCGAGGTGCGAGTTGGAATACTTTCCGCAAGTACCTGCAAGAACTTGCAAGTTTTTGCAGGGCTTTGGAATTCGAATCGCGCGTAAGTGTTTGATTCTATTGAGATGAATACCGGCCTGTCACGCCGGGGGTCGCGGGTTCGAGTCCCGTCCACTCCGCCAGAAAACGGTTTCGTATCGTCCGATACAGACCTGCAAAAGCCCCGCAGACCTCGTGTTTGCGGGGTTTTTTTTGTTGTCTGGCGTCCGACCGACCGGTTCCCAGGCAGGTCGAAGTCTCGTCGCACAAGGCTCCAATCAACCTAGAAAACGCAGTTCCCTTGTCGTAGTTGGCCGTTGATCGAGTGCTGGC
>CAXBDR010000012.1:0-34802 GCA_963974265.1 uncultured Rhodoferax sp.
CGCTGGCGTTCGATACGGGCCGCGCAGTGTCCGACGTCGCCAGGCCGTATTCCGGCTCCGACCAGCGCGCGCCGATCATGAACATCAGCAGGATCACGACGCCGAAGAATGCCCAGCCATATACGAGGTGGTCGGCTCCGACTGCGATCGTGTTCCCCGACAAATGTCCCAACATCACGATCATGTAGGCACGCAGCCAGTTGGCAACGACGGGGACCAGGATCGACACCAGCACGAACAGCAGCCTGCGTTGCGTGGATTGGTAGTTCAGGTAAGCGTACAAGGTGCCGACGGTCAGCGACGCGATCAGGTACCGGACACCACTGCAGGCCTCCACAACCGACCAGTTGCCGGTGGGAATCACGAAATTCAGGCCTTCACGGTAAACCGGGATTCCAGACAGGCGCAATGCCAGGATCGTGAAATCGGCCGTCCAATCCATCAGCTGGGGCATGATGAATTCCCCGATGGGTACGGCAAAGAACATGAAGGCCAACGGGAAGGCAATGGCGGCCGCCACCGAAAAACCCAGGACCGCTGGAACCGAGGCAACCATCATGGCCACCATGGCCAGTTGCGTGACGGAATTGACAGCGACCAGATCGCCCAGCAGCCACATCAAGGCGAGGCCAGCGAACACGAACAGCAACCAGGGGCTGGGCGAAGGTGTCAAACGCGCGACGAGCGCGCGGCGACGCCACACCAGCCACAAGGCGATCGGCAACACGACAAAGCCGTGGGTGAAGGTCTCCGATCGATACCAGATCGTGACCATTGCCAACGCGGTCTCCCGATAGGCGGTCAGGATGACGACCAGCAACAACACGAGCGCCAGCAAGGCGCTGCGCCAGGTCGACGCGGTAGGTTGCGCAGTTGTCGGGGTGTTCATGAGCAGTGATTCAGCGCATGACGGGCGGCGCGAAGACCCGCATCTGCATCGTGAGGCTGCGCTGGAATCCGGGCCATGTTGGTTTCTTTCACCCCAGACTGCGCACGATGAACGGCCCCAGCCAGTTGGCTAGCCCGATCGGCATGCGTCGCCAGGTGGCTATCAGCAACTTGTATTTGGCATTCGACGGGTTGTTCTGCGGAATCGCATCACGCTGGTACAGGCAATACTGGTAGTGCAGCGGCCGCGGTTCGAAACCCCAGTTCTTCTTGAACGCAAACGAGCCCGTACCTTGCTTGCTGCGGCCGTAATCGAACACCTTGATGCCACGGGCACAGGCGCGGCGCATCAGTTCCCAGTACTTGAAGTCGTTGGCGGCCAGTTCGCGGGCCGACGTGTCGTCCCCCGCGTAATACGGAAGCACCTCGTCGCGGAAGTAGAAACTCAGCACGCTGCTGAGCGGGCGGCCATCCGGCGAGCGCACGGTCAGCACTTCGCAATCGGGGCCGAATACCTGCTGCAACGCACGGAAGTACGACTTGGGCAGAGCCGGTGTTCCGTGGCGGTGCACATTGTCGGCGTACAACGCAAAAAACGCGTCTACGGTGTCGTCGATCGCACTGGTGAGTCCGTTCTTGATGCCCTTGCGGACCATGGCCCGCTGCTTGCGGGGTATCGCCAGCATGTTGGCATCCTCCTGCGGCAACAAGTCCTTGCGAAAGGTCACGTACAAGTCCTGCGTCGGCCAGTCCGCGTGTCGACGGTCCATGTTGCGCAATTCGAGGTGTTGTACGCGCAAACGCCTGGCCAAGGCCTGAGCATGTTCCTCCAACGCGTCCGCCGCTGCGACCGTGTCGGCAGCAACACCGCCGTAAACGGCAAATGGCAGGCCCACCAACGCGTTGCCGAACAAGCGGCTGTTGACATGCGCCAGCGGCAATACGCCCTTGATGTCCTCGCCTTCACGTGCGAACAGGAAATAGGTATCGTGGCGGAACACCTGTGTTATCACCTGCTGCCAGCCGGACCGATGGAAGAAGGTCGCCTGCGGGCAGGTCTGGACGAACGTATCCCACAGCTGCGCATTCGCTGCGTCCCCCGGCATCAAACGCTGGACCTCCATCACCGCTGACTCACGCAACGACCGTTGCAGCGGCTGGCTCGGGCGTAGGTGTGCTCCGGGACAGAAAGATCTCGTCCATGCGCCCCCAGGCGAAATCCCCCAGCAACCGAGCCAGGCGCGCCTCCATGCGATGAATGTTGACGTAGTGTCGGAACCGCGTCTTTGCGCTGATGCCGGCAATCCGCGGCTGGTCCACGTCGATCTCCCACGGATGGAAATAGAACACGCCGGCTTGCACATCGTCGCGGTTGACGCGGGCGAGCATCCAGCGCGACAAGGGATATGGCAACAAGCGGAAATAGCCGCCGCCACTGGATGGCAGGTTCCGGTTGAGCATGCGCAGCGTGGTGATCGGCACTTCCAGCAGACCCGGCCGAACCTCATGGGCGAACCGCGGCGAGTCGGGCATGCCATAGTGATCGTGGCGGATCGGATAAATGCTGGAGCTGTAGCGGTAACCCGCCCGCAGCAGGCAGTCGAATGCCCACAGATTGCCTTCACCAATGGAGAAGCTCGGGGCCCGGTATCCGAGCACCTCGACACCACACAGGTCCTCGAGCAAGGCCTTGGAACGGGTGATGTCCTGCATGAACGCCGCCTCGCTCAGGTCACTGGCGCGCTCGTGCCCGTAACCGTGACTGGCCAGTTCATGGCCCTCCTCGACGATGCGCCGGATCAACTGGGGATACCGCTCGGCAATCCAGCCCAGGGTAAAGAACGTCGCGCGTGTCTTGCGCTCGGCCAGCAGGTCCAGGATGCGCCCCACATTACGCTCCACACGGCATTCACAACTGTCCCAACTGGAGCGCGCAATATGCGGAGCGAACGCCGAAACCTGGAAATAGTCTTCCACATCGATCGTCAGCGCATTGGTGATGGCAGAGGGCATCATGGCAACCACTCCATCAACGCCGCACAGCGGCGACCATCTTCTGCAACATCGACAGGATCTCGAGGTTGACACGCTCGAGCCGCATCAGGCTGCGCTCGAGACGCTGCAGACGGTCTCCGTGATGCTCTGCGCTGAGGGTGGACAACTGGCCGGACAGGCTGTCCGCAAAGGGGGCGATGCCTTGCTGGAGCTTGGCCAGGTCGATATCGACCAGCTCGTCAGCCACACCCCCAGACGATCCGTGCTCCAGCGGAGCCCGGGACGAGACCAACCGCGCGGCTCCGGCGCCACCTTCCTCGTGCAACTCGTTGACGACCTCGTCGACATCTTCCAAGGTCAGGCGCTCCTTGTCGCCCAGGAATCCCAGCAGAAGTAGCCGGTCGCATACCGAATTGATGCGCCGGGGAATGCCGCCCGTGGCCTTGAAGATTGCCTCGAAGACCCCGTCGCCGAATTCCGGCTTGCCCGTACCGCCGGCGCACTTGAGCCGGTGCTCGATGTAGCCCCGCGTCTCCTCGACATCCAGCGGACCGATATGACAGGTCGCCGTGACCCGCTGCCGCAGCTGCTGCATGTTCGGATGTTGCAGGATTTCGCGAAACTCGGGCTGCCCGACCAGGAAGGTCTGCAATAGTGCCTGTTTGCCGAACTGGAAGTTCGACAACATCCGGAGCTCTTCGACGGCCCGCGGCGTCAGGTTCTGAGCTTCATCGACGATCAGCAGGCTGCGCTTGCCTTCGCTGACCTGGGTCACGAGGAAGGCCTCGATCGTCATCAGCAGATCGGCCTTGGACACGTCCTTGACACGCACGCCAAACGCGGCCCCGACCATGCGCAAGGTGTCTTCGGCGTCCAGCTGGGTGCTCACCAGGTTGGCGGCCGTGACCGTATTCGGGTCCATGCTGTCGAGCAGGCCTCGCACGATGGTGGTCTTGCCGGCACCGATCTCGCCGGTGATGACGATGAAACCCTCGTTGCGCAACAGGCCATACTCCAGGTAGGCCTTGGCACGCCGATGCTGCTTGCTACCGAAATAGAAGCTGGGATCAGGATTGAGTTGGAAAGGCTTGCTGGTCAGCCCATAAAAAGCTTCGTACATGAATCAGAACTGCACATTCAGGTTACCCGTCAACGCAGTTTCCGTGTACGGATTGGTCGCACTGTCGAAGAACACCCGCCGTGCGCCGACGCTGGCACTCATGTTGCGGCCCAGTCGACTGGACACGCTGAAGTCGAGCGCCCGCAACGTGGTACCCGACGCACCGCCATTGCCCGACGTACTCTGGCGCGAGACAAGGACATTCATCGACATGTCCGGCGTCAAGCGATGCGCATACAACATGCTGAAGCCGCTCTGGTGCACAACCGTGTTCGTCGACAGATCGTCCACGGCCGTCACGAAGGTACCCAGAGAACTGTTGGAGCCGCGATTCATGACAAACGTGATGGTGTCGCGCACACCGAGCAGCGCGAACGACGCCTCCTGCCGCCGCTGCAACGATACGGAGGACGTCAGGAAGTTGCTGATCACCTGCGCATCTGCGCTCAAGCCGTTGTCCTGCATGAAACGGCTGACCAGTTCCGCCCGCTTCAGCGGATCGGCCTCCAGCGACGAGAACTGGTTGAACAGCAGGTCGCTCAGCGAACCCAGCGTGGTGACACCGGACTGCGCCGGTGAATTCGCCACATCACGAACATCGGAAAAACGCCACGCCGTGCGGGCCGTACGGTGCGAGATGCTGATGTTGTGTGACTGGCCAAACGAGCGGTTCTCGATCTGTGCGGCAATCGTGGTTCGATCCGACACACGCCAGTTCAGCCCCAGGCCGGCAGACCCGTAGGTCTGCTTCGCAGCAGACGTGTAGTTGTTCGACTCGCGCGATACCAGCAAGGAACCGCTGACTTGCGGATTGAAGGCGTAGGTCAATGCCCCGTTCAGTCGATCGGACTGAATCGAGCGGCCCAGGCTGTACTTGACGTCCTGGCTGCTCCAGCCAGCGCTCCACCCGAGCGGTCCGCCACGTACAGCACCACTGAGTCCGATCGACGCGTCGGTCGTCCGAATGTCGGACGTGCCGGCGTCGTCCGAATTTGTCGTGGTCCATCCGTACCGGACCACGTAATCGGCGACCCCTGCCAAGTTTCCCTTCAGGTACGGCGAAAGTCGAAACGTGGACGTTTCCGTCGAGTTGCCATTGAGCGATGATCCATCCGTGGACGGTGTTCCGAAGGCGGAAACGGACTGCTGCGATATGGCCCCGCTGAAATCGACGAAGGCGAAACCGTCGACGGCCTCCAGCGACAAGGCCGAGTTGAGGGAATTCTGCGACTGGCGCGCCGAGCTGCCGCGCGCATACATGATCTCGTTCAAGGAGTAGTCGAACGTACCCTTCAGGCGGCCCGCGTTGCTGCGAATGCTGATGCCGGGGCTGACGGTTGTGACCAGTTCGGACTTCTTGCCCGTGCTGCGCAGTGAAACATTGTCGGTGTATCGCTCGGTGACTGAAACGCGGGGCACCACCGACCACCGTGGCGCATTTGCGCCACCGTCCTGGGCAAGCACCGTTGTCGGAGCCAGTGCCAGCAGCGACATGACACCCAACACGCCGAGCGTCGACTCTGCTGGCGATGGCCGCTCCGTCAGTTCCTCGATCCGGGATTCACGGGCCATTCACACCGCCTTGTCGCCATAGCCGTAGCCATAGCCGTACTTGTAGCCATAACCATATCCGCCACCGGCACTGGTGCGAACCTGGTTGAGCAACAACAGCTTGACCGGGCACTGTTCGATGGTATGCAAGGCATCCTCGACGTCGGAGCGCAGCGTTTTTTCGGCATGGATCACCATGACGATCTGCCCCATGTGGGTCGCCAGCACGCGGGCTTCCGTCGTCAGCAGCAGCGGCGGGGAATCGAACACGATGATCCGGTCCGGATACCGCTTGCCCATGTCCTCGATCAGGCGCGTCATGGCGTCACTGGCCAGCATCTCCGTCGCACGATCATGGGGCGTGCCGCTGGGCAGGATGCTCAGCGTATCGATATTGGTCTTGAGCAACATCGTCGACAGATCGGCGGTCTCATCCTGCAGCAGGTCGAGCAAGCCGGGACCGGGCGGAAGCCCCAACACGCGCAGGACGGACGGACGCGCCACGTCGGCGTCCACCAGCATCACCGTGTTGTCCAGTTCCGCGGCAATGCTGATGGCCAGGTTGATCGCCGTGAAGCTTTTTCCCTCGCCGGGAACGGAACTTGTCACCATGATCAGGTTGCCATTCTCGATCGCGGTCGCGCCCTTGCCCATCGCATTGCCGATCAGTGGCCGCTTGATCACGCGGTATTGGTCGGCGATCTGCGAGCGGGGCGCATTCGGCGTCACGATTCCGACGGCCGCCAGTGCATCCATATCCAATTCGACGCGACGCGAGGTGGCCGTTCGCACCTTGGGCGGCGCCGGCGGGGCGGGAGGTTGAACGCTGCGCGCCGCCTCGCGCTCAGGAGTGGGGGCAGGAGACGGCTTCGTTGCGGGCTCCGGCATGTCGACGCCGGCCCGACGCAACTGGGCCAGTCTTTGAGTCGCCTGTTCAATCAGATTGCTCATCAACGATCACCCTGCCCGATTGGCGAGCACGGTCAGGACAACCACGGCCGCAATAAACATTCCCAGCAAGCCACTGGAAGCCAGGCCGAATTTCTTCAGACTGCGGCTTTCACGGGCACGAGCGGCCTCCGAACGCACCAGCGTCACGACACCCAGTATCGGCAAGCCGATCGTGTTGCGAACGGCACGTGCATCGAAGAACACGGCGCGCAACTGGCTCAGCACGAACGCAAGCCCCAGCCCCGCACCCAATGCCGCGATCAAGGCCACAGGCAACAACAACAGCCGATTCGGCGCCACAGGCTTCTGCGAAGCCCGGGGCGGATCGATCAATCGGAAATCGACCGAGCCGGATGAACCTTCCAACTCGCCCGACAAGGATGCCGACTCACGACGGGCCACCAGGTCTTCGTAATTCTTCTTGTGGATGCCATAGTCACGATTCAATTGCGCGAACTCGGCCTCGATCTGCGGCGCCGTCTTCAGCAACTCCTGCGCACGGCGCAACCGGGTTTCGTATTCGCCGACCCTGGCCCCCAACGCAGCCACCTGCACCTCCGAGGCGGCCAGCATGCGACCCAGTTCCTGGGTGATCAGGCTCTGGTTCGGGCCTGCGGGCGCGATAGGGTTGGCCATGGCGGTCTTGCGCAGCTCTGCCATTTCCTTTTTCTTCTGCTCTTCAAGGTCCTTGATCAGCCGGCGCGCGTTCACGACATCGGGATGACGCTCGGTGAATCGCTGCAGCAATGCATCGAGATTTTGCTTCAACGCCGAAATGCGAGAGTCCAGTTCCGGTGTCGAGACATTGATCGCCGACTCCTGGAGGATGCTGCGGGACGTGATGTTCGACGACTGGGACTTCTGTTCTTCGATCTGGCGCTTGGCAGAATCCCGCGCCTTTTGGGCCTCACGAAGTTCCAGCTTGGCCTGGCTCAGCTGCGCGGCGATCGCAGCAGCCTTGCCCGCCATGTCTTGCCCGTCCGCGCCCTGCAACTCCATGTTGCGCAAGCGAAACTCCTTCAGGCGGGACTCCGCCTCCTCGAGCTTGACAACGTAGCTCTTGATCTGTTCATCGATGAATTTCTTCGCAGCGTCAGAATCCTTGCGCGTGGCGCCAAGGCTGGATTCGACGAAGATCGAAACCAGGGACTGCACCACCCGCTTGGCGCGGTCTGGATTGACGTCCTGATAGGCCAAGGTGTAGAGATTGTCCCTGCCGGTATTGCGAATCTGCAAATCCTTGGTCAGTTTTTCGATCAGATTTTCCTGTGCAGCCTTGGACGTACTAGCCAGATCCAGGTCGGCCATGCGAATGAGTTTCTCGACATTCGGCCTGCTGATCAACGTACGACTGAGCATGACGACTTGCTGCTCGACATTGGGCTGCACTGCCAGGCCAGACATCAACGGCTTCAGAATGGACTGTGTGTCCACGAAAATCCGGGCGGACGCCTCGTACCTGTCAGGTACGGCCAACACCACCACGATGCCAATGATGCCGATGAACCACGACACCGCGAGCGCCGGCCAGCGATGGCGCCACATGCCCTTCGCGACCGAGACAACTTGACCTAAAAGCTCTTCCATCAGTATTGATCCATCAGGCCCAACCCACTAATACATGCACCACAGCGAGCCGGACAACACACCAGGCCCGCCAGAAGGCGATCAGAACCAACCCTGAGGAATCACCAGAACGTCACCGGGCCGCATCTCGACGTTTGCAGAAAGGTCTCCACGCTTGATCAGGTCCTTGATGCGCACGGCATAACGCTTGTCACCCTCGGCCGCCCGCAGGATCGACGCGGCATTTCCATCGGCAAAATCCGTCAGGCCGCCTACGGCGATCATCACGTCGAGCAAAGTCATCTTTTGCTTGTACGGAAGAAACTGTGGCTTGGCCGCCTCACCCACGACCCGAATCTGCTCGCTGTACGGACCGACGAAACTCGTCACGATCACCGTGACGATGGGGTCGCGCACATATTTGCTCAACGCCTTCTCGACATCACGCGCGATCTCGCTGGAGTTCTTGCCTTGGGCAACCAATTCGTCGACAAGCGGCGTGGTGACCTTGCCGTCCGGCCGCACAGGAACAGACATCGACAATTCCGGATTGCGCCAGACGATGATGTTGAGACTATCGCCAGGACCCACAATGTAGTTGTAGTCAGAGGTCGCCGCCGTTGGCGGCGCCGGCGGATACTTGGGGCCGCTTGCGCACCCAGCCAACACCACAGCAGCAACAAGCGCCATCAGTCCACGCAGCATTCCTTGACCAATTCCGTTGATCGACATCATCACCAAATCCTTCACAAAACGAGCGCAAACCGTTATCAGACTTGCAGAATATAGCGCAAATGTGCAGAGGTTCGGTCTTTCCGAGAGGCAGATCAATTGAGATGTACCAAACGTGCAACTAGTTCACGCGGCCTTGACGGATATATGCCGGGTCTGGCCTCTTAGCCAACGCAATCGGTAAGTTTCTATCAAGAAGCACCAACTAAGACTACGCTGAAAAAGTGCCTGCAAAAAGGCGAACGCAGATCGGTTTCCGGCCGAGTTCGCCGAGACAGGATGAAATTCGAGCGAACTATTGGCCCGACGGACTTGTTTTGCGGGCTCTTTGGCCCGTTTTCCTCGCCCATGGGCGCACCTGTGCCATCAGCCTTCGCCGGGCCAGGTAGATGTTGACCAGGGTAAGCGCCGCGAATGCGCGTGTGGCGTTCTTGGCCAGGCCCCGGTAGCGCATTTTGCCAAAGCCCCAGAGCCGCTTGACCACATCGAACACGTGTTCGACTCGCGCCCGGACTCGCGATTTGTTGCGGTTCTTGGCGGGGGCAACCTCATCGACAACTCCGTTGTAGCGGATGCGTTGGTTCGTGAAGTCCCTGGCCTTGGGTGCCTTGGCCTGGATCAGGTCCTTCTGACTGGCATAGGCCGAGTCCCCATACACACGGCTCTCGTTGCCATGCATCAAATCGGGTACCGGATGCTTGTCGTGGACGTTGGCGGCGGTGGCCACGGCCCTGTGCGCCAGGCCGCTCTGGCTGTCGACGCCGATATGTATCTTCATGCCGAAATGCCATTGCTGGCCTTCGCGCGTTTGGGGCATGTCCGGATCGCGCGCCTTTTCCGCAATCTTGGTCTAACTCGGTGCTCCATTAATCGCGGCATCCACGTTGGTTCCGGTGCGGACCTCGAACCTGCGGGGCGTTCATGACATTTCCCAAGGCGTAATGGACGCTGATCTACAGCACCAAACCGCCAGAGCGACTCAACGCTCATATCAAGCGGCGATCCAACGTGCCGGGCATCTTCCCAAACGATGTGGCCCTCGTCAGGATGGAAGGTGCCATGATGCTCAAACAGAGCGACGAGTGGAGTCTGAACCAACGCCACATGCAGCCTGAAGGCGCACAGACCTTCTGCAACTCTGCCCAGATTCGGCTGTCCGCAGTTGCTCGCGGAGCAATGTGCAACTCAGCTACTCCACGGCGCTAAGCGCCACCCGCAGGGCATGAAGGATCCAGAGGCCGTCGCGCGCGGCCGCTCCGAAGCTGCCGGCCCGCCGCCCAGCGGGGGTTCGGCCGGTTCTCACTCAGTGAAACCGGCCAGACGGGGGGCGTCTTTCACTTCAACCTGCCCGGGCTTTGGCCTGACACCTTGTCCTGAGACATGGCCAGTGCCACGCAGGAGGGGAATGTATGTCGGCCTGCTTTACACGAAGCAGCACCACCTCAATCCAAACTTCGTCAAGTCATTGATTTAATTTAAATTCTTCCACATGGCACGACAAATGCTTCATAGCGATCATCCGGGGTGGTCCCGGCCAAGCAAACTTCACCTAACGGAGTGTCATCATGAAAAAATCTCTTCTTGCATTGGCAATGGGGGCAGTCGTTGGGCTGACCGCTGCTACCAGTGCCTACGCTACGCCGATTCGCCTTAACAACGGCATCGACTTTGGGTCCAATGGCAGCACAAGCACCGATGCTGTCGATGAGTTGGGATACACCGGTACGTTGGCCACGTCCATCTATTTGGGCGATCCGTCTGTAGCAGGGACTGTTGTTATTGACACGAATATTTCTTCAGTCATGACGTCGTATGGATTCAGTGCTGGTCCGAAGGTCTCACTTGCTGCGACTCCGATCGACATCACCCCTGGCGGCCCAATCAACAACCCGAAGTTTCCGACCTTCGCTGGCAATCTGAACATTGACGCGCTGAACACGCCCGTTGATGGAAATGGCTTTGTTGCTGGTGGAACTGTCCCACTGTACGGCGACACGATTACTGGCGGTAAAGTTTGGGGGCTTACCTATGAATATGAAATCATGGGAGTTTCGACAGGGACGGAGGTTAACTTTACATCGGGCTACTTCAACGTGTACTACCAGTCTGGTGCTGGCAATCCCAACGACGGAGAGCAAGTGCTCAGGCTCAATTTGACTGGCTCTGATTTCCAGGGCGTCAATCTTTCGTTGACCGGCAACGTGTCGTTCGACTTTGACGGCAATGGAACAGACGATTCGACAGCTTTTTCCCAGGCTTTCTGGGAGAACGGTGACGTTGGCCCCGACTTCTATGCTGCATGGCTGGCAAACCCGGTCAGTGGCGTTACCTTCGTCGTGGATACGAACGTCAACCCCCCGTTGCCAACCGCAAACCAACTGTGGGTTGGCGATGCCGCCCCGGCGCTGGGCGGAGCGACCGCGCTGTTCCGCCAGTCAACTTTGGATGGAAGCATTGCGTTCGCAGTTCCTGAACCCGGTTCGCTGGCACTCTTGGGGTTGGCGCTTGCAGGCCTCGGTTTGACTCAACGCCGCCGCAAAGCCGCTTAACTCAGCTAGGCACTTGCCTGATGGTTGAAGGGGGTCGCTTGCGATCCCCTTTCTACTTGCGACTCAATGAAGGCCTGACCTTGCCCCTGGATTCCGCATCCAATAGCCGACGTCATGCACTGGCCTGCCGAGGGTGATCGGCGTGCCAGTTTTCTTCGAACCGCATCGGGCTTACGTAAGCCAGTGTCGAATGCAGTCGAGTCCGGTTATACCAAAACAACCAGGCGATGACCTCGTCCATTGCCTGGCGCCGCGTCTTGAAGCGCTGCCCTTGCAGTCGTTCCACTTTCAATGACCCGAACAGCGTCTCGCTGCATGCGTTGTCCCAGCAATTGCCGCGTCGGCTCATCGAGGGGGTGATTCCATACTCGGTCAGCACGTCTCGGAAGTCCTTGCTGGCGTATTGGCTGCCCCTGTCGCTATGGAACATCAATCCGGCCAGCTTGGTCGGATGGCGCTTGAACCAGGCCATGCGCAAGGCATCGATGACGAGCTCGCGCGTGATGTCCTGGCGCATGCTCCAGCCGACCACCTGCCGACTGAACAGGTCGATCACCACGGCCAGGAACAACCAACCTTCGTCAGTGGCGATGTACGTGATGTCGCCTGCCCAGACCTTGTCGGGCTCTGTCACGGTGAACTGTCGATCAAGCAGGTTTGGCGCGATCGGAAAGTCATGGTTGCTGTCGGTGGTGACCTTGTATCGGCGCTTGCCCTTGGCACGTATGCCGTGCAGCTGCATGAGCTTTTGCACACGTTCCTTGCCGACACGGATACCTCTGGTCAGCAGTTCCTTCCAGGTACGCGGCCAGCCATAACCACCGCGCGTTTCGGCGTGGATGGCCTTGTGATGTGCACGAGCAGCGCGTCGTTGCTCAGGTGGCGCCTGTGCGAGGCGCTTGCCCGGCGCACGAAGTGCTAGTGGAACCCAGCCACACTGACCTCCAGCACCCGGCACTGCACCGAGATCGGCCACTCGCGCCGGTGTCGCTGGATGAAGGCGTACTTCACTTCCCTACCTTTGCGAAGTACGCCGTCGCTTTTCCCAGGATATCGCGCTCCATCTTCACGCGTGCCAGTTCGGCTCGCAGCCGACTGATCTCCATCTGCTCGGCGCTCACGACCTTACTGTCTGCGCCGCTGAGTCTGCCGGCCCGATGCGCCTTGACCCAGTTGAACAGCGTCTGGTCCACCACGCCCAGCGAGCGTGCTGCCCCTGCGATGCTCTGACCGCCTTCGACCAGCCGCACGGCCTCTTGCTTGAATTCGAGCGTGTAGCGCGCCCTGTTTGTCGTCTTCGTCATTTCCGTTCTCCTTGCTTGGATTGAACCACTGAGCAAGGGATACGCTTTTCAAGGGCAAGGCCACCTATTTGCGGCCACTAATTAGCGCCGCACCAAACAGTCCCGTATCAATAGCTAATTGGGCACATCCGCACAAACTCAGCTAGTCAAAACGTCAACATGATCCGAATTAGTACACCGATACTAGCATCGGCGGACAGCTAGAAATAATAGGTCCCCAACACTTGAATCAACCGTCGATCCGGCAAGACGCCAAATTCGCTGTTGGCCCGCCCGATATTCTGCTGGACTTGCAAACTCAGATCGAAATTAGGCCAATGGTGACGCAACTCAAACCAAGCCAACTTACTCCGATCCTCCACATTCACCCGTAGATAGGCAGTCAAATTCAGATCCTTGACCAAAATATCTTTTTGAGTCACGTATAGCAAAAATGCTTGTCTAGGGGCAAGTTCCTGTCGGCGCAGAGCTTCCTGCAAATAGGCGAGTTGTGCTCCTGGTGTAGCCGCAAGGACATCCCACCCTGACTTATTAAGACCGAAACCGTTGTACTGATACTCAGCGGTAACCGACGTCTTGCTTAAAGTCGTATAAGTGACTCCTCCAGAGAACCTGCTTCGTGTCACCTCGCGCGTTGGCGCTGTTGAAAAGGTATGACTCAGTAGATCGGGCTCACGCCCGTAAGTCCACTCCAAATGTCCTGTTGCCGCATCCGATAAGAGTGCTGTCAAATTCGCACCAACGGACGGCGAGGCACCCTCTTCTTTATAAAGAAATATTTGTGAGTTGAGGCTTTCACTAAACCTCGTTCCCACAGTAACTAATGCACGGTCACGATTATTCGTCGATCCAAGATCCAAACTCCAACCATCGACTCCTGGCCGTGTTGCCAGCTTGGGAGAGTAGGCGAACGACAAAGACCCACCATCCCATATCTTCTGACCTCGGACCATCACCGAACCGATTCGGTTTTGCCGCAACACAAAAGGATCGGCGCTGGTCAACACCCGTAAACTTCCATCCCGAAAGAAGTCTGTCGGGTTGTATCCATACGCCGGTCCGTTACGTAGATTGATACGGCCAACATCAACTGCTGTTGACCCCGTAGCTTGCCAACTAAAATAGGCCTCACGCAAACTATTGACCGTTCCATTAGCGCTCGTACCCTTCGGATGCACGACATCCAACCGATCTGAAAGGAACAGACGTAACCCTGTGCCAAAGCGGGTGGAATAGGTCAGATCAACTGAAGCACGACCAAAATCTACGTTTGGTGCACCATACCGTTGCGAAGCGTTTCCGACGGATCCTTCAATAAAGATCTTGGTGCTGCTGGTCGAATCAACTTCCTCAATCTTCTCGACCGGAGCACTCTCCAAACTTAGCGCATCAATTTGCGCCGCTGCATTAACCCCATAAACAACCAGGAGTGACGACACAAGGGCGCGCGCGCCGAGAAAAGCCAATCTCATTTTCATCATATTCATCGCTTCAGTCGGGTTGGAATCGTGGCAAATAGTCGCGCTGCATCCAAGTTTCAGGAATGTTACGTGCTACGTAGTCCGAAAACCGCATCAAAGTCACCGCTTGCGGATCAAGCCCATCGATGATTACTGACTCGGTCGGGCGCTCCGCCCCCAACTGAGATTGAAACTTCCTGTAATAAACAGTCTTCAGTAGCTTGGACGATTCTGCAAAAAAACGAGCCTTGATAGGTCTGCTATTCTCCATATCAACCCACATTTCAATGCTTGCGTAAGTGACATCCGGAGACACTGCAACCAAACCAAGTTTGTATGACTTGCGCATCTGACGCTCGCCATTTTGGACCTCTTCTTCGCCCAATAGCGTTGGTCGATAATCCTTGCCTAGATTAACCGTCGCAACGTCTCCGTTGGAGGCCTGTCCTAGCAAACGCTGCTGAGGAGACAAACGAACACTTGCCTTGTTCGTCGGATCATAAAACCACATGTCGTTCCCATTCTTGAGCATCAACTTACCCAAGTCGCGCGCAGGCAAGACGAATCTCACCAAGCTCGAGTATTGACCGTTTACTTGCAGTCTCGAATAGCTCTGCAAGGTGCTCGTATCAACCTGCCGACCCTTCTGAAAATCCGTCAAGGTGACAGTCACACTGAACGAGCGACCCGGATTTCGAATCGCATCGCTGGCGGCAAGAATCGCGTCAGCGCTAGGTGCCGCATGGGCACTACCGGCACCAACAATCGTCGCGACCACGAAAAAACGCAACAAATTCATCATGTCATCATGCCCCGCCATCAAACATGTCGCAACGCCTCGACCACATCGAGTCGCGCTGCCCGATAGGCCGGCCACCATGCTGACAGCGTTGCAATAACAATAAGACCCAAAGTAGTTCCGACAATCATTGAATTCTGGCCCCAGACCGAGACCGTAAACGGCAACGGCGCTACGCTCGCAGGAGGAAGCCAAGTCATCCCTGAGTTGTTGACAACAAAGGCCAGAAACAATGCCAACACTGCACCAAACATTGCCCCAAACATTCCAAGAAGAGCACCTTCTAACACGAACAAACGTAAGATACCACCTCGTCGCAGACCAATGGCACGTAGAGTTCCGATCTCCACGGTTCGTTCTACGACAGTCGTATTCATCGTATTACTCACGGTAAACAGCACAATACTGCCGATTAGCAGGAACACGAAGCCGAATATAGTGTCGAACATCAGCATCGTTTGAACAAAAAACGGATTCAACTCCTGAAAATCCAAAACAGTCAACGGTTGATCCGCGGAAAATCGCTCCAAAATTGGCTGCAGTCGCGCGCGAGCCAAAGGTATCTGTTCCGAATGTCGCAGCTGTAACATTATGGAAGTGGCTTTGGGTTCCGATCGTCCGTACACTAATTGCTGCAATCGCTCGAGGTGCATGATCATCGAGACTTCGTCGAGTTCCTTTATCCCCTGGTCCTCGGCACGAATAACCTGCAGCGACGCAACGTTCGGCGCACCTCTGGCATTTACGACCAACACTTCAATCTTTGGAGCCCCGCGCGACGTTGTCGCCCCGGCGGAAGGCTTCTCGAGCATTCCCAGTTGAGCGATGTCATCCGGGATGGCTTCACCATCTGGTTTCGCTTGCTGCTCTGGTTTAGGACAACGATCGATCTTGAGCGCATCACACAGTTGAAGGACCCTCGCAACACCCGTACCAACTACGGCTGCGTCAGGCGAGGACCCCTCCATCGCACTCAGCGGCGCCTTGCTTCGTAATCCAAAGTCATTCCATTGCCGCATTCGGTTTATATCTTCAGCGACATATCCGTGGCCTATCACTGTTCTGGACACGCTTGCAGCATAGTTGCCAGCAATTCCGCCGAACTGCAAAGCAGGTGTTGCAACCATAACGATATCCCGCAGAACTTCGTCCCCCTGGATGGCCGCAAGCAATTTCAGGTAGTTTGAAATACCGTACGCGGTTGGATTTCCACTACCATACAAATAGAAATCTCGATGCTGAATCTGCAAATGCCCGTCCTTTTGGACATGGGTCGTCTGCATCTCGTAGCCAATATTGACTTTGAACCCGCCAAACAGCAGGATTGCGGTCGAGCCAATAGCCATACCCAGCAACGTCGCCAACGACCTCCGCCGATTCCTCAACAGATTCCGCAACGCCAGATTGAACGTCATCATCATGACGACTCCCCAAACCCTTTGCGCTGAATCTTCTGTATCAAGCCATCCTTCAGATAAATAATATCGTCGGCCGCCTTGATCACCTCCGGATCATGGGACGAGAACAGAAACGAAATCTCGTATCGCTCCACCAGCCGGCGCATCAGGTTCAGGATGGCCGCGCCTGTCTGGCTGTCCAGGTTCGCCGTGGGTTCATCGGCAATCACGAGTTTCGGCTTGCGTGCCAGTGCTCGGGCAATCGCGACGCGCTGCCGTTGGCCGCCAGACAACTGCCCTGGCAGGTTCTTCGCCCGGTCACTGAGACCGACAGCTTCAAGCAACCGGGGTACGCGTGTGCCGCGTTTTTTCGCTGACGCGCCCGCCAGCAACAGCGGGTACTCGATGTTCTCGTATGCGCTGAGCACCGGCAGCAGATTGAAGTTCTGGAAGATGAAGCCGATGTTCTTCGCCCGGAAATCCGACAACTCGTCGTCGTTGAGTTCAGCGACCTTGGTGTCGGCGACGACGATCTCGCCCTTGTCCGGGCGGTCGATGCAGCCGATCATGTTGAGCAGCGTCGTCTTGCCGCTCCCCGACGGTCCGAGCAGGACGGTGAAGCAGGCGTGGCGCACCAGGATGTTCACACCCTTGATCACGGGCACGCTGACGCTGTCGAGCTGGTAGGTCTTCTCGACCTGGGACAACACCGCGACCGGCCCGGTCTTGATCACTTCCTCGGCTGGCAGCTCGGAATTGACCTCGGCTGACTCTTCCGCTACTTCATCCGCCATCTTCCTCGCCTCCAGATACCTTCCATGTGCAGATCGACCGGCTCGTTCCCCCATCGTCGCGTCGGGCGAACGCCCATGCCAGCATCCTGACCCGAGCAACAAATCGGCCACCGCGGCAATGATTATGGCGGCATAAGGCTCAGGGCCAAACCCCTTTGGGGTCAGCGAGGCCACTAGCTGCCAACAAATCTGTTGTTATCACGCGCCGATTGCGCTTTCGCGTTGCGAGGATCCTGACCCGCTCCCCGGCGGCGTTGCCAGCGAGCGGCCCGTCATTCTGTAATGGGGTGGAACATGACGGCAGCAATTCCGGCGTCGCGCCCCGGGAACCGCTTTGGCGCACTCTGGCTGGCCTCGCGGACGTCGCTGGAGTACCATCCGCAGCAAACCACGTCGACCAAGGGTACAGGCGCAGCAAAGGGAAAGGCAATGGCTTCTTCACGGCAAGACCCGTTGGACATGGGCAAAGGCGATGACGACGGACTTGCGCACCATGAACGTGGCCGGGACGACACCCCCTTCGCCGCAACCGATCCGCTGCCGCTTCCGCACCAGCCCCAACTGAGCAGCCGCGACCGCGCCGCGCAACTGCTGATAGCGCCCAGTGCCCTGATGACGCTGAGCCTGGTCGAGGCCAAGATCGTTGTCAGCTACATGCGCCCGGAAACGGTGCCCGCTGGAGAGACCTTCATCACCGAAGGTGACGCCGTCAACACCGGCTTCATGGTGCTGCTGCTCGATGGTGAAGTGCTGGTTGAAAACATCACGGTCAGCCGCACCAAGCCGGTCACCGTGACGGTGCTCGGTCCGGGCAGCCTGATCGGAGAGATGGGTTTGCTCGATACCGGCCCGCGGTCGGCTTCGTGTACGGCGAGCACCGACATTCAATGCGCGGTGCTCACGCGCGATGCGCTCGAGTCCCTGATCGAGGAGCAACCGGCGATGGGTGCCAAGTTCCTGCTTGCGGTATCGGCCCGCATTGCCGAGCGTTACCGTGAAACCCAGAAGAAACTCGTACTGTTCGCACGCCTGGCCGCGACCATGCAGCAGGAACTGGATCGCCAGACCTGACCTCGACCACCAGCGCCTGGCGGCGCACTGTGGCAAGCTTGCCGGATCGACAACGCACAACGCTCACGCGGCCAACGCACCCCATGACCCAGATACTGATGGTATGCACCGCCAACATCTGCCGCTCCCCGATGGCGCAGATGGTGGGGACACACCTGGCGACCCAGGCGGGTTTGGCCGGCCGCGTCTCGTTCGAGTCGGCCGGTACGCAGGCCGGTCGTTTCAGCGAGCCGCCCGATCCGCGCACCAAAGCCGCCCTGCTCAAACGTGACTACCCGGTCGTCAAGAAACGATCCCGCCGGGTCAAGCAGGACGATTTCACACGTTTCGACCTGATCCTCGCGATGGACCAGTCCAACCTGGATGATCTGCACAAGGCTTGTCCCGATGAACACCGCGGAAAGCTGCATCTGTTCCTGGTATTCGCACCGCAGCTGGCGCTGCGCGAGGTACCGGACCCTTATTTCGGGGGCCCGCAAGGCTTCGACCGGGTGCTGGAATTGTGCGAAGCCGCCGCGACAGGGCTCATCCTGCACCTGCGGCAAGGTGGTGTCTTGCCCGCTCAGACCTTGTAATAGTCCCGGTACCACTCGACGAACCGGCTGATGCCGGTCTTCACCGGCGTGGCCGGCACGAAGCCGACCCAATACCGCAGGGCGTCTGTGTTCGCGTAGGTGGCCGGCACATCACCATCCTGCAGCGGCAGAAGGTTTTTCTCGGCCTTGCGCCCCAGCGCTTCCTCGATGCAGCCAATGAAGTCGAGCAACGGCACCGGGTTGTTGTTGCCGATGTTGAACACGCGATACGGCACGTTGCTGGTAGCCGGGTCGGCCTGCAAGGGATCGTATGACGCATTGGCCGTCGCCGGACGATCGAGCACACGCAGCACACCTTCGACGATATCGTCGATATAGGTGAAATCGCGCTGCATGTTGCCTTCATTGAAGACGTCGATCGCACGCCCTTCGAGAATCGCCTTGGTGAACAGGAACAGCGCCATGTCCGGCCGTCCCCAGGGCCCATACACGGTGAAGAAGCGCAAACCGGTGGTCGGCAGTCCGAACAGGTGGCTGTAGGTGTGCGCCATCAGTTCGTTGGCCTTCTTGGTCGCCGCATACATGCTGACCGGGTGGTCGACGCTGTCGTGCTCGGAGAACGGCATGCGGGTGTTGCCGCCATAGACGCTGGAGCTGGACGCATACACCAGATGCCCGACCTGGTTGTGACGGCAGGCTTCCAGGATGTTCATGAATCCGACCACGTTGCTGTCGATGTACGCATGCGGGTTTTGCAGCGAGTAACGCACACCGGCCTGCGCCGCCAGGTGGATCACCCGATCGAACTTCTCGACGGAAAACAGCTTTGCGACGCCCTCGCGGTCGGCCACGTCGCCCTTGATGAAGCGGAAGTTCGGGTGCGGCGTGAGCCGGTCGAGCCGGCTCTGCTTGAGCGATACATCGTAATAGTCGTTGAGGTTGTCCAGTCCGACGACCTCGTCACCACGCTCGAGCAGTCGGAGCGTGGCCGTCATGCCGATGAATCCGGCAGCGCCGGTCACAAGAATCTTCATGGTTGCGAGCCTGGTAGTCTGAATCGGTGCCTATCTTAGCCGCTCCCCACGACGGTTCACCACGCGCGGCCGAACGCGCGATCGGACGCTGGGCGGCCCTCAAAGCGCCAGTCGGCGGCAGATCTCCAGCGTCGGCGCACTCTGGTTCATCGTGTAGAAATGCAGCGCCGGCGCACCGCCGGCGCGCAATTTCTGGCACAGGCCGGTCACCACGTCCAGGCCGAATGCCCGGATCGACGCGATATCGTCGCGGTAGGCGAGCAGGCGCAGCTTGATCCAGCGCGGGATCTCGGCGCCGCACATGTCGGAGAAACGCATCAGCTGGCTGGCATTGGTGATCGGCATGATGCCGGGCACGATCGGCACATTGACACCCATGTGGCGCGCATCGTCAACGAAGCGGAAATACGCATCCGGGTTGTAGAAATACTGCGTGATGGCCGAATTGGCCCCGCTCTTGACCTTCATCGCGAAGGCATGCAGGTCATGCTCTGGACTGCGCGCCCGCGGGTGGGTTTCCGGATACGCCGCCACTTCCAGGAAGAAATGGTCTCCCGTCTCGTCCCGGATGAATTCCACCAGGTCCGACGCATGGCGGAACTCGCCCTCGGTTCCGTACGGGCTCGGCGCGTCGCCGCGCAGCGCGACGATGCGCGTCACGCCTTTGGCCTGCAGCATCGCGATCTGCTCGCGCACGCTGGCCTTGGTTGCGCCCACGCAGGAAAAATGCGGCGCCGCCTCGACGCCCTCGGCCATGATCTCGGCAATGGCGCCAAACGTGCCTTCCTGCGTGGATCCGCCGGCGCCATAGGTCACCGAGCAGAACTCGGGTTTCAATGCATACAGCGCCTGTCGAACCATGCGGATCTTCTCCGCGCCTTCAGCCGTCTTGCCCGGAAAAAACTCCAGGCTGATCGGCAATTGGGTGTCATGCATGGCGTTCACTCCTGTGCACGGGTTGAATGGATGAAAAATTCCTGGTTTCCGTCACCCCCCTGGATCGACGACGGAAAATAGTCCGCGACACGCAGGCCCAGCGCCTGATGGGCCGCGCGGATACGCTTCTCGACCACGGCGTACAGACTGTGGTCGGTCACGATGCCGCCTTTGCCGACCTGGCCCGGCTGCAACTCGAACTGCGGCTTGACCAGCATCAGCACGAAGCCGCCCGGCTTGAGCAAAGTCACCGCCGCCGGCAACACCAGCGTCTGCGAAATGAACGCCAGGTCGCCAACGATCAGGTCGAACCCGTCGAATGCGTCTTCCCGCTCCGCCCCCGGCAGGCCGGGCAACACGTCGTCGACGGTCAGGTTCCGTGCGTTGATCTGTTCCAGGCAGGCAACCCGCGCGTCGCCGCGCAGGCGCTGGTCCAGCTGACCACGACCCACGTCCACGCCAACGACATGCCGGGCTCCGGCCTGCAGCAGACAGTCCGTGAATCCACCCGTCGACTGCCCCAGGTCCAGGCACAACGCATTGGCCACCGACAACCCGCAATGCGCCAACGCGCCCGCGAGCTTGAGGCCGCCACGCGACACATACCGCGCCTGCGCATCGTCCAGCAGCTCGATGTCCGCATCCGGCGAAACATCGTCGCCGTTCTTGCCCACACGATGCCACTCGTCGCCGAGCAGCCGCCAACGCACACCATCGGCAATCAGTCTCTGCGCCTGCGAGCGTGTGCCCGCCAGTCCGCGTTGAACCAGCAATTGGTCAATCCGCATGGGGCTCCGATCCGGTAACGAATAGTGACGCGCGTCCCCCGTGAGGAGCCCGCAGGGGCCGACCAGGGAAACGCCGAAGGCCTGCGCGTCGTGACGGCCACTTCCGGCCGTCACCGGCCGGTGGCGCCGCCGACAACAGGTTCAATAGCGGTAAGTTGCCGACTTGTACGGACCGGCCTTGTCCACGCCAATGTATTTGGCCTGCTCGTCGGTCAGTTCGCTGAGCATCGCGCCGACCTTCATCAGGTGCAGGCGGGCAACCTTCTCGTCCAGATGTTTCGGCAACACATAGACCTTGCCGGCCTTGTAGGCCTTGGGCTTGGTAAACAGCTCGATCTGCGCAATGGTCTGGTTCGCGAAGCTCGACGACATCACGAAGCTGGGGTGGCCGGTGCCGCAACCCAGGTTCACCAGCCGCCCCTTGGCCAGCAGGATGATGCGCTTGGACGGCTTCTTGCCCTTGGCCGGGAAGATCACATGGTCGACCTGCGGCTTGATCTCTTCCCACTTGCATTTGGACAATGCAGATACGTCGATCTCGTTGTCGAAGTGGCCGATGTTGCAGACGATGGCCTGGTCCTTCATCGCCTCCATGTGCTTGTAGGTGATGACGTTCTTGTTGCCGGTCGCGGTAACAAAAATATCGGCCTTGTCGGCGGCATATTCCATCGTCACGACCTTGTAACCTTCCATCGCCGCCTGCAGCGCATTGATCGGGTCGATCTCGGTCACCCAGACCTGGGCGCTGAGCGCGCGCAGCGCCTGGGCGCAACCCTTGCCCACGTCACCGTAACCGGCGACCACGGCGACCTTGCCGGCGATCATCACGTCGGTCGCGCGCTTGATCGCGTCCACCAGCGATTCGCGGCAGCCATACAGGTTGTCGAACTTGGACTTGGTCACCGAATCGTTGACATTGATCGCGCGCAGCGACAAGGTTCCCTTGGCCGACATCTCGTTGAGCCGCAACACCCCGGTCGTCGTTTCTTCGGTCACGCCGATGATGTGTTTCAGACGCCGGCTGTACCAGGTCGGATCCTGCTTGAGCTTGGCCCGGATGGCGGCGAACAGGCAGGTTTCCTCTTCGCTGGACGGCTTGGCCAGCACCTTGATGTCCTTCTCGGCCTGAGCACCCAGGTGCATCAGCAAGGTGGCGTCGCCACCGTCGTCCAGGATCATGTTCGGGCCTTCCGCCTTCGATCCCTTGGGGCCGAATTCGAAGATGCGGTGCGTGTAGTCCCAGTAGTCGGCCAGCGACTCGCCCTTGTAGGCAAACACCGGCGTGCCGGCAGCCACCAGCGCCGCGGCGGCATGATCCTGGGTGGAGAAAATGTTGCATGAGGCCCAGCGCACCTGGGCGCCGAGTGCCTGCAGCGTCTCGACCAGCACGCCGGTCTGGATCGTCATGTGCAAGGAGCCCGCAATACGTGCGCCCTTGAGCGGCTGCGCCTTGGCGTATTCCTCGCGGATGGCCATCAGGCCGGGCATCTCGGTCTGGGCGATGGCCAGTTCCTTGCGGCCCCATGCGGCCAGGCTCAGGTCGGCGATCTCGTGGTCCTGGTTCTGAATCGGTGTCAATACGGCGCTCATGCTTCACTCCAATGGTTGTATGCGAACAAGCACTGGCCGGGGCAATCTCGGGTGGGAGGCTCACCACACAGACCAGTGGGTGAGCGCCGTTGGGGCGATGGCCGGAACCTGCGGGTCCTGGCCATGCTGTCCGAGCCTCGTTCACATGCGCGTGAACTGCAACGCTCCTCGGAAGGCGATAATTCTAACCTTTTCCCGACCCGGCACGCCCGTGCCCGCGCACAAAGAGCCCGAATGCGGGCTTCGCCGCCGCGGTCCCCACACGCACAACACGACATGTCCTACCTGGCTGAAACACGGCGCCGCCGCACCTTTGCCATCATCTCCCACCCCGACGCGGGCAAGACCACGCTGACCGAAAAACTGCTGCTGTTCTCGGGCGCGATCCAGATCGCCGGCTCGGTCAAGGCGCGCAAGGCGAGCCGCCACGCCACCAGCGACTGGATGGAGATCGAGAAGCAACGCGGCATCTCCGTGGCCAGTTCGGTGATGCAGATGGTCTACCGCGACCATGTCATCAACCTGCTCGACACACCCGGGCACAAGGACTTCTCGGAAGACACCTATCGGGTGTTGACCGCGGTCGACGCCGCGTTGATGGTCATCGACGCCGCCAATGGCGTCGAAGCCCAGACCCGGCGCCTGATCGAGGTCTGCCGCCAACGCAATACCCCCATCATCACCTTCGTCAACAAGATGGACCGCGAGGTACGCGAGCCGCTGGAACTGCTCGACGAAATCGAGCGCGAACTGCGCATGTCCTGCGTGCCACTGACCTGGCCGGTCGGCCAGGGCAAGCACTTCGCCGGCATCGTCAATCTGCGCACCGACGCGATGACGGTGTTCCAGGCTGGGCAGGACCGCCGGCCGCAGGATTTCGACACCATCCCGCTGGCCGAAATCGAGACCTTGCAGCGCCGCTTCGGCCACGACTTCGAGCAGGCGCAGTCCAACATGGAACTGGTCAGCGGCGCGTCCCCGGCATTCGATCGCGACGAGTTCCTGGCCGGTCACCAGACGCCGGTATTCTTCGGCTCCGGCGTCAACAACTTCGGTGTCATGGAAGTGCTCGACGCCCTGGTCGACCTCGCGCCACCGCCCCAGCCCCGTATCAGTTCGGTGTTGCCGCCCAAGGCCGGCGCCGGCGCGGCACCGGTGGTCACGACGGTCGAACCCCAGCAAACCGCGTTTTCCGGCGTGGTGTTCAAGGTGCAGGCCAACATGGACCCATCACACCGCGACCGCATCGCCTTCGTGCGTATCTGCTCCGGCAAATACACACCCGGTATGAAACTCAAGGTGCAGCGCACCGGCAAGGAACTGCGTCCGACCAGCGTCGTGACCTTCATGAGCCAACGCCGCGAAGCAGTGGAGGAGGCCTTTGCCGGCGACATCGTGGGTTTCACCACCCACGGCGGCGTCCAGCTCGGCGACAGCATCACCGACGGCTCGGTGGTACTGCAGTTCACCGGCTTGCCGTTCTTCGCGCCCGAGCTGTTCCAGACCGTGATCCTGAAGAATCCGCTGCGAACCAAGCAGTTGCAGCAAGGTTTGGCGCAATTGGGCGAAGAAGGCGCGATCCAGGTCTTTCGCCCGGAAATCGGCGGGCCGATGTTGCTCGGCGCCGTCGGGCAACTGCAGTTCGAGGTGGTGCAGCACCGGCTCAAGGGCGAATACGACGCCGACATCCGGCTTGAGTCCTGCCAATACGTGGGTGCACGCTGGATCACCGCCGACACGCCGCAGGAACTGCGCGCCTTTGTCGAAGCCTATCCGGCCCGCATGGCGAGGGACGCCGCCGACACGCTCGCCTACCTGACCACCTCTCCGTACGACGTGCGCCTGGCCCAGGAACGTTTTCCGAAGATCCACTTCCATCCGCTACGCGAACACGCGGGGTTGGCGCTACAGGCGGCCGGATGACGATCGACAAGGACATGCGGCCGCTCGAACAATGGCCCGAAGCCGACAGACGCCAGATTTTTGGCGTTTTCACCGACATTGACGACACGTTGACGACCGATGGCGCCATCACGGACGACGCCCTGGCTGCACTGGGCCGCCTGAAAGACGCCGGCCTGCATGTGATCGCGATCACCGGGCGCCCGGTGGGCTGGAGTCTGCCGTTCGCGCGTAGCTGGCCGGTGGACGCCATCGTGCCGGAAAACGGCTCGGTCGCACTGGTGCGCGAAACCGCCCAGTCACCCCATGGCGAAGTGCCGGTCGGCGTGCGCCGCCTGTACCAGCAGGACGAAGGCACGCGCCGCAGCAACTTCGCGCGCATGCAACTGGTCGCGCAGCAGGTGTTGCGCGAAGTGCCCGGCAGTACGCTGGCCCGGGACTCGGCGGGTCGGGAGACCGACATCGCGATCGATCACAGCGAATTCGCCCACCTGTCCGCATCCGACATCGCCCGGGTGGTGGACATCATGCGGTCCGAAGGCATGTCGGCCACCGTCAGCAGCATCCATGTCAACGCCTGGTACGGTGGCCACAACAAGCTCGAAGGTGCGCGATGGATCGTGCGCGAGCTGTACGGCCGGGACCTCGACGCCGAACGCGACCGCTGGGTCTATGTCGGAGACTCCACCAACGACCAGCTGATGTTCGAGGCCTTCGAGAACAGTGTCGGCGTTGCCAACATCCGCCGTTTCCTGCCGGATCTGACCCATTTGCCGCAATATGTCAGCCGTTACGAGCGCGGAGCCGGTTTCTGCGAGATGGCAGACCTGTTGCTGGAATCCCGTATGGCGAGCCGCAGTCCGGCCTGAGGCGGGATCGCATCGTGACGTCGCGCCAGCCCGTGCCCCACGCCCGCCTCGGCCTGGCCGCCATCTTCGGCTCCACCTTCCTGGAACTGATCGGCTATTTCATGCTGTTGCCGCTGCTGCTGCTGCGGCTCAAGGGGGCCGACGTCTCCAGCACCGTCGCCGGCCTGTTCGCGGCCTGCGGTTGGGCCGGCATCTTCCTGTTCACGCCGTTCAGCTCCTGGGTTGCGCAGCAGCTGGGGCGCCGACCGGCCTTGTGGCTGGCGGCCGGCGTTCCGGCGCTGGCGGCGCTGGGGTTTGCGCTCACGGATGACCTGGCCCTGTGGTTTGCGCTTGAGTTGCTGGCTGGCGCGGCCTCGGGCCTGCGCTGGGTGCTGGCCGAGGCGGTGGTGGCCGAATTCGCGCCGCCAGGCCAGCGCGGCCGATATGTCGGTCTGTTCGAGACCATGGTCGGCACCACCTTCGTCATCGGCCCCGCGATCCTGGTCTGGGTCGGCCCGACCAGCATCACGGCCTTGTGGGTGGCGATCGGATTCATCTTCGCCGGACTGCTCTGGACCTTCCTGGTGCCGGAGATGCCGCCCGCCGCGGACGCCAAGACCTCGCCCGTGGGCATCCGCGGTGTCTGGCATGCGCTGGTGCAACACCCGGTCATCATGATGGCCGGATTCATCGGCGGATTCTTCGAAAGCGGCGTGACATCCATCCTGCCGCTCTACGGGCTGGCACTGGGGCTGACTGCCGCCTCGGCCGCCTTGCTGGTGGCCGCCAGCGGCCTGGGCAGCGCCTTGATGATGTTTCCGGTCGGACTGGTGGCGGACCGCTTCGTCGACCAGGCCGCCGGCCGTCGCCAATGCATGATGGTCCTGGCAAGCATCACGCTGGCGGCCACCATCGTGCTGCCGATGGTGGCGCAAATCAGTTGGTTAGCGTGGCCGGTCGTGTTCATCTGGGGTGGCGCCGGCGGCAGCCTCTACACACTGGCCATGATCGACATCGGCGCACGCGAGAGCGGCGTGACGCTGGTCAACAGCACGGCCGTGTTAGTACTTACCTACACGTTCGGCAGCATGACGGCTTCTGCGGCATCGGGATTCCTGCTGCAATGGTCACCGGTCGCCGGGTTTTCTGCGTTGCTGGCAGTCGTCGCCGGCCTGGGTTGCCTCGGGTTGTGGCGGACCCGTCGGATCCGGCAGGAACCCGTCCGCTGAAACATCCCCCGGCGCCAGTGGCAAGCGCAAGCCTCAGGTCGACGCCGACGGCAGAAAGGCGCTGACTGTCGTGCCCTGGCCCGGGCTGGAGTTGATCTGCATGTTGCCGCCGTGCGCCTCGACGCGGTAACGCATACCCGCCAGTCCGTGACGACCGACCGACGCCGAGCGTACGTTGAAACCCACTGCCGCGGCTGCTCCAGGCGAACCACGACCCGATGCGCCTGCGCATACTTGCGGATATTCGTCAGCGACTCCTGCACCAGCCGGTACACCGTCAGGTTGACGTCGGGCGCCAGATCGACCTCCTGCAGTGCCTGTTCGACCTCGATACCCAGCCCGTCCGCCGCATCCTGGCACAAGGCCCGCAGGCTGGCGGTCAACCCGAGCTGATCCAGCGCGGACGGACGCAGGTCCTCGATGATGCGCCGCTTGAGCGAGATCCCTTCGTTCAGCCGATCGTTGACCTTCTGGATCCGCTCAGCCAGGTCCGCCGGCAAGGCGCCGCCGCGGCGCATGCGGGCCAGGTCGAGTTTTGCCGCCGTGAGCAGGCCACCGAGTTCGTCATGCAGTTCGCGCGCCAGCCGCTGGCGTTCGTCCTCGCGCACCGACATCACGTAAGTCGCCAAGGCGCGCAGGTCGTCGGTCTGGGACTCGACCTCGCGTTCGAGTCGCTCGGCGTATTGCCTGCGCTCGCGCGACTGCTCGCGCAGCTGCTTGAGGAACAGGTACAAGCCGAGCACGGCCAGGAAGGTCAGGCTCATCACCGCGATGCGGTTCACGAACAACGACTGGTACAAGGAAATGCGCGCGCCACTTTGCATGTGCGCGGCGTTGTCCAATGCCGTCTCGAACGATGCGCGGATCGCATCCATCCGGCTCTTGCCGGCACCGGACTCCACCACGGCGATCGCCGCCTCCGGCTCTCCCCCGTTCTTCAATGCGACGGCCTCCGATAGTTCGGCCAGGCGCTGCGACACCGTCAGCTTCAGGCGGTCGGCATCCTGTTGCGCGGCCCCTTCGCGCGCGCGCAGGAATTCCAGGGTGGGATCGAGGACGGAGGGCAACTGGGCGACCGCACCGCGGTAACGCTCCAGATACGCCTCGTTGTCGGTCAGCAGGTAACCGCGCTGCGCCGTTTCCGCATCGGTCAGCAGTTGCAGCGAACGGCTGGCGGCGATGCGGGCATCGGTCAGCTGGATGCCCCAATCGAGCGTGCCCAGCGCCATGCGGTAGGTTGCCTCGTTGACGAACAGGATCACCAGCGCGCCCGCCAGTATGAGCGGGAAGCCGAAACGGTTCCTGACAAGCGGGGCGACGTATTTCCTCAACATGGGTCGTCCCGAGCATACACAGGTCACCGGTGCGAACAACCGAGTCGCCGCGCAGGCGCCATCACGCCGCTCGCCGCTCGAACCCTTCGAGTACGTTGACGGCATTCATGCCCAGCTGGGCGACCGCATAACCGCCTTCGAACACGAACACGGTCGGCAGGCCGGCGCGGGCGATATCGCCGCCGACGGTGAAATAGTCCGGGCTCTTGAGCCGGAAGCCGGAAATCGGATCACCCTCGAACGAGTCCAGCCCCAGCGACACAACCAGCGCCTGCGCACGGTAATCCGCAACGCGCCGCAACGTGAACCGCAAGGCTTCGCGCCAGACGTCGAAGCCACTGCCCCGGGGCAGCGGCATGTTGAAGTTGTAACCCGCTCCTGCCCCGCTGCCGGTCTCGTCCGCATGGCCCAGGAAGAACGGATATTCGGTCTGGGGGTCGCCGTGGATGCTGGTCACCAGCACGTCCGATCGCTCGTAGAAGATGGCCTGGGTCCCGTTGCCATGGTGGTAATCGACATCCAGCACGGCAATCCTGTCGAGGCCCTGGTCACGCAAGGCCTGCGCCGCCAGAGCGGCGTTGTTCAGGAAACAATAACCTCCAAAGAAATCGGCCCCGGCATGGTGACCGGGCGGCCGACTCAGCGCGAATGCGGCCCGAGCGCCCTTGGCCACGATGTGCGCCGCCGCCAGCGCACAACCGGCGCCCTCGCGCGCGGCCTCCCAGGTGCCACTGGTCAGTGGCGACCCGGTGTCGAACGCATACAGACCCATGCGGGCCGCAAAATTGTCCGGCACACGGTCCTTGCGCAGCCCATGGTTGGGCCAGACCGAAGGCAATGCATCCCGGTCCACATTGGCGGGATCGAGCGCCACCCAATCGGCCCATGCATTACGCAGGAAGCGCAGGTACTCGGGCGTGTGGACCCGTTCCAGCACCGCATCGTCGAATGCCGGCGGCGCCTGCACCGGCCCCAGCTTGCGGCCGGTCAACTCCGACAACACATGATCGGCACGGGCCGCAAGCTCGAAACAGGGCACCATCTGGCCGCGGAACATCTCCTGCCTGCCCTGGTGCAACACATGCTTGTGGTTGAAGAAGGTGATCATCCGTCAGCCCAGCGGTTGCGGTTCATCGCGCCAGCACCGGCGCCAGCGCCTTGCCAGTATGCGTCCCTTGTTCGACGACCGCTTCCGGCGTCGCCTGCGCCACGACGTTGCCGCCGGCGTCGCCACCGTCCGGACCCAGGTCGATGACCCAGTCGGCCTCGGCGATCACGTCCAGGTCGTGCTCGATGACGATCACGCTGTGGCCGCCGTCGACAAGCCGGTGCAACACCCGGATCAATTTCTCGACATCGGCCATGTGCAGGCCGACTGTCGGTTCGTCCAGCACATACAAGGTATGCGGCGCCTTCTGGCCTCGGCGCGTGATGTCGTCGCGCACCTTGGACAGCTCGGTCACCAGCTTGATGCGCTGCGCCTCGCCGCCGCTGAGCGTGGGCGAGGGCTGGCCCAGCGTCAGGTAACCCAGGCCGACATCCTTGAGCAGTTGCAGGGGATGGTTGATCGACGTCATGGAGGCAAAGAACTCCACCGCCTCGTCCACCTCCATCTGCAACACGTCGCCAATGTTCTTGCCGCGCCAGGTCACGGCCAGCGTCTCCGGATTGAACCGGGTGCCACGGCAGGTCTCGCACAAGACCTTCACGTCAGGAAGGAAACTCATCGCAACCGTGCGAATACCCTGCCCTTCGCACGACGGACAGCGCCCCTCGCCAGTGTTGAAGCTGAACCGGTTCGCCGCGTATCCGCGCGCCCGGGCCTCCAGCGTGTCGGCGAACAACTTGCGGATGATGTCCCAGAAACCGATATAGGTTGCCGGACAGCTGCGCGGCGTCTTGCCGATCGGTGTCTGGTCGACCTCGAGCACCCGATCCACCACCGCGTAGCCGTCGACGCCGTCGCAACCGGTCCATGCGATCGCCTCGCCGCCGGCCAATGCCTCACGGCCGGCGCGGGTGCTGTTGCGGGCCACGGCGCGCTGCACGTTGGCCAGCAACACGTCACGCGCAAGCGTCGACTTGCCGGAACCGCTGACGCCAGTGATCGCGACCAGGCGCGACAACGGCACGTCGATATCGACGCCGCGCAGGTTGTGCAAGCGGGCGTTGCGCAGCTGCAGTCGGGGCACCGACGCATCGTCGCGCACCACCGGGCGCCGCGGCTTGACCGGATGGCGCATCGCATGCAACAGGTAGCGCCCGGTCTGCGAGGTCTCCGACGCCATCACGGTGGCCACATCACCTTCGACCACCAGCGTGCCGCCCCGTTTGCCCGCGCCCGGACCGATGTCGATCACATGGTCGGCGCGCCGGATCGTGTCTTCGTCATGCTCGACGACGACCAGGGTATTGCCCTTGTCGCTCAGGCTCTTGAGTGCCGCCAGCAGGATCTGGTTGTCACGCGCATGCAGGCCGATGGTCGGCTCGTCGAGCACGTAGCACACCCCTTGCAGGTTGCTGCCCAGTTGCGCCGCAAGCCGGATGCGCTGCGCCTCGCCGCCGCTGAGGGTCGGCGCGCCCCGGTCCAGCGTCAGGTAACCCAGGCCGACCTCCTCGAGGAACAGCAGCCGGCTGCGTATCTCCGGCACCAGGTCGCGCGCGATATCGTTCTCGCGCGAACTGAGCCGGTTATCCGCCTGCATCGCCTCGACCCAGCGCCGCACTTCGGTCACGCTCATGCGCGCCAGCTCGGTGATGCCGATGCCGGCGTGCTCCGTGCCTTGCGCGCCGAAACGCACCGCGCGTGCCGTCGGGTTCAGCCGCGTGCCCTGGCAGGCCGGGCAGGCATCATCGGCCACGTCTTCCAGTTCGACCTCGCCAAAGGTCTGCTCGCGACCCGAATCCTTGTCGTCACGGACCGAGTCGTCCAGCGCCTTGCGCTGCTCGCGCGTCAAGCGGACACCGGTGCCCACACATTCCGGACACCAGCCGTGCTTGCTGTTGTAGGAGAACAGCCGCGGATCGAGTTCGGCGTAACTGGTGCTGCACACCGGGCAGGCGCGCTTGGTGGAAAACACCTGCAGATTGCCGATCGCATCGGTGGGTGTGCCGGCCAGCATCGCCTCGCGCAAGCCAGCCATGTCGCTGAGCACATGCACGACGCCCTTGCCGTGTTCGAGCGCACGCGCCAGCATCTCGCGCAGCAAGGCCTCGTTGTCGGCCGACACGTCCATGCTGACGACCGGCAGCTCGATGGTGTGTTCCTTGAAGCGGTCTATGCGCGGGAAACCCGTGGTCGGCAGGAACTGCCCGTCGACGCGCAGATGCGTGAAGCCCCGCGGCCGCGCCCAGTCGGCCAGCTCGGTATAGACGCCCTTGCGGTTCACCACCAGCGGCGCCAGCAGGCCGATGTGTTGCCCACGGAACTGGCGCATCAGCTGCGCGGCGATGCTGTCCGGTGTCTGTGGCGCGACCGCCGCGCCATCGTGGACGCAGTGCTGCACGCCGAGCTTGACATACAGCAGGCGCAGGAAATGCCAGACCTCGGTCGCGGTGCCCACGGTCGACTTGCGCCCGCCGCGGGACAGGCGCTGCTCGATCGCCACCGTCGGCGGTATGCCGTACACCGCGTCGACCTCGGGCCGTCCCGCCGGTTGCACGATGCTGCGCGCATAGGCGTTGAGCGATTCCAGGTAGCGGCGCTGGCCCTCGTTGAACAGGATGTCGAACGCCAGCGTCGACTTGCCCGATCCGCTGACGCCGGTGATCACGTTGAAGCGGTCACGCGGGATGTCGACCGTCAAGGACTTGAGATTGTGCTCCTTGGCATTGACGATCTGGATCGCGTCGACCACCGGCCTTTCGACGGGCCGGACATGGTTTCCGGCGCGTGCGATCACCGCCTGGGCCTCCTGCGCCGCATGGGCTCCCAGGCCCACGCTGGCGTCATAGTCGCGCAACGCCTTGCCGGTGTGCGAGCGCGGGTGTTGCCGCAGGTCGTTCGGAGTACCGACGGCCACCACCTCGCCACCGGCGTCACCCCCCTCGGGCCCGAGATCGACCAGCCAATCGCTGGCCCGGATCACGTCGAGGTTGTGTTCGATCACCAGCAGGGAATGCCCGGCATCGAGCAACTTGCGCAGCGCCCGCATCAGCTTGGCGATGTCATCGAAGTGCAGGCCGGTCGTGGGCTCGTCGAACATGAACAGGCTGCCGTTGCGCGCCACCGGCTGGCGGCTCGAACTGCCGTCGCGCGCCGCCTGCGCCAGGAAGCCGGCCAGCTTGAGTCGTTGCGCCTCGCCGCCGGACAAGGTCGGCACCGGCTGGCCGAGCTTGACGTATTCGAGACCGACATCGACGATGGGTTGCAGCGCGCGGATCACGTCACGATCGCCGGCAAAGATGCTGGCCGCCTCGCTGACGGTCAGGTTCAGCACGTCGGCCACGCTCAGGCTGACGAAACGGCTGACGACGGGTGGCGTGCGCCGCACCAGGGTCGGGTTGGTCACCATGTCGGTGCCGACGGCGCCGGCGGGTCGCGCCTGCCCCAGGGTCAAGGGTGGGGCACCGGCCACCGCGGCCGACAACACCGGACGTTCGATACGCACCTCCAGCACCTCGGGCCGGTACCGCTTGCCGTCGCAGTCCGGACAGCGCAGGTAGACGTCGCTGAGGAACTGCATCTCGACATGTTCGAAGCCCGAGCCCCCGCAGGTCGGGCATCGGCCGTCGCCACTGTTGAAGCTGAACTTCGACGCGGTGTATCCGCGCTGGCGTGACAGGGGTGCGTTCGCGAACAACTCGCGGATCGCGTCCCAGGCGCCGACATAACTGACCGGGTTGGAGCGCGCCGTCTTGCCGATCGGGGACTGGTCGACGAACACCACGTCGGCCAGCAACTCGGCCCCGAGCAGGCGTTCGTGCGCGCCCGGCGACTCGGTGGAGCGGCCGAAATGCCGCATCAGCGCCGGTGCCAGCACGTCCTGCACCAGCGTCGACTTGCCCGAGCCGCTGACACCGGTCACGCAGACCAGTCGCTGCAACGGGATCTCGACACTGACGTTCTTCAGGTTGTGTTCGGTGACGCCTTCGAGCACCAGCCGCGGCGTGTTGGCCGCCACCGGGCGCTGGAAACCCATGCCGACCTGCTTGCGGCCGCCCAGGTAGGCGCCGGTCAAGGTGTCGGCACCGCGCAGGTCCTGGGTCGTACCGTCGAACACGATCTGCCCGCCCCGTTCGCCCGGGCCCGGCCCCATGTCGATCATGCGGTCGGCGGCCAGCATCAGCGCCGGGTCGTGCTCGACCACGACCAGCGTATTGCCGGCGTCGCGCAGGCGCTGCATTGCCTGGATGATGCGGTGCATGTCCCGCGGATGCAGTCCGATGCTCGGCTCGTCGAGCACGAACAAGGTGTTCACCAGCGAGGTACCCAGCGCCGTCGTCAGGTTGATGCGCTGCACCTCGCCGCCCGACAAGGTGCGGCTCTGCCTGTCCAGGCTCAGGTAGCCGATGCCGACCTCGACCAGGTACCGCAGGCGCGTCGTGATCTCCTCGAACAGCAGCTTGAGCGCCTTGTTTTCGGCCTGGTCGTACACCGCCGGAGCCCCCTCTGGAGTCAGCGCCTCGCGCCGCGCATCGGACAGCCGGTCGAAGAACTGGCGCAACCGGTCGATCGGCAGCAGCATCAGGTCGTGCAGGCACAGACCCGGCAAGGCCTCGAGCTGCTGACGCGACCATGACACGCCGGTCGGCATGAAGCGCTGCTGCGGCGCCATCACCGCGTCGGCGTCGGCCTTGCCGCCGATGCGCCACAACAGGCTTTCGGTCTTGAGCCGTGCGCCGGCGCAAACGGGACAGGGGGTATAGCTGCGGTACTTGGACAGCAACACCCGGATATGCATCTTGTAGGCCTTGGTCTCCAGGTACTCGAAGAAACGCCGCACGCCGAACCAGTGCTGGTTCCACTTGCCATTCCAGTGCGGCGAACCGTTGATGACCCAGTCCTTGTGTTCCGCGCTGAGCTTGTTCCACGGCGTGTCGCGCGGAATGCCGGCGTCCTCGGCATGGCGCATCAGGTCGTCCTGGCACTCCTGCCAGGCCGGCGTCTGCATCGGCTTGATGGCACCCGCGCGCAGCGTCAGCTTTTCGTTCGGTATCACCAGGCCGTAGTCGACTCCGATGACACGCCCGAATCCGCGGCAGGCGTCGCAGGCACCGACGGCCGAGTTGAACGAGAACGCCGACGCAATCGGATCGGCGTACCGCAGGTCGCTGTCCGGGCAATGCAGGCCGGTTGAAAACTTCCAGATGCGGGGCTGCGCGTCGTCCTCGCCCAGCGCATACACGCTGATGCGCCCGCTGCCGCGCTTGAGCGCGACCTCGATCGCCTCGAGCACGCGTGCGCGCTCGGCATTGCCGAGCCGGAA
>CAXBDR010000013.1:0-34740 GCA_963974265.1 uncultured Rhodoferax sp.
CTCAAGAAGGGCATGATGTTCGAGGAGGGTTCGATCGCCTGGACGCGGGAGATGCTGGCGGTGCTGGCGCAGGCATAGGTCGCGTCGCGTACCGCTGCGGGAACCTAATCGGAGGATGGCTTCGTGTCGGCGGCGTCGGACCATCCCTGCAAGCCGGGCGCGCTGGCCATGACCGGGTGGCCCGAGCGGGCCCATCGCGCAATGGGTTGGCGGGCGCCGGACTGAATGGACTCGATCGAATCGTCATCGACATCCAGCACGCCCAGCCAGCCATTGCGGCCGGCGTTCTTGACCGCATACAGGCAGGCGTCGGCGACGTTCAGCACGGCATCCCAATCCAGCGCCTGCGGCAGGCGTCTGCACAGCGGGAAGCTGGCGAAGCCGACGGAACAGGTCTTGGCCAGGCGCAGCCCGCCATCGATCTCGAACGGTGTCTGCGCCACCGCGGCCCGTGCGCGTTCGGCCAGGTCCGGGGCGCTGTCGCGCGAGGTGCCGCGCGCAACCACCAGGAATTCTTCGCCACCCCAGCGCACCAGGTAGTCGGTGTCGCGGAAAACGGCCGTCAGGCGGCTGCGCATCTGCGTGAGCACCGCATCGCCCGCAGCGTGGCCGTAACGGTCGTTGATGTCCTTGAAGTGGTCGATGTCGAACATGAAGAAGATGAGGTCGGCATCGCTGGCCAGATCGGCGCCATGTTGCAGGTAGTTCTCGTGGGCCCGCATGGCCAGCGCGACGTCGGAGGCGATGTGCATCGAGAAGAACCGGCGGTTGCGCAGGCCGGTCAGGGGGTCGGTCAGGCTCGATTCGTTCAAGGCGCCGGTCATGCGCTGCAGTTCGGCCGTGCGCTGCTGGACCTTGGCCTCGAGGGCCAGCTGGTTCAGCCGCAGGCGCCGTGTACGCAACTGGACGACACCGGCCATCGCGGCGGCCAGCAGCACCAGTACCAGAGCGCGAAACCACCATTGCTGCCACCAGCTGGGCTGCACCTGCAGTGCGATGGACATCTCATGGGGACTCCAGACTCCGCTGCGGTTGGTGGCCCGCACCCGCAGCACGTATCGACCGGGGTCGAGGTTGCTGTAGCTGGCGACCCGGTTGTTCGACGCGCCGACGCTCCAGTCGCGGTCGAAACCGTCCAGCCGGAAGGCGTATCGGATCTGCCGCGGTTCGCTGTAGTCCAGCGCGGCGAACTCCAGGCTGAAGCGGCGTTGTTCGGGCGTGATTTCCAGACCCTGCTCCAGGTTGCCGGCCGACTGCCGCTGCCCGTTGATGCGCAACTCGGTGGCGATCAGCGGCGGTGCATAGTCGGATGCATCGAAGGATTCGGGCCGAACCACCAGCAGGCCTTTGCTGCCGCCGAACAACATCCGTCCGTCGGTTGTCTGCCCGTACGACAGGAACCACCCGGTGCCCAGGTCGGCGCCTTCGGCGGCGCCCAGTCCGATCATCCGGTCGGTCGACGGGTCGTAGACCTGGATCTGGGTCCAGATGCGGCCGCGGCCGTCGGCCAGCAGGTTGGATCCGAACGGACGGTTGACGATGCCATGGCGTTCGCTGATGCGATCGAACCAGGCCTGGCGTCCGTCCCAGCGCACCATGCGGTGCAGGCCGGCGGTACCGGTGTCGACCCACAGGCTGCCCTGGCGGTCGAACAACAGGCCGGCCACGCTCTGGTTCGCCAGGCCGGCGCCGGCCGGCGAGACAACCGGTTCGAGCGCGTGCTGGCCGGCGGCAAGCCGGAACAGACCTTGCACGGTACCGACCCACAGGCTGGCGTCGGGTGCCTCGGCAAGCACATGGACCGCACCTTGCAGGGGCGCTGCGCCGTCGCGCAGGTGCACGCGCTCGAGCCGGTTGGCACCCGGACGCAACCGGTACAGGCCGTCTTCGGATGCCAGCCACAGGTCGCCCGTGCTGCCGGCCAGCAGGAAACGGGTGGCGCCGCCTTCGGTCGGCAGGGCACGGCTCTGGCGGCGGTTCGTGTCGAATTGGTACAGGAACGCGTCGGTGCCCAGCCAGACGGATCCGTCGCGCGCCTGCGCCATCGCGGTCACCCGCGCTGCCGCTCGTCCGACGGGTTTCGGCTGGCGCGGGGGCGTCGGGGCCGGTTCGGGCAACAATTCGCCAACCACGCGCAAGGCATCGTCCATGATCGCGATGCCGCCGCGCTGGGACGCGGCCCAGATCTCGCCGTTGGACAGCGGCAGCAGGCTGCGCACGCTGGCGTCGTTGAGCCGGCTTTCTGGCTCCAGGTCGGGGCCGCGCATCCAGATGCTGCGGTTGTTCGGGTTGTGCCGCTGCAGGCCCAGCCCGAAGCCGCCGACCCATAACCAGCCGGCGCGATCCGTGATCAGCGCCGTGACCTCGTGCCCGGCCAGTCCGGCCGGTCGGCGAATGTCGTGGCGCAACTGGCGCAGCGGGCGCAGATTCCGGTCGATGATGTCGATGCCGGTTGCGGTGCCGACCCAGGTTTCGCCGCCCGGTGCCTCGGCAAAGGCGGACACGGCCGCGCCGGGCGCGTCGTCTGAAGTACCGTTTCGGTTCACGACACGGGCCTCGCCCGTCTGCGGATCCAGGGTCACCAGGGTGCCGCGCTGGGTTCCGGCCCAGATCCGGCCGTCCGATGCCTGGTGCAAGGCCTGTACCTGCGGCCCGATCAAGTGGCTGGCCACAGGTTCGAATCGCTCGCTGCCCCGCCGCTTGCGACTGAGACCGCTCCAGGTGCCGACCCACAAGGTCCCGGCGCGGTCGACCAGCAGGCTCAGCACGCGGTCGTCGGGCAGGCTGCCCGCCTGCCCGACGGTGTGCCGGAAATGCGTGAATCGGGCGCTGGCCTTGTCGAACCGGGCGACCCCGCCGCCGATGCTGCCGACCCAGATGGCACCATCGTCGTCCTCGGCCAGCGCGCGAATCGTCGGCTGCGGTCGGCGCCCCGCGTCGGCCGCGGGTTTGTCGTCGAGACCGTAGTCGCTGATCCGTTCGGATCGAGGGTCGTAGGCGGCAAGACCATCGGTTTCGGTGCCGATCCACAGACGGCCGTCGCGCGCGGGCAGCAAGACGCGGATCCAGCCCAGGCTGCGTCGCGATGCGTCGGCGCTGTCGCGCTCCTGGGCGCGGAACCGATATCCGTCGAATCGCACCAGGCCGTCGCCGGTGGCTACCCAGAGCAGGCCGGCCTTGTCCTGGGCCAGCGCGGCCACCACGTCCCGCGGAATGATGCCGGCCCCGACCGATTCGAAACGCGGCTCGCGCAGCGCATCCCAGGCAACGGGATGGGGCAAAGGTGCTGCGTATCCGACTGCGGACAGAAACAGGGAGAACACTCCCAGACACAACCGCTTTGCCACCATGAACCATCGTAGCATCGCGCCCTCGGCGCCCATGCCGAATTCGCGGCGATGCCGTCAGGTGTTGGAAATCCGCTGCGGTGGAGGGTGTTTCCCCTTATGGCGCGGAAACCGGACCGGCGGGACGTCCTGGCCGGACCCGGTTGGACTTACAGCGCCGGGATGCGCAATACCTGGCCCGGGTAGATCTTGTCCGGGTGCTTGAGCATCGGCTTGTTGGCCTCGAAGATGACCGGATACTTGTTGGCATCGCCATAGAACTGCTTGGCGATCCGTGACAGGTTGTCGCCGGAGACCACGGTATGGAATTTCGCCTCCGGCTGCGCCACTTCGACGCTCATCTTGTCGTCGACCCGGGCCACGCCGCCCACGTTGCCGCAGCACAGCAGGATCTTCTCCTTGGTCGCCTGGTCGGGTGCGACGCCGAATGCCGTGGCCACGCCGGTGGCGCCGTCGAAGGTCACCGTCAGGCCGGTGGCGGCCAGGTTCTGGGACTTGACGTAGGCCTCGATCGCGTCGCCGGCGGTGCGGTTGAGCGCCTCGGCCTTGGCCTTGGCCGCCGAGTCGTCGGGGGCCGATGCCACCGCGGCCGACGCGGCTTCGTTGTCCTTGGACGAAAACAGCTTCTCGCCGGCTGTCTTGATGAAGTCGAAAAATGCCATGAATAACTCCTGCAGAAAGGTGGCCAGGCTCGGAACACGGGGGCCACGGACGTCGTCGGTGCGGGACCGACGGGCTCGCTGCAGTCTATCCGCCGACCGTGACGGTCAATGCAAAGAATGTCACCGCCACCGGCGGTATTGACCCTGGATCCAGGTCGGATATTTGTTGACCCTGCGGCAGTGCGAGCGAATAATGAATCCTTAGTGAATCACTGTTTTACCTGTTGAACGTTTTCAACACATCCAGAAACCCACTTCAGAGAGCCCCCGACATGGAAAAAGATGATCTGAGCCCCGAATGGCACGACGTCGCGTCCCGCGATCAGCTCGACCCCGACTTTCCGGTCGGCGTGGAAGTGAATGGCCAGAACGTGGGCCTGTACCTGCAGGACGACCAGGTGCATGCCCTGGAAGACATCTGTCCCCATGCCTATGCGCTGCTGTCGCAGGGCTTCCAGGAAAACGGCCAGATCGAATGCCCCCTGCACGCCGCCCGGTTCGACATTGCCAGCGGCAAGTGCCTCAACGAGATCGGCCAGCACGACATCCGCTGCTTCCCGGTCCGCGTCGAGAACGGTCGGGTCCAGATCCGTATCCCGATCAAGGTCGAGGCGGCATCCACATGAGCCGTTTCGTGCCGCCAGCCGGCGTGCCGGCGATCGAGTTCATCGGCGTCGAAAAGCGCTTTGCAGCGCGCGGCAAGTCCAAGGAGGTGCTGGCCGCGCGTGACGTGACCTTTTCGATCGCGCCGGGCGAGGTGGTCTCCATCATCGGTCCGTCGGGCTGTGGCAAGAGCACCTTGCTCAACATGGGATCCGGCCTGGCCAAGACCAGCGCCGGCACGGTCAAGGTGGCCGGCCAGGAGGTGCAGGGCCCGAACGAGCATGTGTCGTTCATGCTGCAGAAGGACCTCTTGATGCCCTGGCGCACGATCGCGCAGAACATCGAGTTCGGTCTGGAACTGCGCGGCGTCAAGGCCGCGGCCCGCAAGGAGGTCTCCGACCGGTTGCTCGAGCAATGCCATCTGCACGGCTTCGGCGCCCATTATCCGAACCAGCTCTCGGGCGGCATGCGCCAGCGCGCGGCGCTGGCACGCACGCTGGCGGTCGATCCGCTGGTGTTGCTGATGGACGAGCCGTTCTCCGCGCTGGATGCGCAGACCAAGATGATCCTGCAGCAGGACCTGGCCCAGACCGTGTCCCGCGAAGCCAAGACGGTCCTGTTCATCACCCACGACCTGGCCGAGGCGGTGGCGCTGTCCGACCGCATCCTCGTGATGAGCGAACGTCCCGGCACCATCATCGAGCAGATCACGGTCGACATCCCCGGCCGCGACAACCCGATGCAGCGGCGCAAGCACGACAAGGTCGGTCCGCTGGTCGGCCAGCTGATGGACCTGCTCAAGCTCGACGCCAATACCGAAGTTCACTGACCCGCCCGTTCCCACCTTGCCCGCAACCAACCGGAGATCCACCATGAAGAAGCAGCACATCCACACCCTCACCCGCCGCGCCTGCCTGGCGTTGGCCGCTTGCGCCAGTCTGGGTGCGCCCATGGCGGTACAGGCCCAGGCCTTGCAGGAAGTCACCTACCTGCTGCCGGCACCGGGCACCTTGCCGGCCTTCGGGCCCTGGATGCTGGCCCAGGCCAAGGGTTACTACAAGGCGGAAGGGCTGGAGGTCAAGTTTGTCACCGGCCGTGGCGGCGTGGACGTCGCCAAGCAGGTGGGCGCCGGAAACGCGGTCATCGGCGGCGCGATCGGCGACACGCCCATCATCGCCCGCGCCCAGGGCATCCCGGTCAAGGCGGTTGCCGTGCTCGGCGCCGGTTCGCTGATGCAGCTGGTCACCCACAAGGACCAGCGCATCGAAAGCCCGCGCGAGTTGCGCGGCAAGACGGTGACCGTGCTGGCCTACACCGACACCACCTACTACGCCCTGCTCGGCATGATGAGCAAGGTCCAGCTGACCAAGGCCGATGTCAACATCCAGGCTGCGGGCCCGGCCGGCGTCTGGCAGCAGTTCCTGGCCAAGAAGTCCGATGGCATGGCCAGCACGCCCGACTGGACGGTGACTGTCATGGAGCAGGGTGCGCAGGTCGACATCCTGCCGGCGGACGTCTACTTCAAGAGCATGGCCCAGGCCATCCTGGCCTCCGACGACACCATCAGGAACAACCCGCAGCTGATCCAGAAGCTGGTGCGCGCCACGATCAAGGGCATGAAGGACATCATGGCCAACCCGAAGGACGCGGCCAAGGTCTACGTGTCGCACGTGCAGACGCACAAGGGCAAGGAAGCCTCGATCGAGAAGATGTTCGAGATGTACAACAAGTACGTCTACGCGAACCAGAAGGTGCCGGGCACGATGGACGAGACCCGTCTGGATGACCTGCAGAAGTTCTACGTCGCCAATGGCGTGGTGCCCGCCGCCACGCCGCTGAAAGAGCTCTACACCAACCAGTTCGTCGCCGGCAAATAAGCCGCAGACCAGAAAGTCGCTCATGTCCGACAACACGTCGCCGCTCGTCACGGCTGCCTGGAGTTTCCTGGTCCTGGTGGTCTTCCTGTTGCTGTGGGAGTACGGCCCGGGCTGGGTCGGCATGCCCGAGTTCGTGTTGCCGCCGCTGTCGCGCGTTGCCGAGGAAGCGGTGCGCATCTGGCAGACCGAGCGGCTGCTCTGGCACGCCGGCATCACCGCGCTCGAGGTCGTGATCGGCTTCGTGCTGGGCTCGGCGATGGGCGCCCTGATCGGTTACGCGCTGGGGGTGTCGCCCCGTGTCGAAGCCATTCTCTCGCCGTACCTGCTGGCGCTGCAGATCGCGCCCAAGGTGGCGTTTGCGCCGCTGTTCGTGATGTGGCTGGGCTACACCATCTATCCCAAGATCCTGGTGGCCATCCTGATCGTGTTCTTTCCGGTGCTGATCAACGTGTTGTCGGCCATGCGCGCGATGGACACCGACATGATCAACCTGGCGCGTTCGTTCTCGGCCACCCGCATGCAGGTGTTCCGCATGGTCGAGTACCCGACCACGCTGCCGTCCCTGTTTTCCGGGCTGCGCATCGCCAGCACGCTGGCCGTCATCGGTGTCGTCGTGGGCGAACTGGTGGGCGGCAACATGGGCCTGGGCTTCATGCTGGTGTTCTTCGAAGGCCAGGGCAATACGGCTGCGGTGTTCGTCGTCATCGCCGCGCTGACCGTGATCGGCATCATTGCCTACTACGCGGTGGTGCTGGCCGAGCGCAAGGTGTTGCACTACCTGCCGAGCGCCCAGCGCCGGATGGCCTGAACGGATATCGACGATGCACAACGACAACAACGAAATTCAACTGCATGGCCGGCGCGTGCTGGTCACCGGATCGGCGCGCGGGCTGGGCGAGGCGTTTGCCCGGGCGCTGGTGTCGGCCGGTGCCCGGGTCGTGGTCAGCGACGTGTTGCACGAGCGCGGGCAGGCGCTGGCCCAGGCACTGGGCGACAAGGCCAGTTACGTGCCGATGGACCTGTCCGACGCCGAATCGATCCGCAGCGGCGTGGACGCCGCCGCGGCCGCCATGGGCGGGCTCGACGGGCTGATCAACAACGCTGCCATCACCAACTCCGGCGGCCGCAACATGGACCAGCTCGAGGCCGGCATGTGGGACCGGGTCATGGACGTCAATGTGCGCGGCACCTGGCAGGCGACCGTGGCCGCCACCCGGCACCTGGCCGCATCGGGCAGCGGCCGGGTCGTGAACCTGGCGTCCGACACCGCCCTGTGGGGGGCGCCACGCCTGATGGCCTACATCGCCAGCAAGGGCGCCGTGATCGCGATGACGCGCGGCATGGCGCGCGAACTGGGCCCCCAGGGCATCACCGTCAACGCGATCGCGCCCGGCCTGACCCTGGTCGAGGCGACCGAATACGTGCCCGAGGAGCGCCACGACTACTACCTCAAGGGCCGCGCCGTGCCACGCGCCCAGGTGCCCGAAGACGTCACGGCCGCCGCGCTGTTCCTGATGACCCGTGCCAGCGGCTTCATCACCGGGCAGCTGCTGCCGGTCAACGGCGGATTCGTCATGCACTAGCGAGACCCTTCGCCGACGCCAGCCACCCGGCCAGGAATCACCGGACACCGTTCTCCATCTGGAACCCACCCGCAAGCAAGCAAGGAAGGAAGCACACCATGAACACCACCGTCGCCGCCGCCAATCAACCCGTCTTCAACGAGCGCGGCCTGCTCGACGCCAACGTCGCGTCCGAGGCCGATATCCAGAAGAGCATGTTGCAGGCCGAAGGCCAGAGTTTTGCGCAGTGGATGGAGAGCCGCGTCGCGCGTTATCCGACCCGCCGCTACGACTGGGACGCGCTCAAGTTCCAGGCCGACTACGACCCCAGGTACCGCCGGGCGCAGATGCGCTACATGGGCACCGGCGGCACCGGTGTCTCCAGCGACAGCAACACCGTTCCGGCCGCCCACTTCACGTTCTCGACGATGGTGATCCCGGCGGGCAACATCGGCCCGTCCCACATCCACTACGACGTCGAGGAAGTGTTCTTCGTCATGCGCGGCAAGATGAAGGTCGTCTGCGAGAAGGACGGCCAGAAGTGGGAAGCCATCCTGGGCGAGCGCGACCTGATCTCCATCCCGCCTGGTGTCTACCGCGAGGAAACCAATATCGGCGACGAAGACGCGCTGATGTGCGTGATGCTGGGCGCGGCCAAGCCGATCACCCCGGTGTATCCGCCCGACAGCCCGCTCACGAAAATCAAGCGCGACAAGAAATAAGCAGGCGCAGGCCCGCCATGTCCCTGATCGACCAGTTGTCCGCGTTTCCGGCCGAGACCATCGCGCTCGCGGATGGAGCGCGGGTGCAGTTTCGCCGCGTTCGTGGTGCGGGTGGCACCGCCGCGGTGACGCATGTGCTGCTGCACGGCATCGGCTCCGCGTCGGGCAGCTGGCTGGCCCAGTTGCAGCAGGTGGCCGGCGGCACGGGCGCGCGCAGCCATGTGCTGGCCTGGGACGCGCCCGGATACGGAGCCAGCTCCCCGTTGGCCATGGAGTCGCCGCGCGCCGCAGACTATGCCTTGCGCCTGTGGGCCTGGCTCGATGCGCTGGCGGTGACGCAGGCCGTCACCCTGGTCGGCCATTCGCTGGGCGCCTTGATGGCAGCGGCCGCCGCCGTGCAGGCGCCGTCGCGCGTGGCACGCCTGGTCCTGCTGGCGCCGGCGCAGGGATATGCCCAAGCGAGCGCCGAGTTGCGCGAGAAGAAGTTGTCCGATCGGCTGGCCAACCTGGAGGCCCTGGGGCCAGCAGGCATTGCGCGCAAACGCGCCGGCGCGATGCTGTCGGCCGAGGCCGACGAATCGCAGCGCGCCTTCGTCGAACATGTGATGGCGCAGATCGACCCGGCCGGTTACACGCAGGCTGCGCGCATGCTCGCCAGTGGCGACCTGCCGGGCGACCTGCGCCGGGTTGCCTGTCCGGTCACGATCGCCAATGGCGAGTCGGACACGATCACGCCGCCGCAGGCGGCGCGCGATCTGGCGCAGGCCATCGGTGCGCCGTATGTCTCGCTGGGTGCGGTCGGGCACAGCTGCCCGTTGCAGGCCGGCGCGCCGGTCAACCGGCTGCTGGGCCTGCAGGAGGAACTTGCATGAAATCCTTGGCCACATTGCCTTCGATGGCGCCCCCACGGGCCCATCGCACGTCCGGACCGGAGCAAGCCGACAACGCCGGGAAAGCGGGCGGCGAAGACCGTTACCTGGTGCCCGCGCTCCAGCGCGGTCTGCAGCTGCTGGCCGAGTTCTCGCGCAACGAGCGCGAACTCACCGGCGCGGAACTGTCGCGCCGGCTCGGCCTGCCGCGCGCCTCGGTGTTCCGCATCCTGCAGACGCTCGAGCAGATGGGATATGTCGAACGCGTGGGCGAGAGCGCCCACTACAAGCTGGGCATGGCGGTGTTGCGGCTGGGCTTCGAGTTCCTGGCCTCGATGGAGCTGACCGAACTGGGCCGGCCCGTCATCGACGACCTGAGCGCCGCGACCGGCCTGGCCGCGCACCTGGTGGTGCGCGACGGGCGCGAGGTCGTGTTCGTCGCCAAGTCCGCGGGTCGCTCCTTCATCTTCAACTCGATCCAGATCGGCGCCCGGCTGCCCGCGCACGCCACCGTGCTCGGTCGCGTATTGCTGGCCGGCCTGTCCATGGACGAGCTTGCCGCGTTGTACCGCGGCGTCGCGTTGACCCCGTATACCGACCAGACACCGACCACGCTGACGGACCTCAAGGCCTTGATCGACGAAGACGCCCGGCGGGGCCATGGTGTCAGCCAGGGCGGCTTCGAGTCGGCGATCTCGACCATCGCGGCGCCGGTGTACGACCACCATCACAAGGTGTCCGCCGCGGTCAGCGTGACCGTGCCGGCGCAACAGGTCGATCCGCAGCAACTCGACGAGCTGGTCGCGCAGGTGAAGCTGGCCGCGCAACGCCTGTCGCAGCACATCAGCCATGTGCCGCCGAACAGCCCATCCGTTTCCTATCCATCGAAGAATTCCAAGCCATGACCACAACGGACACGCAACGCATCACGGTGGGCGAACTCGCCGTGCGCTTCCTCGAACTGCACGGCACGCGTGCCGCGTTCGGGGTGATCTCCATCCACAACATGCCGATCCTCGACGCCTTCCACAAGCGCCAGAAGATCCGCTTCGTGTCCGCCCGCGGCGAGGCCGGCGCCTGCAACATGGCCGATGCCTATGCCCGCGTCAGCGGCACGCTGGGCGTGTGCGTCACCAGCACCGGCACCGGTGCGGGCAATGCGGCCGGAGCCCTGGTCGAGGCCATCACGGCCGGCACGCCGATGCTGCATCTCACGGGCCAGATCGAGTCCGACTACGTGGACCGTGATCTCGGCTTCATCCACGAGGCGCCGGCCCAGCTGGCCATGCTGCAGGCGGTCGGCAAGGCGGCGTTTCGCATCCGCGATGCCGCCACCGCGCTGGCCACGCTGCGGGAGGCGGTGCGCATCGCGCGCACGCCGCCGTGCGGGCCGGTCAGCATCGAGATCCCGATCGACGTTCAGGCCAGCCTGCTCGACCTGCCGGCCGACATGGCCGCTACCGACGTGGCGCCCCTGCAGGCAACGGCGGCGCAGCTCGATGCCCTGGCCGACAGGCTGAGCCGGGCGACGCGGCCGATGTTGTGGCTCGGTGGTGGCGCCCGCGGCGCCGCCGACGCAGTGGCCCGCATGGTCAGGCTCGGCTTCGGCATCGTCACCTCGGTGCAGGGGCGCGGCATCGTGGCCGAGGATGACCCGGTGACACTGGGGTCGTTCAACCTGCAAAAGCCGGTCGAGGACTTCTACCAGACCTGCGACGCCATGCTGGTCGTCGGTTCGCGACTGCGCAGCAACGAGACCTTGCGCTACAAGCTCCAGCTTCCCAAGCCCTTGTATCGCATCGACGCGAATGCGCTGGCGCACAACCGCGCCTACGCCAGCGACTATTTCGTGCAGGGCGATGCCAGCCTCACGCTGCATGCGCTGGCCGATCGGCTCGAGGGCCGGATGCAGGTCGACGCCGGGTTCATCCCCGACCTGCAGCGGGCGCGCGCCAAGGCCGGCGACCAGGTCGACACGGCGCTGGGCCCGTACCTGCCGCTGAAGAACACCTTGGGCCAGCTGGTCGACAAACGTTGCTGGTGGGTTCGGGACATCACGTTGTCCAACAGCATGTGGGGCAACCGCAGCCCGGTGCTGGACAACCCCCGTGGCGGCGTGCATGCGCTGGGCGGCGGCATCGGCCAGGGGCTGGCGATGGCCATCGGCACCGCGGTGGCGAACACCACGCACGCGCTGGGGCGCAAGACCGTGGTGCTGGCCGGCGACGGCGGTTTCATGCTCAACGTCGGCGAACTGGCCTGCGCGGTGCAGGAAAAGGCGGAACTCCTGGTGCTGTTGATGAACGACAGCTGCTACGGCGTGATCAAGAACATCCAGGACGACATCTATGGCAGCCGCCACTGTTACGTCGACCTGGTCAATCCCGACTTCGCCGGCCTGTGCGCCAGCCTGAAGGTGCCGCATTTCCGCCTGTCGGACCCGGCGCAGACCGAGAAGACCCTGCAGCAGGCGCTGCAGGTGACGGGTGGGCCGGTGATGGTCGAGGTCGACATGAAGGCCTGGGGTCCGTTCGCCGCCAAGTTCGCCGGTCCGATCCTGAAAAAAGACTGACATGCTGCAGGTGACCCTGATCGGATTCGGTGCCATCGGCCGTTCGTTGCTGGAGCGCACGCGTGGCCATGCGGGCCTGCGGATCACGCATGTCGTGGTGCCGCATGCGCACGTGGCGCAGGCGCAGCAGGCCGCAGGCAGCGACGTTCTCGTGACCGATGCGGTGCCGGCCGAAGCACGACTGGTGCTGGAATGTGCCGGCCATGGTGCGTTGACCGAACACGTGTTGCCGGCGCTGGCGCGGGGTGTCGAATGCGCGGTGGTGTCGGTGGGCGCGCTGAGCGAACCCGGCCTCGTCGAGCAACTCGACGACGCGGCGCGCCGGGGCGGCACGCGCTTGCACCTGCTGTCCGGTGCGATCGGCGGCGTCGACGCGATTGCCGCCGCCCGCCTGGCCGGCCTGGACGACGTGACCTACACCGGGCGCAAGCCGCCGCAGGGCTGGCGTGGCACGCCGGCGGAGCAGCAGGTGGACCTGGACACGCTGACCGAACCGACGGTGATCCTGCAGGCCACGGCACGCGAGGCCGCACGCCTGTACCCGAAAAACGCGAACGTCGCGGCCACGATTGCGCTGGCCGGGCTGGGGCTCGACGCCACGACGGTGCGGCTGATCGCCGACCCGGGCGTGAGCGAGAACGTGCATGAAGTGTCGGTGCGGGGCGCTTTTGGCGCCATGGACCTGACGATGCGCGGCAAACCCCTGCCGGACAACCCCAAGACCTCGGCGCTGACGGTGTTGTCGGCGCTGCGATTCCTGCACAACCAGGTCGGCCCGACCACCATCTGATACGCGACCCCACAAGGCATACGACATGAGCGAGAAGATCCAGACCCTGTTGGCCGGCCGTTGGCGCGATGCCAGCGGACCGTTGTATACGACTGAATACCCGGCAGACGGCAGCACGGTGGCCAGCCTGCATGCCGCCACCGCGCAGGACGTCGACGAAGCCGTGCAGGTGGCCGAACAGGCGCGCCAGCAACCGGCCTGGGCCGGCCTCAAGCGCCATGAACGCGCCGGCATCCTGTACCGCATCGCCAGCGGCATCCGCGCGCGCGGCGAAGAACTCGCGCAGCTGCAGCGGCTCGACAACGGCAAGCCGATCAGCGAGACGCGGGCCCTGGTGGCCAGCGCCGCCGGCACCTTCCAGTTCTTCGCGTCCGCCTGCGAGACCTGGGAGGACACGATCACGCCGGCCCGTGGCGACTACGTGACCATGAGCGTGCACGAGCCGCTGGGCGTGGTCGGTGCGATCACGCCGTGGAATTCGCCGATCGCCAGCGAGGCGCAGAAACTCGCGCCGGCGCTGGCGGCCGGTTGCGCCGTGGTGTTCAAGCCGGCCGAGATCACGCCGCGCATGGCGATCGAGCTGGCGCGCATCGCCGAAGCCGCCGGCGTACCGCCGGGCATCGTCAGCGTGTTGCCCGGCAAGGGTTCGGTCGTCGGCGACGCGTTGGTCAAGCATCCGCTGGTCAAGCGCATCGCGTTCACCGGCGGCACCAACGTGGGCATGGGCATCCAGCGCCTGGCGGCCGAAAAGCTGATGCCGACCTCGCTCGAGCTCGGCGGCAAGTCGCCGACCATCGTCTGCGCCGACGCCGATCTCGACCATGCGGTGGCGGGCGTGTTGTACGGCATCTTCAGCTCCTCCGGCGAGTCGTGTATCGCCGGTTCGCGTGCCTTCGTGCACGCCAGCGTCTACGAGGAATTCAAGGCACGGCTGCTCGCCGGCGTGCGCAAGCTGCGTGTCGGTGACCCGGCCAGCGAAAACACCCAGATGGGACCGCTCGTCAACATGGGCCACCGGGCGTCGGTCGAGCGGTATGTGCAGATGGGTCGCGACGAAGGCGGCACGGTGCTGTTCGGCGGCGAGCGGCCGCAAGGCGCGGACTTCGACAAGGGCAGCTACTACCTGCCCACGGTGATCGAGGGCCTGCCCAACAGCGCGCGCATGTGCCAGGAGGAAATCTTCGGCCCGGTGCTGGCGTTGCTGCCCTGGGTTGATGAAGCCGACCTGCTGGCGCAGTGCAACGACAACGTCTACGGTCTTGCCGCCGGCATCTGGACGCGCGACTACAAGACGGTCTGGAGGCTCGGCAGTGCGCTGCAGACCGGCACGGTGTGGGTCAACACCTACAAGCAGTTTTCCGTCAGCACGCCGTTCGGCGGCGTGAAGATGAGCGGCACCGGCCGCGAAAAAGGCCGGCTGGGTATCCTGGAATACACCAGCCAGAAGAGTTATTACTGGGGCACGAACGCGGCCCCGATCGCCTGGAGCATGGCATGACGACCACCCCCACCAGCGCCATCGAGGGCATCGATGGCATCACCTATTCCACCGACCGCTGGGACGACGCACGCCGCTTCTTTGGCGACTGGGGCCTGAAGGCGGTGTCCGACGACGCCGATTGCCAGGTCTGGGAGACGCTCAACGGCGCGCAGGTGCAGGTGCGCCGCCCCGACGACGCGAGCCTGCCGCCGCCGATGGAAGCGGGGCCGACGATGCGTGCCGTGACCTGGGGCGTGACCGACGCCAAGGCGCTGGAGCCGATCGCCCGTGCGCTGCAGTCTGCGCCGGGCTTCGAGGACCGGCGCGCGCAGGACGGCACCCTGGTCGCGCTGGATCCGCACGGCCTGCGGCTGGTGTTCCAGGTCAGCGCCAAACGCAGCATCGACGTGGTGGGCGTGCCGACCAATCCCTGGGGCGACATCCGGCGCATCGACCGGGCCTCGCCGGTCTACGAACATGCCGAGCCGGTCGAGATCGGCCACGTGGTGTTCTTCACCGACAGGCTCGACGCCATGGAGGCGTTCTACGCATCGCTTGGCTTCGTCACGTCCGACCGCTACCCCGGCCGCGGTGTCTTCATGCGCTGCGCGCCCGACGCCGGCCACCACGACATCTTCCTGCTCGCGCTGCCGAACAAGGGGCCGGGCCTGAACCACGTGGCCTTCACCGTGCGCGATATCCATGAGGTGTTCGGTGGCGGGCTGCACATGAGCCGCCGCGGCTGGAAGACCCAGCTCGGCCCGGGCCGCCATCCGATCTCCAGCGCTTTCTTCTGGTACTTCGAGAACCCCTGCGGTGGCCTGATCGAATACAACGCCGACGAGGACCATCTCACGCCCGCCTGGCAGGAGCGCAGCTTCGAGCCCGGGCCGACCGTGTTCGCCGAATGGGCAATCGATGGTGGCATCGACGGCAACACCCGGCGCCAGCCGAATGTGCAGGCCTCGGGCAAGTTCCTGACCGAGAAGAAATAGGCCGGGTTCGCGAAACATGAAGCACTTGCGGCACGGTGTGGTGATCGTCGGCGGCGGCATCGCGGGATGCACGCTGGCGATCCTGCTGGCCGGTCGTGGCGTCGCGGTGACCGTCGTCGAGCGTCAGCGGCAATGGCAGTTTCATGGTTCGGGCATCTTCGTCTACAGCAACGGCCTGGCCGCATTGCAGACCATCGGCGTGTTGCCGGCGATCCTGGACAGCGGCTTCGCAATTGCGCACGGGCGCAATGTGTATTACGACCAGCGGGGCGAGGCCATCACCGAGACCTTTTACCCGAGCGCGCCCGGCACCGACCTGCCGCCGATCCTGGGCATCCGGCGCGCCGAATTGCACCGCATCCTGCTCGAACGCATGCAGGCGCTCAAGGTGCAGGTGCGGCTCGACAGCACGGTGGCGTCGATCGATGACGACCAGGCCGGCGGCGATGCGATGTGCGTGCGGCTCACGGACGGATGCGCATTGCAGGCCAGCATGGTGATCGGCGCCGATGGTGTGCGCTCGCAGCTGCGCGGCCTGTTGTTCGGCGCCGTGGAGCCGGTCGACACCGGATTTGGCGTGTGGCGCAGCATCCACCGACGTCCGGCGCACCTGGTCGACAAGATCATGATGATGGGCGTGGGCAAGCGCCTGGGCATCATGCCGATCAGCGACGATCAGCTGTATGTCTACGCGACGACGAACGAGCCCGGCCATCCGTTCTACGAACCCGCCACGCTGCACCGGACCATGCGCGCGAAGTTCGCCGAGTTCGAGGGCCCCGCGCGCGAGTTCCTGGACGACCTGCGCGAGCCGACCCAGGCCTTCTACGCGGCCGTGGAAGAAGTGCGCCTGCCCCTGCCGTGGAGCCGGGGCCGTGTCGGACTCATCGGCGATGCGGCCCATGCATCGACACCCTTCATGGGCCAGGGTGGCGCGATGGCGATGGAAGACAGCATCGTGCTGGCCGACATGCTGGCACGGGGCGACGACGTCGCGCAGACCTTGACCGCGTTCGGTGCGCGGCGCCAGCCCAAATGTGCCTTTGTGCAGGAGGCGTCGCGCCGCGTGGGCGAGGCCGGTGGAACGGAGAGCGCCGGCAGCTGCGCGGCGCGCAACGAGCGCATGCGCGCACAGGCGCAGGCGGATGTGGACACCTTTTACCGGAGACTGTATGCGTTTGATGTTGCCGCGGCCTGACAAGGCCATTGCCGCGCTGGCCCTGGGCGTGCTGGGCCTGATCCCGCCGGCGTTCGCCCAGTCGGGCGCCTTGTCCTCGCCGACCGAGAAATACCTGGCGCAGGAGCGGTTCTTGCTGGTTGCGCCGTTTCCGCCGGGCGGGCCGATCGACAGCCTGGCGCGGATCATGGCCGATGGCCTGAGCAAGAAATACGGCCAGCCGGCCGTGGTCGAGAACCTGCCCGGCGCGGCCGGCAACATCGGCATCGGCAAGGTCAAGCGCGCCAAGGGCGACGGCCGGACCCTGCTCGTGGTGCCGGCCGGCAACCTGACGATCAATCCGACGCTGATGCCGGATTTTCCGTTCAACATCGAACGCGACTTCGTGCCGATCACGATGCTGGCCAAGGCGCCGAACGTGCTGGTGGCGCATCCGTCGACCGGCTTCAAGAATGCCAGGGACCTGATCGCCGCGGCCAAGGCCAGGCCCGATACCTTGTCGTTCGCCTCGCCGGGTGTGGGCAGCGGCCTGCACCTGGCCGGCGAGTTGTTCAAGTACCAGGCGCAGGTGGAGATCCTGCATGTACCGTACAAGGGTTCCGGCCAGGCGCTGAACGACGTGCTGGGCGGCACGGTGCCGCTGATGTTCAGCAACCTGCCGGTCATGTTGTCGTCGATTCGCACCGGCAAGCTTGTTGCGCTGGGCATCACCGATGTCAACCGCAATGCGGTCGCGCCCGAGATCCCGACCCTGGCCGAGCAGGGCGTGGCCGACGTGGTCGTCACGTCCTGGTACGGCCTGCTGGCGCCGGCGGGAACTCCGCCCGACGTGGTCGAGCAACTGGCCAGGGACGCGCGGGAGATCCTGAACCAGCCGGCGGTGCGCGAGTCGCTGAACGCGCAGGGGCTGAGCGAGTCCACCATGACACCGGCCGCGTTCGGCGCCTACATCCGCAACGAGACGAACACCTGGGCCGGCGTGATCAAGGCGCGCAGGATCGTCGCGCAATAGGGGGAAACGGCCGTGACATCCACAACCGACCAGCCCACGATGCTGCTGACCATCGTGATGAAGCACCATGCGGGCCTGACGCTCGAGGACGTGCAGTCGCGCATGAAGGCCAGTGACTGGTGGGAACGTTTCCCGCCCGAGGGCGCGCGCATCGTGTCCTGGACCGTGGCCATGGGCCTGGGCCAGATCGTCACGCTGGAATTGCCGCCCCACCTGTTGCCCATCGTCAACCTGGAATTGGAGCGTTCCGCCTGGGGCGTCTTCAAGACCGAGTGTTATCCGAGCTACGACTTCGTCCCCGTGCGCGAACGCATACGCGAGCGGGTTCGCAACGGGGGCCAATAAGGCCGGGCCCGAACCCCTGTTTCCCTATGTTTTGAAGGAGGTATTTCCATGATTCCCATCGCCGCTGTCTCCGCACCTGTCATCGCCAGCTACCTGGAGCCGCACCAGGCCCGTACCCGCAAGCCCACGGCCTACGAAGACCTGCTGGGCGACTCGATCGAACGCGCCTATGCGGCCGGTCACCATGAGATCGACGACCTGCTCGCCTACCTGAACAAGGCCGGTCCGCTGGGACCGGACGGACAAGCGTGGACCCCTGAAACCTTCCAGGCGGAAATGGCCCGCCTGGGCGCCTGACGAACACCCGAGAGGAGAACACCATCATGACTGCCAACAGCCCTGCCGAAGTCGAAGCCTTGCTGGCCAAAGGCCTGCGCGACCTCTGGTACCCCATCTGCCCATCGTCCTTCGTCAAGGACACGCCGATCTCGCTGCGCCGGCTGGGCTACAAGATCGCCGTCTGGCGCGACCGCGCCGGCGCCGTGCATGCGCTGGAAGACCACTGCCCGCACCGCGGCGCGCCGCTGTCCATGGGCGTGAACCTGGGCGACCGGCTCGCTTGCCCGTACCACGGTGTCGAGGTACGTTGCGACGGACGCGTCACCAAGGTGCCGGCCAGCCCCGGCTGCACGCTCGAAGGCAGCCTGGCCGCGCGCAGCTTCCACGTGCGGGAGGCCCATGGCGCGGTGTTCCTGTACAACGCCACCGACCCGCACCTGGCCGAGCCGCCGCCGCTGCGCCTGCCCGAGGAGATGACCAGCCCCGAGTGGTCCGGTTTCCTGTGCTACACGGAGTGGGGCGCGGACTACCGCTATGTCGAAGACAACGTGATCGACCCGATGCATGGCACCTTTGTGCACAAGCAGTCGCACTCGATGAGCGAGGGCGACATCAGCGCCAAGTTCCAGCTGCGCCGCACCGACAACGGCTTCATGTTCGAGAAGGCCGGCCAGCGCAACGTCAACTTCGACTGGACCGAGTGGTGCGACACCGACCTGCACTGGATGCGGCTGGAGATTCCCTACCCGAAGACCGGCGGCCCGGGCGGCCCTTTCACCATCATCGGCAGCTACACGCCGATCGTCGAAAACGTGTCGGCGGTGTTCCACTGGCGGCTGCGCAAGCTCAGCGGCTGGCAGCGCGACACCTGGCGTTTCCTGTACAAGAACCGCCTCGAGGCGCGACACTGGACCGTGCTCGAGCAGGACCGGGTCATGCTCGAGGCGATGGAGCCCGACGCGAACCAGCGCGAGCACCTGTACGAGCACGACGTCGGTCTGTCGCGGCTGCGCCGGCACAAGCAAAGCCTGGCGCAAAAGCAGATCGCGGCCGCGCAACAGGCCGCCGAAGCCAAGGCCGCCGCTGCGTCGGCCGCCACGGCCAAGGCCTGAACCCGGGCCATGGGTGCCGTGCACAAGATCGTCGCACCCGGTGTGCCCGACCTGCCGACCGCCAGCTGGACCAACGGCTGGCGCATCGGTGACGAGGTCGTGCTCTCGGGCATGACGGCGCATCCGGCCAGCCGGGATGCGGCTGCGGCCGGGCAAGCGCTGGACACCTATGAACAGACCTTGCGCGTGCTGGGCAAGATCGCGGCGCTGGTCGAGGCCGCCGGCGGCCACCGGCACAACATCACCAAGACCGTGGTCTACGTGACCGACATCGCCGACAAGGAAGCGGTGGGCCGGGCACGGCGGGAGTTCTTCGGCGACGTGTATCCGTGTTCGACGCTGGTGGCTGTGCCGGCGCTGGTGTTTCCGGAACTGACGGTCGAGATCGACGCCTGGGCGCGCCTGGACGTCGACCTGCGCGGCGCCACGCCGATGCCGCTGGGTTGACGGCGACGGCAGGGCCGGGGCGCGAACAATAACGAGCAAGAAGAGGACTTCCATGGACATGGGAATCGCCGGCCGCAAGGCCCTGGTATGCGGCGCCAGCGCCGGCCTGGGGCTGGCCTGTGCCACCGCACTGGCGCGCGAAGGGGTTGAGGTGGTGATCGTGGCGCGCACCGAAGCGCCGTTGCAGGAGGCTGCCCGTCGATTGGCGGGCCTGTCGACGGCTGACGTGCATGCGGTGGCGGCCGACGTGACGCAGGATGTCGGCCGCGCGCGCATCCTGGCCGCACATCCGAGCTTCGACATCCTGGTGACGAATGCCGGCGGCCCGCCGCCGGGCGACTTCCGTCAATGGGAGCGCGAACAATGGGTGGCAGCGCTCGACGCCAACATGCTGGCACCGATCGCGCTGATCCGCGCGCTGGTCGACGGCATGATGGAACGAGGGTTTGGCCGCATCATCAACATCACGTCCAGCGCGGTCAAGGCGCCGGTCGACGGCCTGGGCCTGTCCACCGGCGCACGTAGCGGCCTGACCGGTTTTGTCGCCGGCCTGGCGCGCAGCACGGTCGCGCGTGGCGTCACGATCAACAACCTGTTGCCGGGCACGTTCGACACCGCACGACTGGCCGGCAACTTCGCGGCCCAGGCCCGACGCGAGGGTCGCGACGCCGACGACGTGCGTGCGGCGCGTATCGCCAAGCATCCGGCGCGGCGCCTGGGCCAGCCCGAGGAATTCGGCGCGGCCTGCACCTTCCTGTGCAGCGCACATGCCGGCTACATCAATGGCCAGAACCTGCTGCTGGATGGTGGGTCGTTTGGCGGCGTTTTCTGAGGCGCCGCGCGCAGCGCAGCCCGGTCGCGCTCGTTGACACAGACATTCCATGACCAACTTGAACATCGCCATCATCGGTGCCGGGGTCGGCGGCCTGGCGGCCGCCATCGCGCTGCGCCGCCATGGCCATCGCGTACAGGTCTTCGAGCAGGCCGGGAAGTTCGCCCGCGTCGGCGCCGACATCAATCTCACGCCGAACGCGGTGCGGGCACTCGACGGCCTGGGTGCGCAGGTTGGCGCGGCGGTGCGGGCACGGGGCGCGCGCCCGACGTATCGCATCAGCCGCGACTGGGACACCGGCGCCGAGACCTCGCGCCTGGGCATGTCCGACGTTGCCGAGAAGGAATACGGCGCGCCGCAGATCACGATCCACCGTGCCGACGTGCTGGCCGCACTGACCGAGGCCTTGCCCGCGGAACAGGTGCAGTTCGGCAGGCGCCTGTCCAGCCTGCGCGAGATCGACACCGGTGTCGTCGAACTGCAGTTCGAGGACGGTGCGCTGGAGACCGTCGACGTGGCCATTGGCGCCGACGGCATCCATTCCAGGGTGCGTGCCGCCTTGTTCGGCGCGGAGAGCCCGCGATTCACCGGCGTGGTGTCGTTTCGCTCCGTGGTGCCGACCGACAAGGTCAGGGACGTGCCCGAGATCGAGGCCTTCACGAAATGGTGGGGTCCGAATCCGCACAGCCAGATCGTGACCTTCCCGCTCAACCAGGGGCGAGACACCTTCGTGTTCGCGACCACCGGCCAGGAGTCCTGGCACGAGGAGTCCTGGACCAGCCCGGGCGATGTCCAGGAGTTGCGCAGCTTTTATCGGGACTTCCATCCCGATGCGCGCAAGCTGCTCGACGCCTGCACCGACACGCTCAAGAGTGCGCTGGACGAACGCGACCCGCTGCCGCACTGGTCGCGCGGCCATGTCAGCTTGCTTGGCGACGCCTGCCACCCGATGTTGCCGTTCATGGCGCAAGGCGCCTGCCAGGCGATCGAGGACGCGGTCGTGCTCGGCCGTTGCCTGGGACCGGCGACCGATCGCGCGCAGGCCGCCGCCGCGCTGCAGACCTACGCCCGGGCACGCCAGGAGCGCACCGCAAAGATCCAGATCGGTTCGCGTGGCAACCAGTGGATGAAGACCCAGGGCAATGCCGGCTGGGTCTACGGCTACGACGCCTGGACCGTGGCCTTGCCCGCCGACTGACCGACCCCGATCCGCTTTTCGACAACGACCGTTTGACCCAACCACCGAAGGACTTCCCATGATCCGATCGCTTCGTCGCCGCTTCGCGCTGCGTTCCGTGTTGACCCTGCTCGCAGGCGCCATGCCGCTGCTGGCCGCCGCCCAGGCCTTTCCGTCGCGGACCGTGACCATCGTCGTGCCGTTCCCTGCCGGCGCCGGCCCGGACCTGACCGCGCGCATCCTGGCAGAGAAACTCGCGCCACGCCTGGGCCAGGCCGTCGTGGTGGAGAACAAGCCCGGTGCCGGGGCCTTGCTCGGAGCCGCCGCCGTGGCCAAGTCCGCGCCCGACGGGCACACCGTGCTGCTGACGCCCAACACCATGGTGATCTCGCCCCACGTGTTGTCGCCCGGCGCCGCCGGTGGCGTGGACGTGCACAAGGACCTGGTGCCGGTGATCGCGCCGGCCTCGACGCCGATGGTGCTGGTGGCCAACCCGCAGTTGGGCGTGAAGAGCCTGAAGGAGTTGACCGATGCCGCCCGCAAGGCGCCCGGCATCGCGTATAGCAGTCCGGGCAACGGGTCGCCGATGCATTTTGCCGGCGAGATGCTGAAGAAGTCGGCGCAGCTCGACCTGCTGCATGTGCCGTACCGTGGCGTCGCGCCGTCCATCACGGCCACGCTCGGCGGCGAAGTCAAGCTGCTGTTCACCGGCCTGGGCGGCGCGATCCAGCACATCAAGGCGGGCAAGCTGGTGCCGCTGGCGCTGACCGAGAAAAGTCGCTCCAACCTGATGCCATCGATTCCCACCGCGACCGAACAAGGCATGGCGGGCGTCGAGGTCAATGCCTGGTATGGCGTGTTCGCACCCGCCGGGACGCCGGCACCGGCGGTCACGCGCATCAACCAGGAGATCAACGAGGTGCTGAAGATGGCCGAGGTGCAGGGCAAGCTGAACGCTGCCGGCGTCGAGGTGCTGGGCGGCACGCCGCAGGTGCTGGCCGACTTCATGAAGAACGACAACCAGCGATATGGCGGCCTGGCCAAGGAGCTGAACATCAAGGCCGACTGAGACCATGCCGGCCGCGCAACAACGGCGCCCGAACTTCCTGCTCTTCGTCACCGACCAGCACCGGGCCGATCACCTGGGCTGCTACGGCAATGCCGACGTGCGCACGCCGCATATCGACGCGCTGGCCGCGGGCGGTTGCCGTTTCGACGACTTCCACGTCGCCACGCCGATTTGCCAGCCCAACCGCGCCTCGCTGATGACCGGGCGTTTGCCCAGCGTGCACGGCCTGCAGATGAACGGGCGCGAACTGTCGTTCGGCGAACGCACGTTCGTCGACACGCTGCGCGAAGCCGGCTGGCGCACGGCGCTGGTGGGCAAGTCGCATCTGCAGAACATCACCACTGCGCCGACCGCCTGGCCCGCCGCGGGCCAGCGCCTGCCGCGCGAGTCGCTCAGGCCGTTTCCAGGCCGCTACGGGCAGGAGATCTGGAAGCGCTGGGAAGACGATCCGCAGTTCGAGCTGGAGCTGCCGTATTACGGCTTCGAGCAGGTGGTGCTGACCATCGGCCATGGCGACCAGCAGCACGGCCATTGGCGCCGCTGGTTGCGCCAGCAGGTGGCTGACGCCGACAAGCTGATCGGGCCGCACAACGCCATCCCTACGCCCGGCCTGCATCTTGGCCGGCTCGGCCAGGCCTGGCGCACCCGGGTGCCCGAGGAACTGCATCCGACGCGTTTCATCGCCGATCAGACCTGCGCCATGCTGGCGCGCCTGGCGCAGGGCGAGTCCCCCTTCTTCCTGCAGTGTTCGTTCCCGGACCCGCACCATCCGTTCACGCCGCCAGGCCGGTACTGGGACATGTTCCGGCCCGGCGACGTGTCGCTGCCTTCGACCTTCGGAGCCGATGCGGTCGATCCGCCGCCGGCGCTGGCCTACCTGCGCGAGCAGCGCAGGGCCAACCCGGACTTCCGGCCGGCATTCGGCAGTTTCGCCTGCAGCGAGCAGGAGGCACGCGAGGCGATTGCGCTGAACCACGGCAACCTGGCCCACATCGACGACGGCATCGGCCGAGTGATGGCGCAGTTGCAGGCACTGGGGCTGGACGACAACACCGTGGTGATGTTCACCAGCGACCACGGTGACCTGCTGGGCGACCGCGGCCTGCTGTTCAAGGGGGGACTGCATTACCCGGCGCTCACCCGTGTGCCGTTCATCTGGCGCGACCCGGTCGGTGCGGCGGTGCAGCGCACATCGGCTGCGCTGGCACAGACCATCGACATCGCGCCGACCGTACTCGCGCGCGCCGGCCTGGCCAGCGCCAACGGCATGCAGGGCCTGTCGCTGCTGCCGGTGCTGGCCGGCGACACGTCCGACGTGCGCCAGCACCTGCTGATCGAGGAAGAAAGCCAGCGCAGCGATTTCGGCATGGACCGACGCCTGCGCATGCGCACCTTGCGCGACGGGCAATACCGCCTCACCGTGTACGACGGGCAGGACTGGGGCGAACTGGTCGACCTGCGGCAGGACCCGCTGGAACTGCGCAATCTGTGGAACGACGCGGCGGCATTGGCGTTGCGTGGCGCGCTGGCGGAGCAACTGGCGCGGGCGATGCTGGCGGCGGCGGATACCAGTCCGTATCCGGGCGCGGCCGCCTGAGGGGCGGGGCGGCCGACGCGATGGCGGCGACCGGCCCTCGGTGCAGGGTCAGGTGGTCATCAGACCCAGCGTACCCAGTCGTTCGGCCTCCACGTCTTCGAACCAGCTCTCGAGTTGGCGCAACATCGCGGCCACACGTTGCGGCTGCTCTGCGGCCAGGTCGTGTTGCTCGCCCGGGTCGGCATCGAGCCGATAGAGCTGTGCCGGTTCGGGAGGTGGCATGCGCAGTCGCGGTACCGGAACCAGGGTCCGCGGCTGTTCCGGGTCCAGCTTGTGCGCCAGATCGGCTTCGACGAAAGCCTGCATCCGGTCGAGGTCTTCCTGCGTGGCGTACAGGTCCTTTTTGAAGAAGCGGGTGCCGGAGATCGTGGGGCGAACCAGCTTCCACGGACCATCGCGCATCGCCGCGTTGCTGCCGATGTGGGGCCAGTAGAAGTTCCATTGCCAGAACTGGCGCGGGGCTTCGGTCGGGCTCTGGCCCAGCAGTTGCCCGGTCACGTCATGACCGTCCAGCGCAGGGCCGGGAACGCGAGACACTTGTGCCAGGCGGGTCAGCGTCGGGAGCCAGTCGGTGAAGTGGATCAGGTCGTCGTTACACCGGCCCGCCGGTAGATGCCCGGGATAACGGATGATCATGGGAACCCGGATGCCGCCTTCCTCGACGTAGCCTTTCGCTCCCTTGTAGCCGCAATTGAATCGTTCGTTCAGTGTCGACTCGCCCGGTTCGAGCATGTATGGCGGGTTGAAGAACGCCGGTCCGTTGTCGCTGGTGAACAGCACGATGGTGTTCTCGTCGATGCCCTGGTCCTGCAGGCATTGCAGCACGTTGCCGATGCCGTGGTCCATGATTTCGATCATTGCGTAGGTGGTCGCGACGATCCGGTTGAATCCCTTGGCGAGGTACTTGTCCACGACCGGCTGCGGCGCCTGGAACGGGGAGTGCGGAGCGCTGTAGGCCAGTTGCAGGTAGAACGGCTGCTTGTGGTGCCTTCGAACAAAGCCGATCGCCTCGTCCGTCAGAAGGTCGGTCATGTAGCGGCCGTTCGATGCCACGTAGGCGTCGTTGTACCGCAGCTTGTACTGGTAATAGTCCATCCAGCCGCCGCAAAAGCCGATGAATTCCTCGAAGCCCCGGGCATTGGGTTCGAAACGCGGGTCGAACGTGCCGTTGTGCCACTTGCCGATCAGTCCGGTCGCGTAGCCGGCGTGGCGGAAGCTGTCGGCCATCGTCCGCTCTTCGAGGCCGATCCGGTCCAGGCCATGGATCTCGTGTTGGGTGATGGCGCCGGTGCGGTGCGGATATCGACCGGTGAGCAGGCCGGCGCGGGCCGGTGCACAGATCGGCGACGCAGTGTAGTGTTGCCGAAGGCAGATGCCCTGGTCCGCGAGTTGGTCCAGGTGGGGCGTCGAGACGGCCGGATTGAAACGGCCGAGGTCGCCGTAACCCATGTCGTCCGCGACGATGAGCAGAATGTTGGGGCGTGTCATGGGGCGGGCTGCAATCGGTGGGTCACGCGCGTCATTCCACCTTGATGTTGGCAGACTGGATCAGCTTGATGATGGCCGTACGTTCCGCGTTGATCCATGCGGTGAACTCCTGCTGCGTGTTGTCGACCGCCTCCAGCCCCATCTTGCTCCAGCGCTCGCGCATGTCCGGCTGGCGCAGGATGTCGGCGACGTCGCGATTGATCTTTCGCAACACGGCCTGCGGCGTGCCGGGTGGGGCGAACAGACCCTGGATCGACAACCATTCGAACCCGGGCAGGCCGGACTCGGCCAGCGTCGGAACCTGTTCGAAGCCGGCCATGCGGGTTGGGGTCGTGACGGCCAGCGCCTTGAGCTTTCCGCTGCCGATCAAGGGGTTGGCCAGTGGGGCGCTGGTGAACATCAGGTCCACCTGCCCGCCGGCGACGTTGCCGATGGCCTGCCCGGCACCCTTGAACGGCACATGGGTCATGTTCGTGCCCGACGCGGCCTTGAACTTCTCGAGCACCAGGTGGTTGCTGGTGCCGTTGCCCGACGAGGCCACGTTCAGCCGGCTGGTCTTTTGCTTGTCCTGGGCCAGCAGCTCGCCGATGTTGTTGATCGGCAATGTCGAAGGTGCAACCAGGATCTGGCCGAATCGCGCAATGTTGATGATGGCGGCGAACTCCTTGGGTGCGGCAGGGTACAGGGTCGGATTGGTGGTGGCGACGGACGCATCGGCAATTAGCAGGGTGTGTCCGTCCGCCGGCGATTTCGCGACATGGTCGGCACCGATGCCGCCGCCGGCGCCGGGCTTGTTCTCGACGATGACTGTCTGGTTCCAGCGTGTCGACAACTTGTCGGCCAGCACCCGGCCCAGGATGTCCGAGACGCCGCCGGGCGCAAACGGTACGACGATCTTGACCGGCTTGTCCGGGAAGTCCTGGGCACCGGCCAGCGGGCTGGCAGTGCCCAGAACCATTCCTGCCGTCAACAGGGCACAGGGCAACAACGCTTTGAATGACATGGTGGGGGTCTCCTCGAGATGGCGGCGTAGTGCCCGCAATGGATCAAAATTGGTTTAATGGCCTATTGGCTGGACCATTGAGATTATTCTATGCTCCGTATTTCCACACGTCAACGCGAATCCGGTCGGGGGCCTTGCTCGGCCGCTGTACCTCTTGTCTCATGACGCCGACACGCCTGCCGCCGATCGCAACCAAGCGCCTCTACCAGCAGATATCCGAACTGCTGCGTCAGTCGATCGATGACGGCACATTCGCCGTCGGCAGCTTCCTGCCGCCGGAGCGCGAACTGGCGGAGCAACTGCGTGTGAGCCGCACATCGGTGCGCGAGGCCCTGATCGCGCTGGAAGTCGAGGGGCGCGTCTCGGTACGTGTAGGCGCGGGTGTGCAGGTACTCGCGCCCGCCGCGCGCGCCCCGCGTGTCGCCGCCACATCGGACGCACCCATCGGGCCGCTGGACCTGCTCGATGCGCGCCTGGTCGTGGAGCCCGAGACCGCGGCACTCGCCGCCGAGAATGCCCGTGGGCCGGATGTGGCCCGGCTGCAGGAATGGTGTGCCCACCTGGCGCGCGACTATCGCCAGGGCTCCCGCACCCACGATGCCGACCGGGCGTTTCACCTGGACCTCGCGCGCATCGGCGGAAATGCGGCGCTGGAACTGCTGGTGACCCAGTTGTGGGACCTGCGACAGAACGTGTTGCAGGCGCGTTTCGAGGCCATCTTCTCAACGCAGCAGGGGTACGAGGCCACCGAGCGTGACCATGCGGACATCCTGGCCGCGATCCAGGCGCGCGATGCAGTCGCTGCCCGCGCCACGATGCGCAAGCACCTGCTGCGCGTCCGGGACCGGCTGGTCCGGGCCATCGACGGCTCCTGAACGCGGGTCCAGCCGCCCACCCCCGCGGCAAGGGCGGCTTGCCGCTTGCGTGGGCGACGCCTAAACTGGTCCGATGACCCGCAACAACCGCAACAACGGCAACAACCGCAAGATCCCCGCCAACGTCAGCCCCGAGGCCGCGGCCTTGCTCGAGCGTGCCTATGCCATCGACAGCGACGCGGCCTCGCGTGCGTTGTATCGCGACTGGGCCGAGACGTACGACGCGACCATGCTCGAAGGCCTGCGTTACCGATCGCCCGCGCTCGTGGCGGCCTTGCTGGGCGAACACCTGCCGGATCGCACGGCGCAGGTGCTCGACGTCGGCTGTGGCACGGGGCTTGCGGGCCAGTCGCTGGCGGAACTGGGATTCGAGCTTATCGACGGCATGGACATCTCGCCGGAGATGATGCAGGTGGCCGCGCGGCGCGGCGTGTACCGGCACTTTCTCGCCGCCGACCTGAATCAGCCGCTGGACATGCCCGATGCGCATTACGACGGTGCCACCTGCAGCGGCACGTTCACGCACGGCCATGTCGACGCACGGTGTCTCGACGAGTTGTTCCGTATCCTGCGTCCGGGTGCGCCGTTCGCGTTCACCGTCAAGCGCGAAGTCTGGGAGTCGCTGGGCTTCAAGGACGCGTTGCAACGCCTGGTGGCCGAACGACGCATCATCGAGGCGGATACTCGGCTGGACCGCCATTACGACAGTTCCGAGCAGCCCGATGGGTTCTTCTGCGTTTATCGGCGCGCCTGAGCTTGCCCTCCTGCGCAGCGCCTTGTCGCCGATCCGGCGGACGGCCGTCACGGACCTCCCGCGTGTTTGTTAAGCTCGCGGGTTGATCGATCAACTCGCGCGTTGTCGTGGCGCGCCAGAACCAGAGACATGAACACTTCCACCGAGCCGGATGCATCCGGCGCCCCGGTTCGTCGATTCACCGACCCCCACTACCAGCCGCAGGCGGCCACGCTGGGCGAATTGCGCGAGCGCATCGACGCGCTCGACGCGCAGATCGTCGCCCTGCTGGCCGAACGGGCCTTGTGCGTGCGCGACGCCACGCGCTTCAAGCTCGACGCCTTCCAGGTCTCCGCCCCGGCCCGGCAGGCGCAGGTGTTCGCCAAGGTGCGTGCACTCGCGCAGCCGCATGAAGACCGGTTCCCGGGCCTCGCCGACATCGTCGAGTCGACCTACCGTACCTTGGTGGCCGGCTTCATTGCCGGCGAAGACCGCTTTTTCCACGCAACCGAAAGGATTCCCTCCCGATGAACACCCTGATCCGCAAACCCCTCGCGACGCTGCTGCAGGCAGCAGCCATCGTGTCCGTCGCACTGGCCGGCGCCTCCGCAACGGCGCAGTCCGACTGGCCGAACAAGGCGATCCGCATCGTCGTGCCGTATGGCGCCGGTTCGTCGCCGGACGTGATCGCACGCCTGATGGGCGACAAGCTCGGCGCCAAGCTGGGCCAGCCCGTCATCGTCGAAAACCGGGCCGGAGCCGGTGGCAACACGGGAACCGGTGCCGTGGCCAAGTCGGCGGGCGACGGCTACACCTATGTCATCAGCACCAACGGCCCGCTGGTCTACAACACGGTGCTGTATCCCAACCTCAACTACGACCCGTTCAAGGAACTGCGCCCGGTCGTGCTCGCCGGCGGCCAGCCCAATGTGTGCGCGGTACGCGCCGACTCCGGCATCAACTCGATCAAGGATCTGGTTGCCGCGATGAAGAAGGATCCGGGCAAGTTCAACTTCGCCTCCACCGGCGTCGGCAGCCTGTCGCAACTCGGCGTCGAACTGCTCAAGGTCAAGACCGATACCTTCGCGGTGCACATTCCGTACGCATCGTCGCCGCTCGCGGTGCTGGCCGTGCTGCAGGGTGACGTGCAGTTCGCCTGCGTGCCGGGCGTGGCGGTGATGCCGCACGTGAAAAGCGGCAAGCTGCGCGCACTGGCCGTGTCCACCGCCAAGCGCAACAGCATGATGCCCGACATCCCGACCATGAAGGAAGGTGGCCTGCCGGAGATCGAGAACCTGGCCTGGATGGCACTGATGACGCCAAGCAGCACGCCGGACGCCATCGTGCAGCGCATGAACCAGGAGATCAACATCATCCTGGCCATGCCCGACGTGAAGGAGAAACTCAATTCCTATTTCATGGAGCCGATCGGCGGCTCGCCGCAGGACCTGGCCACCTTCATGCAGACCGAACTGCGTGTGATGACGCCGGTGATCAAGCGCACGGGCGTGAAGGTCGACTGAGGCACGGGGGTGCGGAGTAGCCGGGCGCACGGTCCGGCTCCCCGCTCACGATGGGCGTGTCACCGGGGCAGTGCCGCCTTCGTTGTCCATCTGGATCCGGGCTTCCGTTTCCAGCCAACCCACCAGCCGCTGGGCGCCCCGGCTCAGCACGGCGCCTTCGCGCAGCAGCATCACCACCGGATCCGATATGCCCTGCAGGTCCAGCGGCAGGCGTGCGAGCAGGCCGGAGCCCTCGAACGAGGTGGCGGTGCGCATTGGCATCATGCACAACAGCCGTGAATTGCGGATCACCAGCAGGTTCACGAACAAGGACTGCGACTCCATCATCGCCGGCGGCGAGCGGCCACATGCCGCGCTGAACATCGCGTCCAGATTCTGGCGCACCGGCATCTGCGGCGGGGGCAGGATCCAGCCCTCGTCGACCACGTCCCCGAGTTGCAATACGCTGCGGCTGGCAAGCGGATGCTGCGGCTTGCATACCAGCGAATAGACCTCCTGCACCAGGCTGGTCACGCGCAGGCCTTGCATGCTGACGTCCGGGCGTGCACGGCCGATGACGATGTCGAGTTCTCCGCGTAACAGGCGGTCGGCCAGCATTTCGTGGGCACCTTCGATCAACGATATGCGCAAGGCCGGTTCGTTCTCGGCCGAGCGTCCGAGCGCCTTGGCCAGGATGTGCGGAGCCGTCGACGGCATGGTGCCGATGCGCACGTGGCCGCTGCTGCCGCGCGACATCATTGCGATGTCCTGCGCGGCGTGGTCCAGGTCGGCCAGCAACACCTTGGCATGGTGGATCATGGTCTCGCCATACGGCGTCGTCACCATGCCGCTGGCACTGCGCTCGAACAGCGGCACGCCCAGCAGGTCTTCGAGTTCGTTGAGCAGCCGCGTGGCATTTGGCTGCGTCATTGCTATCCGTCGTGCGGCCTTGTGCAGGCTGCGCTCGCCATCGAGCGCCTCGAGCAGCAGCAACTGGCGCAACTTGATCCGCGAGCGCAGCGCCACCGGGTCCGGCATCTTCATCGTCACTCCTTCGCATCGGCCACACGGAGGTCGCGGCGCGGGCCATGCGTTTGGCATCACCCGATCATCAATCCGCATTACCACCCCCGTGCCGTCCTCCACCATACTCGTTGCATGCATCCAGAACCCGAGCATCCGCACCCGGTCGAATCCGCAGTGTCGGCAGGCAGGACGCCTGTCGTCTGCTGCGACATGGCACGCGAACACGCCTGTGCGCAGTTGATCCTCGCACTGGCCCGTTTCACCGACAGCGGCGACTATGACGCCGCGCTGGCACTGTTTTGCGACGATGCCGTCATGGACCGGGACGGGGATGTCGTCAGCGGCATCGCGGCATTGCGCCAGGCGTATGCGCAGCGACCGGCGTCTCGCATCACGCGGCATGTGTTGTCCAACATTGTCGTCGAGCTCGATGGCGCCGACCAGGCACAGGTGAGCAGTTATGTGACGGTATACCGGCACATGCGCGAACCTGGCCAGGACGGGCCGCCGTATCGAATGCCCGGGGCCGATGTCCTGGGTCAGTACCAGGATCGACTGGTGCACACCTCCGCCGGCTGGCGGTTGGCATCGCGCATCACGCGCACCATTTTTCAGTTTCGCGATTCAAAGAAAGGTTGATGAACATGACGAGGAAGACACGTTTTCCCATTGTGGGCGCGCTCATGGCGGCGGCGCTGGTGCTGGCCAGCACGGCTTGCATTGCACAGCAGGACTATCCGAGCAAGCCGGTACGCATCATGGTCGGCTTCCCGCCAGGGGGGTCGGTCGACATAGTGGCCCGTGTGCTGGGGCAGAAGCTGGCCGAGCAAATGGGGCAGTCCTTTGTCGTCGACAACAAGCCGGGTGCCATCGGCACCTTGGCCATGAATGCCATGGGCAGCGTCCCGGCCGATGGATACACGATCCTGCTGGGCACCAATCCGCAGGTGCGGCCCGGCATGACGGCTCAGGACGATCCGTACCGCAATTTCGAACCGATCGCCTTGACCAGCGTGATCCCGATGGCCTTGCTGGCCAACCCGGGGTATGCCGCCGGCGACGCACGCGCATTCGCCGAACTGGCGCGCAAGAGTGAACCCGTGCCGTTCGCGACGCCCGGGCGCGGTTCGCCAATGGAACTGGCGATGGCTTCGCTCAAGGCGCGCGCCGGCCTCAACCTGCTGCACGTGCCCTACAACGGCGGGCCGCCGGCAGTCAACGACACGATGGCCGGACAGATACCTCTCGTGGCCGTGGGACTGCCCACCGCGCTCGGCCAGGTTGCGGCCGGCAAGCTCAAGCCGATCGCGGTCCTGCAGGACCGCCGCACCGAACTGTTGCCGGGTGTACCGACCATCAGCGAGTCGCTGGGCATCGCGGACTCCGGGTTTGTCGTGTGGCTGGGATTCTTCGCCCCGGTCAAGACTCCGGCCCCGGTCATCGAGCGCTTGCAGGCCGAGGTCGGCAAGGCGCTGGCGGACCCGCAGGTGCGTGCCAAGCTCCAGGGCGCGGCGCTGGAGGTGCGGTTTGCGCCGGCCGCGCAACTCGACAAGCTGGTGCGCGAACAGTTCGTGCTGACCATCGACACTATGCAGAAATACGGCAATGACGGCAAGTGACGGCGTGCGGGTGCTGGTGGTGGATGCCAGGGACAACGTGGCCACGTGCCTGTCGGCGCTGAAGGCCGGCGATGCCGTGGACCTGGAGTGTGCGGGCGCAACGCTTGCGATCGCCATGGCAACGGACGTGCCGTTCGGGCACAAGTTTGCGCTCGAACCGATCGAAGCGGGCGGCGAGATCCGCAAGTATGGCGTCGTGGTCGCGCAGGCCACGCAAGCCATTGCGGCCGGTGAACACGTGCATGTGCACAACGTGGAAAGCCGCCGTGGGCGGGGAGATCGGGCATGAGCAACAGCGCCAGTTTCATGGGTTACCTGCGGCCCGACGGGCGTGTGGGCGTGCGCAACCACGTGGCCGTGGTGGCGGCGATGGACAACGTCAATCCGGTGGCGCGACGCATCGCGGCTGCGGTTGCGGGCAGCGTGCCCGTGTGTGTCGCCTATGGCCGGGGCATGGTCGGCGGCGACCGCGAGCGCCACGACCAGGTGCTGATCAACTATGGCAAACACCCGAACGTGGCGGCCACGCTGGTGGTCGGCCTCGAGCCGGTGACCGCGCCAGGGCAGCGCGATCGCGCAGGCCATGGTCGACGATGCGGCCCGGCTGGAGCGTCAGCCGGCATCGATCGATGCCCTGGTCGTCGGCCTCGAGTGCGGCGCCTCGGATGCCACCTCCGGGCTGACGGCCAATGCCACCGTCGGCGAGGTCGCGGACTGGATCGTCGCAGCGGGCGGCACGGCGATCCTGTCGGAAACCGAGGAGATCATCGGCGCCGAACATCTGCTCGCCGACCGTGCGGCCACACCGGCGATACGCCAGCAGTTGCTTGATGTCGTCGCCAACGCCGAGGCGCAGGCACGGTTCCAGGGCGTGCAGATCGTGCCGCTGGGAGAGGACAATATTTTGGGCGGTCTGTCCACGATGGAGGAGAAGTCCATGGGCGCGGTGCGCAAGGGCGGCACCAGTCCGCTGATGGAAGTGATTGGATATGGCGACGTGCCGCGCGCGCAGGGCCTGGTCTACATGGATGCGCCCGCGCCCGGTGTCGAGAACATCGCCGCGCTGGCCGCGTCGGGCGCGCAGATGATTCTGTTTTCGACCGGTGTCGGCAATCCGATCGGCCACCCGCTGGTGCCGACCATCAAGTTGACGGGCAATCCCGCGACCGCCGAAACCTTTGCCGACAACATCGACGTCGACGTCGGAGGCATCGTGCGTGGCAGCTACGGGCTGGCCGATGCCGCCGCGACCGTGCGCGAGGCCATGCTGGCGACGGCATCCGGCGAGCTGACCCAGTCCGAGCAACTGGGCGACCTGGAGATCTCGATCTCGCGCGTCGACGTCGGTTACCTGCGTCGCCGGGCCCTGGGCGAAGTGTTCTGATGCAGGCGCCGCAGCGATTTTCCGCCCAAGCGGTGGCGCAATGGACCAGGCGCCTGCTGGAGCAGGCCGGGATGCCGGAACAGGACGCGGCCGACGTGGCCGGCCTGATCGTGCGCACCGAGGCGCGCGGGTTCGCCACCCACGGTGTCGTGCGCCTGCCCAGTTATCTCGCGAAGATCGGTTCGGGCGAATACAACGCCCGTGCCGTGGTCAGCGTCGCCCGGCAGCCTGGCGGCGTATGCCGCCTCGACGGCGATGGCGCTCTCGGGCAGCTGGCCGGTCTGCACGCCATGCGCAACTGCATCGACATGGTCGCGGAAGCGCCGGTGGCGATGTGTTTTGCGCGCGATCTCGGTCATCTCGGCGCCGTCGGCATCTTTCCGTTGCTGGCGGCCGAACAGGGCCTGGTGGCGATCGCCATCCAGCGCACGGCCCCGATCCTCGCGATGGCGGGCAGCACCGGTCCGCTGCTGGGACACAACCCGATTGCATTCGCGGCTCCGATCCCGGGCGCCGCGCCCATCGTCTTTGACCCTAGAAAACGCAGTTCCCTTGTCGTAGTTGGCCGTTGATCGAGTGCTGGC
>CAXBDR010000014.1:0-33749 GCA_963974265.1 uncultured Rhodoferax sp.
GGTTCAACACCGGTCTGCATTGGGCTTATGGGATTGATGGCCCGACACGTCGGCGATGAACAATAGCGGGATATCGCGTTGGCAGGCCAGCTCGATGAAGTGCGCGCCCTTGAGCGCGCACTCGGAGAAGATGACCCCGTTATTGGCCAGGATGCCGACCTGAAAACCATTGATACGGGCGAAGCCGCAGATCATCGTCTGGCCGTAGAGCGGTTTGAACTCCTGCAGGTCACTGTCGTCGATCAGACGCGCGAGCACCTCGCGGTTGTCGGTCGGGTGGCGCGTATCGGCGCTGACGATGCCGTAGATTTCCCGCGGATCGAGGCGCGGCGGCCTTGGCGGCGCCACGTCCCAGCGCTGCCTCGTGCCGGTGCCGAGATTGGCGACAATGCCCCGCACAATCACCAGCGCGTGGCTGTCGCTTTCGGCGAGATGGTCGGTAACCCCGCTGACCCGGCTGTGCATGTCTCCACCACCCAGAGTCTCGACATCGACCACCTCCCTGGTCGCCGCATATACCAGTTGGGGCCCGCCCAGGAACATGGCACCCTGGTTGCGCACGATCACGGCCTCGTCGCACAACGCGGGCATATATGCACCGCCAGCCGTCGACGGACCGTGCACCGTGGCGATCTGTGTGATGCCCTCGCCGGACATGCGGATCTGGTTATAGAAAATCGACCCAAACTGGCCGTCGTCCGGGAAGATGTGCGCCTGCTCGGGCAGGTTGGCGCCGCCCGACTGGACCATCGTGATACAGGGCAGCCGGTGCTGCCAGGCAAACATCTGCGCGCGAACGTGTTTCTTCGTTGTGATGCCGTAGTAGGTTCCACCTTTCACCGTGGCGTCGTGGATCATCAGCATGCACGGCCGGCCACTGACCAGGCCGATCCCGGTGATGATGCTCCCACCGGGCGGAACCCCTTCGTACAGACCATCGCCGGCGAGCTGCCCGAACTCCACGAACGGAGACCCGGCATCGAGCACCGCGGCGAGCCGCTCGCGCGGCAGCAACTGACCGCGTTCCTTGTGCAGCAGGCGCGCCTTCTCGGGACCGCCGACCATCGCCCGGGCCCGCCGGGCATGCAAGTCGGCAATGCGGGACTCGTAGGCCGCGCGGTTGCGACCGAAAGTGTCGGAAGCGATGGCGAGCGTGGAGCCGATGGCCGTCATCGCGCACGCGTCGAATCACAAGCGATCATTTGGCGCGGGCTCAAATCGATATCCCGCCGCCGCAGATCAGCGTCTGGCCGCTGATGTAGTTCGACTCGGGCGTGCACAGCAGGTACACCGCACCAGCGGCTTCCTCGGGAGTACCGCCACGACCCAGCGGAATGCTGCGCTCCATCATGGCCAGCAGATCCGGATTGACGCCGACCTTGATCTTGCGGCCCTCGACGTCAATCGAGGCATCGCCGCCGGCCGTGGCTTCGGTCAACCGGGTCTTGATCATGCCGAACGCGACCGCATTGACATTGACTTTATAGCGGCCCCATTCCTTCGACAGCGCCTTGGTCAGGCCGATGATGCCGGCCTTCGCCGAAGAATAATTGGCCTGCCCGGCATTGCCCCCGGTGCCGGCAATGGACGAGATGTTGACGACCTTGCGGAAGACTTCCTTGCCGGCTTCCGCCTCCTGCCTGGAGGCGTGGCGGATGTAGTCGGCCGCCGCGCGCAGGATCTTGAACGGCGCTGTCAGATGCACGTCGAGGATCGAGTGCCACTGCTCATCGGTCATCTTCTGGACCACGTTGTCCCAGGTGTAGCCGGCGTTGTTGACGACGATATCCAGGCCGCCGAAACCGTCGATCGCAGTCTTTACGAAACGCTCGGCAAAGCCGTCCGCCGTCACGCTGCCGACACAGGCCAGCGCCTGGCCGCCAGCGGCCTTGATGTCGGCCACGGTCTGCTCGGCGGGTGCGGCGTCGAGGTCGTTGACGACAACCTTGGCGCCTTCGCGGGCGAGCTTCAGGGCGATGGCGCGGCCGATGCCGCGGCCCGAACCGGAAACGATGGCAACCTTGCCTTCGAGATTTTTCATGCGACTGTCCTTATGGAATCATGGAAAAGGATCCGATTGCTCTCACGCTCTCAGTCCAGCGCCACCAGCGCCTCGCCAACCAGCGTGATTTCACCGCCGGCCTTGGCCGCCGTCAGTTCGATGCGCACGCAGTGCCGGCCGTCGTGCTCAAGTGTCTCGGCCACCGTGCCACTGCACCGAACCCGGTCCCCCAGTTGCGTGATGGCCGCGAAACGCACGCCGTAGCGCAGGATGCGCCGCTGCGGCACCCATTGGGCCAGTGCGCGGCCAAGGTAGGCCATCGACAACATGCCCTGGGCGAAGACGTCCGGCATACCGGACTTGCGCGCGAAGTCGATGTCGATGTGAATCGGATTGTGGTCGCCCGATGCGCCGGCAAACAGTGCGAGCGTCGTGCGGGTGATGGGCGGCAACTCAAGGACGGGCATCGCGTCGCCAACCATGATCGTGCTGGGGTCAAACTGCATCGCGTCTCCTTCAGGTGTGGCGCACGACGAGCACCGCGTGCATGTCGGCCACGCGTTCTCCGAACTGGTTGGTCACGGTCGTGTCGTTGACCACGAACTCGAGCGCGCCGCCCTTCTTGTCGTAGATGTCGATCACCTTCGACTGAAAACACAGGGTATCGCCAGCGCACACCGGGGCGTGGTAGTCGAAACGCTGCTCGCCGTGCAGCACCTTGCCGAGGTCGATCTCCAGCGTCTCGATCAGCTTCATTGTCTCGCCCGAGTCGCCCGGGGCGGCGAAAATGAAGGTCGGCGGCGCGACGATGCCGCGGTATCCGGCGGCCCTGGCTGCCGCTTCGTCGGTGTGGATCGGATCGGTGAGGCCGATCACCTTGACGAAAAATGCGATGCGGCCCTTCTCCACGTCCCACGACAAGGGTGGCGGCGCATAACCGATGTGCTTTCGGTCAATCATGTTCACGCCGCCTGGTACATCGTCACCACGCACGCGCCGCCGAGTCCCAGATTGTGTTGCAGCGCCACCCGCGCACCGGGCACCTGGCGCTTCTCGGCGGTGCCGCGCAACTGGTGCGTCAGCTCGTAACACTGCGCCAGGCCCGTGGCGCCCAGTGGATGCCCCTTGGACAGCAGGCCACCCGACGGGTTGGTGACGATCTTGCCGCCGTAGGTGTTGTCGCCATCGCACACGAACTTCTCCGCGCCGCCTTCGGGGCACAGGCCCAACGCCTCGTAGGTGATCAATTCATTCTGGGCAAAGCAGTCATGGAGTTCGACAACGTCAACGTCGTCCGGCCCTGTGCCAGCCTGCTCGTAGACCTGCCGGCCGGCTTCCCGTGCCATGTCGTAGCCAACCACCCGCATCATGTCCCTGGAGTCGAAGGTACTGGCGAAATCGGTCGTCATTGCCTGGGCTGCGATGCTGACGCGCGCGTCCAGACCATGCCTTCTTGCGAAAGCTTCGGAGCAGACCACGGCGGCGGCGGCGCCGCAGGTTGGCGGGCAGGCCATCAGGCGCGTCATCACGCCTTCCCAGAGCGTCGGCGACGCCATCACATCGTCGGCCGTGACCTCCTTGCGGAACAGCGCCAGCGGATTGTTGACCGCATGGCGGCTGGCCTTGGCCCGAATCTGCGCAAAGGTTTCCAGCTTTGTCCCGTACTTGTCCATGTGGGCCTTGCCGGCTCCGCCAAAGTACCGCAATGCCAGCGGGATCTCGGGGTGGCCGACGAGTTCGTCGGTAATGTGGTCGAACTCGTCGAACGGCGTCGGGCGATCCGGGAACGCCGCCTTGATGGCCCCCGGCAGCATTTGCTCGAAGCCCAGCGCCAGCACGCACTCGGCCGCCCCGGACTGCACGGCCTGGCGCGCCAGAAACAACGCCGACGAACCCGTGGAGCAGTTGTTGTTGACGTTGAACACCGGTATGCCGGTCATGCCGACCGGGTATAGCGCGCGCTGACCACAGGTGGAATCGCCATACACATAGCCCACGAATGCCTGTTGGATGAGCTTGTATTCGACTCCCGCATCCGACAGCGCCAGCCGGGCCGCCTGCGCGCCCATGACATGGTAGGACTCGCTGGCCCCCGGTTTGGCGAACGGGACCATGCCGACGCCGGCAACGATGACTTTTTGATTCATGGCAAATACTCCTGTGGTTGAAACCCGTCGAACAGCGCGGCTCACACATCAGGCCCGCGGGATCGCGCCTGGCACCAGCCACTGACGCTCGATTTCATGGCGCTGGATCTTGCCGGTGCTGCTGCGCGGAAACGCAGCCGCATCGACGATATGGATCTCGCGCGGGATCTTGTAGCCGGCCAACTGCACGCGACAACGTTCCGACAGCGCGGCGGCATCGACCAGAACGCCTGGCTTGAGCGCGACAAACGCCACCGGAACCTCGCCCCAGCGCGCGTCACGCCGGCGCACCACCGCTGCGTCGACCACCGCTTCGTGCGCCAGCAGCACGCGCTCAATCTCGGCCGGATAGATGTTTTCTCCGCCCGACTTGATCAGGTACTTGGCGCGGTCCACAAAGTCCAGCGTGCCGTCGGCATGGCGCACGAACAAGTCGCCCATGTGGAACCAGCCGCCGCGGAAGTCGTGCGCATTCACCTCCGGTGCATCCCAGTAGCCGGAGAACAGCGTCGGCCCGCGCACCGCGGCTTCACCCGGTGTTTCCAGTGGCACATCATGATCGTCCGCGTCGACGAGGCGAACAAGGCAAAAGGACGATTCACGTTTTGCCAGGTTGGTGGGCACAACGCCGGCCGCGAGCAGTGCACCGGAGGCCGGAGCGAGGCCGGTTTCGGTGGCGCCAAAGCTGTTGACGTAGGGCGCGTTCAACAGCCCCGTCAGCTCGGCGATTTGTTGCGGCGGAACCAGATCGGCCATCGCCCCGACCAGCTTCACACCCAGCGCACGGGTGCCGTTGCGACGCAGGCCGTCAATCAACGCATCGATCATGCCCGGCATCGCCACCAGCCAGCCGATCGATTCGCGCCCTATGGTGGCGCACAGGCGGTCGATATCCAGACCGTCGTGCACGATCACCTTGCCGCCGATCATCAGCGTGGCCAGGCTGAAATCGGTAGCGGCCATGTGGAACAGCGGCGACCAGGCGATGTAGTTGTGCTCCGCCCCAATGCCGAATTCGGCCGCGAAACACATCGCCCGCGCCACCATCGCGCGCTGACTGATCACCGCGCCCTTGGGCAGGCCGGTCGTGCCGCTGGTGTAGAGGATGACCAGACCCTGCTCTGGGTTGACATCGATGCCCGGGTCATGCTCAGGGGACTGCGCCATCAGCGCCGGGTACGACTCATCCAGGTTGACCACTTCGGCAACACCGTGATCGATGCGTGCCAGCGCTGGCGCGTAACGCGCGGAGACGAAAACCATGCGCGCCGAGACGACACGCACACAATGCAGCATCTCTGCGTCTGCCAGCCGCCAGTTGAGGCAGGCCACGATCACACCGAGCTTGGCGGCGGCAAGTTCGAGCACGATGTACTCGCGACGATTCTCCGACAGCACTGCGATGCGCTGGCCCGCGACCACGCCACGCGCCGCGAGCAGCTGGGCCACGCGGTTGACGCTGCGGTCCAGTTCCGCGTAGGTCAAGGTGCCGAGCGCGTCTTCGATCGCCGGCAACGCCGCGCGCATACCGACCTGCTTGCCAAACAGATCTGCGACTGTCATGGATTGTGCGGCGATGGCAATCTCCGTTTCGGACCATTGTTTCAATTTTCGATGCCACTTAAATGGCGCCCATGCCTCTAGTTTAGTGTTTAGTCTACCTAACGCTTGACAGTTAAGCAATGCCGCAATACGCTTGATCAAGTGACCATCTGCGGTCGGACAGTCCGCGAGATCCCAGACAAGTAATACGCGCCGAGCTAACCAGAAGGCGGAAGGAGACGAGACAGTGGCCCCCAACCCGACAATCCGCTACGAGCAGCGCGATGCCGCCGCGTGGATTACGCTGAACCGACCCGACGCAATGAACGCGTTGTCGGATGCGCTGTGCGCCGAAATGCTGGCCGTACTGGAGCAGATCGAACGCGACCCCGCCATTCGTGTCGTCGTGCTCACGGGTGCCGGGCGCGCCTTCTGTGCCGGCGCGGACCTGAAAACCGTGTTCGACAACACCAGCGGCGAACAGGCCGATCTGGACAACGCGATGGCAGCGTTCCTCGATCTCGTCGCGACCATGATTGAGCGCCTGCGCGCCCTGCCCAAGCCGACTATCGCGGCGCTCAACGGTCTGACGATGGCCGGCGGACTCGAACTGGCGATGGCCTGCGACCTGATCGTCGCCGCCGAAGGCGCACGCATCGGCGACGCACACGCCAATTTCGGCGTTTTCCCCGGAGCCGGCGGCGCAGCGGTACTTCCGCGGCGCATTGGCGCTACCGCGGCAAAGTATTTGCTGTTCACTGGTGACACCATGCCGGCGGCCGAATTGGTGCCGCTTGGCTTGGTCAACCGTGTAGTGCCTGACGCCGATCTCACTGCCGAGGTCGGCATGCTTGCCACACGCATAGCCACCAAGAGTCCGCTGGTGTTGCGGCGCATGAAGCAAGCGGTTGCTGACGGATTGGAGCAGCCGCAGGCTTCGGCGCTGCGGCTGGAACGCCTGGTGCTGGATGCACACCTCCATTCATACGACATGCACGAGGGCCTGGCGGCCTTCGTCGGCAAACGCAAGCCCGTTTTCAAGGGGTACTGATACCCCCACCCATAGCCATGCCATGATCCCATCACAACCCGCAGTCTTCATCGCGGGCGTCGGAATGACGCCAAGCGGCAAGTTCCTCGATCGCAGCATCAAGCAACTCACCGCCGACGCCGTAACCGCAGCGCTGTCCGATGCCGGCGTGTCGCGCGAGGCCGTCGAGGCCGCCTTCTTTTCCAATGCGACGCAAGGCACGCTCGAAGGCCAGACGATGGTGCGTGGCCAGATCGCCTTGCGCTCGATGGGGTTCGAGGCGATCCCCATCTTCAATGTCGAGAATGCCTGTGCAAGCGCCAGTTCGGCCTTCAACCTAGCGGTGCAATACGTGCGCTCGGGCGAAGGCGAGATCGCCCTCGCGGTCGGCGCGGAGAAGATGTTCTGCGCCGACAAGGCCAGGATGTTCAGCGTATTCGACGGTGCCTGGGATCTGCAGACCATCGAGGCCAACCAGCGCACACTTTTGGCCATGGGCCATGGCGTCGAGCCGCCCGATGGCACCACATCCAAGGCGCCTTACAGCCTGTTCATGGACATCTACGCCGCCTTCGGCCGTTTCCACATGCGCGAATTCGGCACCACGCAGCGGCAGTTCGCCGCTGTGGCGGCCAAGAACCACGTTCATTCGGTGCACAACCCATTGGCGCAGTACCGCAACGCCTACACCATAGATCAAGTGCTGGCGGCGCCGCCCATCACTTACCCGCTGACGCTGCCGATGTGCGCGCCAATCAGCGACGGTGCCGCGGCAGCCATTGTCTGCTCCGAGGCGACGTTGGCGCGCCTGAATGACCGCCGACGCGCCATCCGTGTGCTGGCTTCGGTGGTCGGCACCGGCACCACACGACGTCCCGAAGACGTTGGCCAGCATGTCACCGCCAAGGCCGCCAGGCTGGCCTACGAGCGCGCCGGCGTCGGCCCGAACGACATCTCGCTGGCGGAAGTGCACGATGCCACCGCGATCGGCGAGATCGTGCAGAGCGAGAACCTCGGATTCTGCGAATTCGGCGCCGGCGGCAAGCTTGCGCAGAGCGGTGCCACCAGCATCGGCGGACGCATACCCATCAACACCTCGGGCGGGCTCGAATCCAAGGGCCACCCGATCGGCGCCACCGGACTGGGCCAGTTGCACGAGCTGGTAACGCAGTTGCGCGGCGAGGCCGGCGCCCGCCAGGTTCAGGGCGCGCGGCTGGCCATCGCCGAAAACGGTGGCGGCATCTTCGGCATCGAAGAAGCCGTGTGTGCCATCACCATCCTCGGCCGCTGATGGCCCTCTTCGAATCACATTAATCCCTCTGCCCGCCCCATGAATTTCCTGCCCACCGAAGAACAGCGCCTGGCGGTCGAGGGCTTCAACCGCTTCCTCGAAGCGGAGCTAAAGCCCATCGTGACGCGCTACCAGCCCGACAAGCTGATTGAAAAGGAGCTGATGCGCGACATCTTCCGCATGATGCTGCCGTATGGAATGGGCGGAAACGGCCTGATCGCCGAGCAATACGGCGGCCTTGGCATGCCTTGGTTGACCTTCGCGCTGATGTACGAGCAACTCGCGCGCATCTCCGGCGATGTGGCCATTTCGCTGCTGATCCAGCAGCTCGGCGCCTATTCGCTCGAGGTTTGCAGCAACGCGACGATGCGCGACAAATACCTGCCACGCATGGTGTGCGCCGACATCATCGCCTGCAGCGGCATCAGTGAACCAGGTGTCGGCTCCAACGTGGCCGAGGTCACCTGCCGCGCCAAGCGCGACGGCGCGCACTTCGTGATCACCGGCGAGAAAACCTGGATCTCCAACGGCCACTATTCCGACTTTTGCATGGTCATTGCGCGCGTCGCCGACCAAGGCGCAAAGGGCTTGTCGATGATCCTCGTCGACCGCGCCGAACATGGCTACGAAAGCCGTAACATCGACAAGCTGGGCCTGAACAGCACGTCGACCGCGCAACTGTTCTTCGACAACGTGCGGGTGCCGATCGAAAACCAGATGATCGAGCCTGGCACCGGCCTGAAGAATACGCTGGTGCTGTTTGAGAAGGCACGGCCAATGGTCGGCCTCACATCGGTGGGCATCGCCCAGGCCGCGCTCGACAAGGCTGTTGCCTATGCCAAGGAACGGCGCCAACACGGCAAGCCGATCGGTGGTCACCAGTTGATCCAGGGCATGCTGGCCGAGGCGGCAACGCGGCTGGATGCCGCGCGGCTTCTGGTCTACCGCGCCTTCAACCTGATCGACCACGGCGTGCGTTGCGAGGTGGAAAGCGCGATGGCCAAGTGGTACGCCACCGAGATCGCGGTCGACGTGGCCTCCAAGGCCGTCCAGATCCACGGCGGCAACGGCATCACCAAGGATTTCGGCGTCGAGTTGCTGTTCCGAAACGCCCGCATGATGCCGATCCCGGACGGCACGACCGAGATCCAGAAGCTCATCATCGGCCGAGCTTTGACCGGCATCAACGCCTTCTCTTGAATGATGAACTCCACCCCCGCGCCCAACGCGCCGGTTTTGCAGGCGCAGGGCATCACCTTGCGTTTTGGTGGCGTCACAGCGCTGGCCGAGGTCGGCATCGAGTTGCGGCCCGATGAACTGCTGGCCGTCATCGGCCCCAACGGCGCGGGCAAGAGTTCGCTACTGAACGTCCTCAGCGGCTTTTACCGACCGCAGCAAGGCAGCGTGCAGTACCAGGGGCGCGACATGCTGGGGCGCGCGGTGCACCGCATTGCGCGCGACGGCGTGGTACGCACCTTCCAGGGCACGCACCTGTTCTCGAACATGAGCGTTCTGGAGAACATCCTCGTCGGCCGGTTCAGCCTGATGCGCTCGAGCCTGCTGCAGGCATTCGCCTACTTCCCGTGGACGCAGCGCGAAGAAGCGCGCCATCGTGCGGTGGCCGAAGACATCATCGAATTCCTGGAAATAGAAAATATCCGCCACCAGCCTGTCGGATCCCTCGGATATGGTCTGCGCAAGAGGGTCGACCTCGGACGCGCGTTGGCGATGGAGCCCAAGGTGTTGCTGATGGACGAGCCCATGGCCGGCATGAATACCGAGGAAAAGGAAGACCTGGCGCGTTTTGTCCTGGATGTGCGCGAAGCGCGGCGCATCCCGGTGCTGCTGGTCGAACACGACATGGGTGTGGTGATGGACCTGGCCGATCGCGTCGTGGTGCTCGACTTCGGCCGCAAGATCGCGGACGGCGCTCCCAAGCAGGTACAGGCCGATCCGATCGTGATCAAGGCCTACCTGGGAACGGCGGAATGAGCGCCCAGGTCCATGCGACAGGCGCCCTGATGCGCACCGCGTCGCCCGCTTCAGCATCGCAGGCGGCGGTGGCGCCGGCCGATGCCACGCTGCTTCGCACCCTGCCGCAAACCCTGCTGGCGCACGGTTTGCGGCAACCCGAAAGGCTCGCGCAACGTGTCAAGCGAAAAGGTGTCTGGCGCTGTTACAACTGGGGCGACGTTTTGGATCAGGTCCGCGCAATCTCGCTCGGCATTGCCGCGCTTGGCGTGCAACGCGGCGACACCGTCATCGTTATCGGCGAGAACGAACCCGAACACTACTGGGCCATCTTCGCTGCCCAGGCTCTGGGCGCCAAGACCGTGTCGGTCTACCCGGACGCCACTGAGGAGGAACTGCACTATCTGTGCCACGACGCGACGGCGCGCTTCATCTTTGCGCAAGATCAGGAACAGGTCGACAAGTCGCTGGCGCTGCTCGATCGGCTGCCCGACATCTGCGGCGTGGCCTATTGGGACGACTCGGGCATGTGGTCGTACCGGCATGCGATGCTGCACTCCTTCGACACGCTGCGCACCGACGGCCAGCGCCAGCATGAACGACATCCGCGGCGCTTTGAGCAAGAAGTCGCCAGCGGCGCACTCGACGATCTGGCGCTGCTGACCTATACATCGGGCACCACCAGCAAACCCAAGGGCGTGATGATCAGCCACCGGTGGCTGGTCGACAACGCGCTGCGCATGAACAGCGCGCTGCCGCTCGAACCCGGCATGGAGTATTTGTCGTATACACCGCTGGCCTGGATCACCGAGCAGCTGCTGGGTGTCACGCTCGGCCTGACGCTACCGCTGGTGCTTAACTTTGCCGAGGGCCCTGATCAGGTGCTGCACGACCTGCGCGAGCTGGCACCGCACATGGTGCTGTTCGGCCCGCGCCAATGGGAGAATATTGCCGCCACCATAGAAGCGCGCATGCTCGACGCCGGCTGGCTGGCCCAGCGCGTCTACCGGTGGGGCCTGCGCATAGGTCACGACGTGCATGTAGCCCGCCTTGAGGGCCGTACGGCTCCACTGCATTCCCGGCTGTTGTTCCCGCTGGCCGAACTGCTGACGCTGCATGCCGTGCGCGACCAGTTCGGACTGTTGCGCAGCCGTATCGCAGTCTCCGGCGGCACCGCAATGGCGCCCGACGTGTTCCGGCTGTTCCACGCGCTGGGTGTTCCGCTGCGCAATATCTACGGCTGCTCGGAGTTCGGACTCATAGCCGGCCACCGCGGCGAGCACTACCAGCTCGATACCGTAGGCCCGTTGCTGGATGTGAATCCTGCGTTCGGTCCTCATCTGGAGGCCCGCATCGAAGCCAACGGCGAACTTCTGCTGCGTGGCGGAACCGGCTTTCTCGGCTATTGGAATCAACCCGAGAAAACGGCCGCGCTCGATCGCGACGGCTGGTACGTCAGCGGCGACGCGGTGCGCCGCACCGACGCAGGAGAAATTGTCTTCCTTGATCGCCTGGAGCATTTGGTCACACTCGGCAACGGCCACCTTTACCCACCACAATTCATCGAAACGCGGCTGCGCTTTTCGCCTTTCATCAAGGATGTGATGGTTCTGGGCGATGCCAACCGGCCCTGGGTCGGCGCCCTGATCAACATCGACATGGCTGTCACCAGCCGCTGGGCCGAAGAGCGGCGCATCGCGTTCTCGACCTTCACCGACCTGTCGCAACGCCAAGATGTGCGCCATCTCGTTCGCGACGAGATCCGCCGGATCAACGCGCTATTGCCACCAGGCTCGCGCGTGGTGCGCTTCGCCAACTTCCCCAAGGAGCTCGACCCTGACGAAGGCGAGCTCACGCGTACCCGCAAACTGCGCCGCGAATTCCTCGACCAGCGCTATCGCGCCTTGATCGACGGCTTGTACGTCGGTGCCACCGACATTGACTGCGACATCACCATCACCTACCAGGACGGCCGCAAAGGCTCACTGCACGCCACGGTCGTGGCCACCGACATTGAAGGCACGGACACTCCATGATCATCGAGTTCTTCAATTACGTCCTTAACGGCGCACTGCTTGGGCTGTTGTATTCGCTGGTGGCGATGGGTTTCGTCGTCATCTACCGCGCCAGCAAAGTGTTCAACATGGCGGTTGGCGAAATGATCGTCGTTGGCGCATTCCTGCTGTGGTGGACGATCCAATCGCGCGGGATGCACCCGGCGCTGGGTATTGCCGTCGCGCTGGCAATCTCGGTGCTCATCGGCCTGGCAATCGAGCGGCTTTTATTCCGGCGCCTGATCGGCGAATCGGTGTTCTCGATGATCATGGTGACCATCGGCCTGCTGATTCTGCTGCGTGGACTGGTGCTGCTGATCTGGGGCCCGCAGGAGCGGCCATTCCCGGTCATCATTGCGCTTGAACCCTTGTTCTTTGGCGAGATGATAGTGCCACGCTCGCTCGCCGCTGGTGGGGTGATCGCGGTGGTGGCTGCCGCCGTGCTGCACTGGTTCTTCAATCGCAGCCGCATGGGGCTGGCGATGTCGGCGGTGGCCGAAGACCACCAGATTGCGCTGTCCATGGGCATCAGCGTGCGGCGCTCGATCGCCTTCGCCTGGGCGCTGGGTGCAGTGCTGTCGGTTATCACCTCGATGGTCTATCTGAGCGGAAAATCGCTGACCTTCCTGTCGTCGGAGATCGGTTTCGCGGCGTTGCCCGTGGCGCTGCTGGCGGGGCTGGAATCGATCGCCGGGCTGCTGTTGGCTGGCATCATCGTCGGCGTGGTGCAGGGCCTCACCGCCGCCTATGTCGACCCGCTGATCGGCGGCAACGCCGCGGCTGTGGTGCCTTATGTCTTCATGCTGGGCGTATTGATCGTTCGCCCGACCGGCATGTTCGGCTGGAAACGCATCGAAAGAGTCTGAACCATGGATCCCTGCGGCATTTTCTCCACCAGCTACGCGCGCGACAGCGCATTGATCCGCACCCGCGCCCAGTGGTTCACCTTCGGGTTGTTCGCCCTGGCCCTGCTGCTGTACCCATGGCTCGCGTCAGCGCGGCTGGTGGCGGTCGCCAACCTGATGCTGATCACGGCAGTCGTCGTTGTCGGACTGCAGATCACCACCGGGTACGCCGGCCAGATCAATCTGGGCCAGGCCGCCTTCATGGGCGTGGGTGCCTACGGAGCCAGCGTCGCCGAGGTCAAGTTCGGCCTGCCATTCTGGGTGGCGGTTCCGGCCGGAGGCGCCATAGCCGCAATCGCGGGCTGGATGTTCGGTCTGACGGCCGCGCGCATCAAGGGCTTTTATCTTGCTCTGACCACGATTGCCGCGCAGTTCCTGTTCGTGTTCGTGGTGTTGAACCTGCCGTCGTCATGGCTCGGCGGTGTCAACGGTTTCAGTCTGCAACCGGCACGGCTGGGTGCCTTCGTCTTCGATACCGATCGCTCGCTGTACTACCTGTTCCTGTTTGGCGCGGCGGTGATGACGTTCGGCGCCTTCGGCATCTTGCGCAGCCGCCACGGTCGTGCTTTCGTCGCGGTGCGCGATGACGACGTGGCAGCCGGCATGATGGGCATCGACGTGGCCGGTACCAAGACGCGTGCTTTTGTGCTGGGCGCGTTCTATGCCGGCATCGGTGGCGCGCTCTGGGCCTACCAGATCCGCTTTGTATCAGTCGACCAGTTCACATTGTTCAACTCCATCTGGTTCATCGCGATGATGATCGTCGGCGGCCTCGGCTCCATCATCGGCGCCTTGATTGGCACTGTGATCATCCGCGCGGTGCAGGAAACCATCACCAGCATCGGGCCTGACCTGATCGAGCATTTCCCCAGTCTGAGCAGCGACATTGTCTTCGCCAGCATGAATGTCTTTCTCGGGCTCGTGATCACGCTATTCCTGCTGCTTGAGCCCAAGGGCCTGATGCACCGCTGGAACATCCTGAAGACCAGCTACCGGCTATGGCCGTTTCCGCACTGACCCCTACTTACACAACCCAACCACCCAGGAGATCCACATGCAACGAAAAGCCTTTTTCAAGCTCACTGGCGCGCTCGCGCTCGGCTTGCTGCTTGGCAGCCCCGCGCAAGCGCAGACCACGATCAATGTCGCGGCCTTCGCCGACTTCGCCGGCCCCTATGCCAATGTCATGAACGACATGCAGGGCGGTCGATTGGCGGTAATAGACTGGTGGAACAAGGAGGTTGGCAACAAGCTGAACGTGCGCATCGTCGTCAAAACATACGATACGCGCTACGACGTGGCGCAGACGGCAAGCCTGTGGCCCGGCATCAAGGCCGAACTCAAGCCCGCGCTGCTGCTAGGCCTCGGCGGTCCGGATGCCGCCGCGCTGCAGCAACGGCTGCCCGAGGACAAGGTACCGATGCTGTTTGGCACGGCTGCGTACGGTTTTGGCTGGAAACCCAACCAGTGGGCATTGAACATCCGCCCGACCTATCCGCACGAGGCGGCCGGTTTCCTGGAATGGTTCCGCGGCGCCAAGCTGGACAACAAGCGTCCGGTCAAGGTCGCCATCATCACGTCCGAAGCCACACCCGCCTATGCCGACATGGCCAAGGGCCTGCAGAGCTACGCCAAAGCCCACCCGGACAAGGCGACCTTCGTCGAAGCGATCTGGACCGAGGTGCAGCCGGCCGACCTGACACTGCAGGTGCGTCGTCTGGCCAACGCGGGCACCGACGTCATCGTGATCCAGACCAATACGGCGCAGGCGGTAGCCACCAAGCGCGCATTGCAGGCACTGGGCAAGAACATCCCGATCATGTTGTCGCTGCACAATGGCGTGGCCGGATCGTCCAAGGCACTCGGTGACCCGAACGGCTTCGCCGGCGACTTCGAGGTTGGCGCCATCGCCGACGCCAGCGAGGACGACACCACGGCGCGCAAGTTCTATCGCATGCTGCAAGACAAGCACGGCCTGAAGTCCGGCTGGAACGCGATGACGATGATTGGCCTGGGCCAATCCATCGTCGCGGTACGCGCCATCGAAGCCACCGTCAAGGCCAAGGGTGCGGACAAGGTCAGTGGCGAAGCCGTGCGCGAGGCGCTCATGTCGACCACTTTCAGCGGCACCGAACTGATGGGGCTGTTACCCGGGATCGACTTCAGCCTGGATACGCCCTTCCCCACCGGCGCCGCCAAAGTCAACATCGCAACCATGAAGGATGGCAAGGTGATCAGGGCCGCCGGCGACATGGCCGTTCCCACCGTGCCCAAGTGGTAGCAGACGCCGTCGCCGAGGCGCCGCACACCATGCAGGGCGGCGCGGCGGGTCCTGACCTGCTGACGCTGGGCAATGTCGAGGTGCTCTACGCCGAGGTGATACTCGCGCTCAAGGGCGTCTCGATCAAGGTGCCGCAAGGCGGTTGCGTCACACTGCTGGGCGCCAACGGCGCCGGCAAGAGCACGACGCTGAAAGCCATATCCGGGGTCATCAGCTCCGAGGACGGCCGGGTTTCCGGCGGCAGCATCGAATTCGACGGTCAGGCGATCCGGGGCAATGACTCCGCCAGTGTGGTGCGTGCCGGCCTGGTGCACGTCATGGAAGGCCGGCGTGTGCTGCAACACATGACGGCGGAGCAAAACCTGATCATCGGCGGCCACATGTTCCGCTCCGGGGCCGCAATGCGTCGGGCGATGGACGCGGTGTACCAGGCCATTCCACGGCTGGCCGAACTGCGCACACGCACGGCCGGCTACCTGTCGGGCGGAGAGCAGCAAATGTTGGTCATCGGCCGCGCCATCATGGCCGAGCCCCGGCTAATGCTGATCGACGAACCTTCGCTCGGCCTGGCGCCGCGCATGACCGAGGAGGTCTTCGCGGTTTTGCATCGATTGCGCGAACAGGGCCTGTCGCTGCTGATCGTGGAACAGAACACCCGAGTCGCACTCGACATCGCCGATTATGGCTATGTCATGGAAAGCGGGCGTATCGTGCTCGAAGGGCGTGCCGAAGAACTGCGCGCCAATGAAGACGTACGAGAGTTCTACCTGGGCCTCGATCGCGAAGGCGCGCGCAAGAGTTTCCGCGACGTGAAGCACTACAAGCGGCGCAAGCGCTGGTTGGGTTGAACTTCGCGCGAAGCCGTCATCGTCATGAGGAGAAAATGGAAATGAGCGGTCCCCTCAAGGGTTTGAAAGTGATTGAGTTCGGCGGCATCGGCCCGGGCCCGTTCTGCGCCATGATGCTGGCCGACATGGGCGCCGACGTGATCCGCCTGGACCGCAAGACCGACAAGGGCAAGGACCGCGACGCACCTGGTTTTCTATTCAGCGGCAGGCGCAGCGTGCTGCATCGCGGCCGTCGCTCCGCGGCAGTGGATCTGAAATCAGCCGCGGACCGCGACAAGGTCATGTCCATGATCGACGATGCCGACGCGCTCATCGAAGGCTACCGCCCGGGAGTCATGGAACGCCTGGGCCTCGGACCGGACGTTCTGCTGGCGCGCAACCCGCGCCTGGTGTACGGCCGCATGACGGGTTGGGGCCAGGATGGACCACTGGCCCAGGCCGCCGGGCACGATATCAACTACATAGCCCTGTCCGGCGCGCTCGCCACCATCGGACGCAAGGCAGGTGGACCGGTGGCGCCGGCGGCGATGATCGGCGACCTCGGCGGCGGCGGCATGATGCTGGCTTTCGGGATCGTCTGCGCAATCCTTGAGGCGCGTGCCTCGGGGCACGGGCAGGTTGTCGATGCGGCGGTGCTTGACGGCGCCGCCCTGCTGACGTCCATCGTCTGCGAATTGCGCGGCATCGGGGCCTGGACGGACGAGCGCGAAAGCAACCTGCTGGACGGCGGTTCGCACTTCTATGACACCTACCAATGCGCCGACACGAAATGGATATCCATCGGCGCGCTCGAACCGCAGTTCTATGCCCTGCTGCTGGACAAGCTCGGCATCACCGATCCGGCGTTCCAGCGCCAGCGTGACCCGGCGGCCTGGCCGGAACTGAAACGCAGGTTCTGCGAAATCTTCCTCAGCCAGTCCAGCGCGCATTGGTGCGGCCTTTTCGAAGGCAGCGATGTCTGCTTCGGGCCGGTACTCACCACGGCCGAGGCGGCGCAGCACCCGCACAACCTGGCGCGGCGCACGTTCTTTGAAAGCCATGGCGTCGTTCAGCCCTCGCCGGCGCCGCGTTTCAGCCGCACACCCGCCATGCGGCCGACGCCGGCACCGTACATCGGCGAGCACGACGAAGAGCTGTTGTAAGTACGGGAGGAGCGACCTGCCCCCCAGCGCAGCTCAGCGAAACTTGCTGAAGTCCGGCTTGCGCTTTTCCAAAAAGGCGTTCGCACCCTCCATCTGCTCGCCGGTCTCGAAATAGTTGGGTGCCACTTCCTCGATCAACTCCTTCATGTCGCGGGCCATGATCGGCTGCATGTGGTGGTAGAACGAACGCTTGACAATGCGCAGGCAGGTCGGACTCAGTGAAAGCAGTTCGTCGGCGAACTTGCGCACCTCGTCGTCGAGCTTGTCCATCGGCACCACCGAATTGGCCAGGCCCCAGTCCAGCGCTTGCTTGGCGGTATAGCGCCGGCACAGCATCCACAGCTCGCGTGCGCGCTTGTGGCCCAGCACATTGGCCGAATGCGACACGATATAGCCGCCCGCCGGAGAGCCGACCCGCGGCCCGTTCTGGCCGAAAATGGCGTGTTCAGCGGCCACGGTAAAGTCGCAGAAATAGGCGATGTGGTGACCGCCGCCAATGGCGTAGCCGTTGACGCGTGCGATCACCGGCTTGGGGCACTCGACGATCTGGCGGTTGAAGGTGAAGTTCAGGTCTTCCAGGCCGCTCTTGCCGCCAGCGCCTTTTTCCCAGTTGACGTCGCCACCGACGCAAAATGCCCGCTCACCGGTACCGGTGAGCACGATGACGCCGACCTTGGGGTCGGTCGATGCCACGTCGAAAAGGCGTTGCATCTCCACGATGTTGTCGCCAGTGAAGGCGTTCAGGCTCTTGGGCCGGTTGATGGTGATGGTGCCGACGTAATCCTTGACGTCGAAATAGATTTCCTTGTCAGACATGCGGGTTCTCCTTTGAGGGTGGTTTTAAAAAAGGGGCGGACTGCGGGCACCGCCAGGATGCGGTGTCAGTTCTTGATCACGAAGCGCGCCCGGACGCTGTTTTGGCCTCGATCTGTACTCATCGAATCATGCGTTCCCATTGCGGGCCAGGCGCCGCTGGGCGAACGCCACGTACCAGTCAAGACTCGACGGATTGGCCAATGCGTCGCGGTTCGCCACCTTGTCGGGCGACTGGCCCAGCAGGAGATTTTTTACCGGCACCTCGAGCTTTTTGCCGGTCAGGGTGCGCGGCACCTCATCCACTGCGATCACCGCATTGGGGACATGGCGCGCAGACAACGCGGTGCCGATCGCAGACTTGATTCGCTGTTCCAGCGCCGAATCGAGCACATGGCCGGGCCGCAACACCACGAACAAGGGCATCCAGCTCTCGCGACCGAGGTATTCGAGGTCGACCACCAGACTGTCCATCAACTCAGGCAATGCCTCGACGACACGATACAACTCACTGGTGCCCATTCGCACGCCGTGGCGGTTGATGGTGGCGTCGCTGCGGCCGTAGATGATGGCGCCCCCGCGCGGCGTGATGCGCAACCAGTCGCCGTGGCGCCAGACGCCGGGATAGGTGTCGAAATAGCTCTCGCGGTAGCGCATCGCGCCGGTGTCGTTCCAAAAATAAAGCGGCATCGACGGGATTGGCTTGGTGCACACCAGTTCGCCGACCTCATCGACGAGTGGGTGTCCGGCTTCGTCCCAGGCCTCGACGCTGGCACCCAGACAACGTACCTGCATCTCGCCCACTACCACCGGTTGCGTTGGAATGCCGCCGACAAAGGCGCCGGCGAAGTCGGTGCCGCCGGACATCGGGGTCAGCCAGACGTCGCGTCCGACTTTGTCGTAGACCCACCGATAACTCTCCGCCGACAGAGGCGATCCGGTAGAGCCGATCGTGCGCAACTTGCCCAGTGCGGCCAGGTTGCGCGGCTCGATGCCGTTCTTCTCACACATTGCGAAAAACGCAGCGCCAGCCCCGAAGAAGTCAAGATTCATTTCGCCGCAAAAACGCCACAGCGTCGAATAGTCGGGCCAAGCCGGGTTGCCGTCATATACGCACATCGTGGCGCCGACCAGGAGCGCCGCGACATTGAGATTCCACATGACCCATCCGGTGGTCGTAAACCAGTGAAAGCGATCGGTGGCGGCGACATCGTTGTGCAACGCCATGGTCTTGACATGTTCGAGGAGTATGCCGCCATGCCCGTGCACGATGGGTTTTGGCAAGCCCGTCGTTCCCGAGGAATAGACAACCCACAGTGGGTGGTCAAAGGGCTGCAGGTCGATCTGCAACGTGGCGTCGCGCCGCAGGGCATCGCGCCAGGCCACTGCCTTCGGCCACCGGATCGCGTCCGCTGAAATGTCGAGATTGGGTACCAGCAGCACGTGATCTACGCTCGGCAACTCTTCGACCAGGCGCCCCAGAACGTCGCCACGATCATGGGACTTGCCGCTCCACCAATATCCGTCGACCGCGATCAGCACCTTGGGCGCAATCTGGCGAAACCGGTCGAGCACGGCGGACAGACCCATCTCGGGCGAGCACAGCGACCACACGGCGCCGACGCTGGCGGCGGCAAGAAAGGCCACCACGGTCTGCGGAATATTCGGTAGATAGGCCACCACGCGGTCGCCGCTCTTCACGCCGCGCTCACGCAACCATTGCGCGAGATTGGCTACATCGCGCTCGAGCTGCCGCCATGACATTTCAACCCGCGCGCCCGCCTCGTTGCGAAAGACGATGGCGGGTCGCACGTCGGTACTGTGCTTGAAGATCTGGCTGACGTAGTTGGTCCGTGCACCCGGAAACCAGCGCGCGCCCGGCATCGATTGATCCGCCAACACCGGAACGCGATCCCCTTCGATCGGCAGGTCGAAGTGCTCGATGAACGCAGTCCAGAAAGCTTCTGGGTCGGCCACCGACCAGCGCCACAACTCACCGTAATCCGCGAACTGCAACCCTTTTTCGATCCGCAGCCAGTCGGTGAACTGCGTGATGCGGGCACGGGCCACACGCTCGGGCGACGGACGCCAGATAACTTCGTCAGCGACGGGGGGCGTCATTCTTGCATCTCCTCGAATGCCGGATCAGATTGCCAGCCGCACGACTCGGTCCCGGACCAGGCGCGCAACCGCGTCCTTGTCGTAGCCGAGTTCAGCCAGCACGGCGGCACTGTGCTCGCCGGTTCGGGGCGGCGCTGCCATCTCTCCGGGGTGGTGCATTCCCTCGGACAACCTTGCCGGAAATGGAATCAGCGGAAACCCCGGGAGTTCCGGATGGGCCACGAAACGGCCGGCCAATACCGGGTCGGCCATGGCTTGCGACACCGTGTTCACCGGGCCGCAGGGAATGTCGGCGACCGCGAACGCCGCCACCCACTCGGCGGCTGTGCGGGCGACAAAGATCTGGCTCAACTCCGCCGCCATCCGGGGCCGGTGTGCCACACGGGCGGCATTGCTGGCGTAGCGGTCGTCGCTGACCCACTCGGGCCGCCCGATCACCTCGCAAAAACGGACGAACGCGGCATCGCTGATCACCGATACGCTGAACCAGCGCCCGTCGGCTGCGCGGAAATGCCGGCTCGGCGCGGCAATTGGCAGGTTGATCGCGCGCGCCGGTTCGCGCTTCTCGATCGCATGCTCACCCACCTTGGCCGCCATGAAGTTGAACATCGTGTCCACCAGGGAAGTCTCGACGGCCTGGCCACGCCCGGTCTGCTTCCAGTGCATGATTGCGGCCAGGATACCGAAGGCGCCACACATGCCACAGGCCACGTCGACCAGTGGCAAGCCAACGCGAATCGGGTCGTCGTCCTCCTCTCCGCTGGCATAGAAACCGCCCGCCATGCCTTGTACGACGCTGTCGACAGCCGGCCGCAGACGGTAGTCGCCTTGTTCCCCAAAGGCACTGATTGCCGCGTAGACGATCTCCGGATTAATGGAACGCACGTCTGCGTAGGTCAGGGTATTGAGCTCGGCGAAGTCTGGGCGGAAGTTGTGCACCAGCACGTGTGAACGGGCGATCAACTGATTGAGCACGGCGCGCCCCGCCGGCTTGCGAAAGTCCAGCGCCAATGATTCCTTGCCGCGATTGGACGTCATGAACGTGACGCTGGACTCGCCGTAAAAAGGCGGTCCGAGATGTCGGCCATCTTCACCGGCCGGCACCTCTACCTTGATGACGCGGGCACCAAGATCAGCCAGCGCCATCGCCGCGTAGGGACCGGCGATGAGCCGCGACAGATCGACGACCGTAATTCCGTCGAGCACACCGGCCATGTCGCCTCTACCTTAGTTCTTGCTTTTGCCGCGCGCCCGGTCGCGAAAGGCCGCGATGCCGGCGCGATGCTCGGGCAGGTCTTCGAGTACGGCCATATGTGATGAAACCATGTCCAGGTGTGTTGGCAGCGACATCGTCTGACTTTGATAGACGGCGCGACGGAAGAACCGTACCGCCTGCTGCGGCTTCGATGCAATCGTGCGTGCCAGTTCATAGGTCTCTGCCAGCAGGTCGGCGTCGGGAACAACGCGATTGACCATGCCGATGCGCTCTGCCTCTTGCGCGCCTACAACACGGCCGGTCCAGAACAGTTCGAGCGCCCGTGCCGTGCCGATCAGGCGCGGCAGGAACCAGGAGCCCGCGTCACCGGCGATCAAACCCACGTTGATATAGGTCTCGGCGAGCGTCGCCGATTGGGCCATCAGACGCATATCGCACATCAACGCCATATCCAGTCCGGCACCGCGCGCCGCGCCGTTGATCGCGGCGATGACCGGTTTTTCCGTACGCTCGAGCGCGAGCGGGATGCGGTGCACGTTGCGATAAAGGAAGTTCTTTCGCTCCAGGGCGTCCATGTCGCTGAACTTGGCCATCTCCTCAAAGTCGCCGCCAGCGCAAAACGCGCGCCCGGCACCCGTAACGACGACCACCTTGACCCGTTCGTCCGCTTCCGCCGACTCGAGCGCGCAGCGCCAGGCGTCGATCATGTTCAGATCAAACGCATTGAGTAGTTCGGGACGGTTGAGTGTCAACGTGCCGACGCCATAGGCATCCACATCGAATTTGACAGGGGGCTCGCTCGGCATGCTCATTGTTTCCTTCAAGTTCGGCAAATGGTAACATAACAAGTGTTAGTTTGGCACATTCAAAGGACATGCGCGAGGGCCCAAGAGATCTGGCACCTCCTTGGGCCCTCGCATTGACCCAGTGGCCCAGATTCCTCAAGACGGCGACATGGAATCAGCGTGTCGACACTTGCCCAGTATCGCTTGACGGTTCTCCGGGCGGTTGATAACATGATCCTATGATGGAACAAACGTTCTGATATCGGAACAAGTTGGAGGCAAATCAGTGGAGCTCATGCTCGCATCGTCGGAGCCGGACACCCCTGTCTTGCGCAGCGACCCCGCGCCAATGGCTCTGGTTCGTGTGCTGCGCGTATTGCGCTTGCTGGCCAACGAACCTGATGGGCAGACTTTGGCCCAGCTCATCAACGAGCTCGGCGCGCCCAAAACCAGCGTGCATTCCTTGTTGCGCGGCCTCGCCGCCGAAGGTTATGTGCAGCGGTACGGAGCGCTGTACCGGCTCGGCCCGGAGTCGTTCGTTCTTGGCGCGGCGCTTTTTTCAGCCCGCTCGCTGGCCGTCGTTGCGACACCGTTTCTTCGCGACGCGCGGGCGAAATCGGGCGAGACGCTCCTGCTCGCGGTCATTGATCCATCCGCGGGTCGCCTCACATACACCCAGATTGTCGAGAGCCACAAACCGGTTCGCTACACCGTACCGGTGGGTACGACACGGCCGTTGTTTGCCAGCTCTGCCGGTCGCGTGCTGCTGGCGTACCAGGACCACGCGTGGCGGCGCGACTATCTCAAAAATGGCGATTTGCGCGCCATGACAGACCGCACTGTGACGGACCGGCGGCAATTGGCGCGCATCCTCGATCAGGTCCGGGCCGACGGATATGCAGTGACCATTGGCGAAGTCTCACCCGACGTGGCCGGATTTGCAGCGCCCATTTTCGAACCAGATGGTCAGGTAAAGGCTGCTTTGATTCTGGCCGCGCCGATCGAACGCGGTCGGGCGGTCGCAGAAAAGCTGATTCAAATCGTGATTGAAACTGCCGCCCAACTCTCACAAGCCCTCGGTTATCGACCGACCGGAGATTGTTCACATCAACCAACCAAAGCCAGCAAATGAGCAACGAGATACTTTATGAAGTCAACGATGGCATAGCCGTCATCACCATCAACCGGCCCGAACGCAAGAATGCCATCAACAGGGCCGTGCGGGAGGGCCTGTTTGCGGTCTGGCCGCGGTTCGAGGCCGACGACAACGCCCAGGTGGCGATCCTCACTGGCGCTGGCGACACCTTCTGCGCCGGCATGGACCTGGTCGAGGCAGCCGATACGCAACTGCGCATTCCACCAAAGAATTTCATTCCGGTACTTGGCGACAACATTGAAGTCACCAAACCAGTCATCGCGGCGGTGCAGGGCTACGCATACGCCGGTGGTTGGCTGTTGGCACAGATGTGCGACCTGTGTGTGGCCGACGAAACGGCCAAGTTCGCAATCACAGAAGGGCGGGTCGGCCGCGGCATGCCATGGGCTTCACCGCTCATCCACATGCTTCCGCAAAGGATTCTGATGGAAGTGACGATGACCTGCGACCCATTGTCGGCACAGCGCGCCTACGAACTCGGGTACGTGAACCGTGTGACGCCCAAGGGTCAGGCGCTGCAGGGTGCCAAGGAACTCGCGGCGCGGATCACGGTCAACGCGCCACTTACCGTACGCGGCGCCAAGGAAATGGTTCGCATGGCCACCGAAATGGGCCGCACGGCCGCATTGCGCGCCTCCGCTCGTGCTTTTGATTCGGTGTACCTGAGTGAAGATGCTCTCGAAGGACCACGGTCATTTCGCGAGAAGCGCAAACCACAATGGAAAGGACGATGACATCATGATCCGGACTGCATCCAACCGCGAATCCCCGGCCGCTGCCCGGAAGCCCGAACCGGTCTCCACGCGTTTCACGAGCGTGCTGGCGACCCAGAACGCTGCCTGGACCTTCGAGGCCGTGCCTCTCGATGCGCGCATACTGGTGCGCCAGTGCCTGCTCGACTGGATCGCAGTCACACTGTCCGGAGCGCAGGAGCCGTTGACCCACATGTTGGCGGAGGAAGCGCGCGAACAGGGAGGCTTTCAACAAGCCACGGTGGTCGGCCATGGTTTCGCCACCAGTTGCAGGCAGGCCGCGCTGGTCAATGGCGCTGCATCGCACGCGCTCGACTATGACGACGTCAACATGGCGTTCACCGGTCATCCCACCGTGGTGCTGGTACCTGCCCTGCTCGCCCGCGCCGAAGCCAGCGGGGCCAGCGGCGCGGACTTCATGACCGCGTTTGTGGCCGGCTACGAAACCATGTGTCGCATTGGCGCGGCGCTCTCGCCTGGCCATTACACGTCAGGATTCCACGCCACCGGCACGATCGGCACCTTCGGCGCGGCAGCGGCGTGTGCACGCCTGATGCAGCTCGATGCCGACGATACGGCTGTGGCAATTGGCATCGCGGCCAGCCAGGCGTCAGGGCTGAAGGCCATGTTCGGCACGATGTGCAAGCCATTGCATGCCGGCAAAGCCAGCGCGGACGGCATGATGGCGGCGCAGCTCGCGGCACGCGGTTTTACCAGCCGCAGCGACGCGATCGAAGCGGTGCAAGGCTTCGCCGCCACGCATGGACCCGACTTTGACCCTGGCGCGGCATTGCAGCGACCGGCGAACGGCCTGCACCTGCGCAACAACCTGTTCAAGTACCACGCCGCATGTTATGGCACACATGCCGCCATCGAAGCCACGCGCCAGTTGCGCGAGCAGCATAAGCTGTCCGCGACCGATGTGACGCGCATCGTGGTTCGCGTGCCGGCCAGCAGTGACGGCGTGTGCAATATTGCGATGCCGGCGACCGGGCTGGAAGCCAAATTCAGCCTTCGACACACCGTCGCGATGGCGCTCGAGGGTATCGACACCGCCGACATAGCAAGTTTTACCGACGCTGCAACCAACAATCCGGCAGTTGTCGAGCTGCGCCAGCGCGTGACCGTCGATCTGATGCACCAATGCGACGACCTGACGCAAGCCGAGGTCGAGATCGAGACAGCATCCGGTCATCGCTGGCGTCGTCGCCACGACAGCGGATTGCCTGCCACCGACCTGACCGCGCAGCAGGAACGGCTTGAGGCGAAGTTCCGCAGCCTTGCTCGCCCCTTGCTGGACGAAGGGTCCTGCGATGAGGTTCTCGACCTGCTGAATCGGCTCGAGGAGCTACCCGACTTGTCACCGCTCGCCGGTCTTCTTGCGTGCCAACCGGCGCGCGAAAAACGCCATTGAGCCGTTTTGCCCCAAAAATTTCCCAAAAGGTCACTCGAACATGAATTTTCTGACTGAAGAACAATCCGCCTGGAAGGACTCTGTACATCGCTGGGTCGACAGGGAGATCGGGCGCGAGTACATCCGCAAGTGCGACATGGATCGTGCTTTTCCCTATGAAGCCTACGAGAAGGCAGCAAAGCTGGGGTTTCACCGACTGCTCGTTCCCGAAGCCGACGGCGGAGACGGTGGCGACATCTTCTCCTATGCCCTGATGTGTGAAGCCCTGTCGATTTACGGCGTCGACTTTTCGGTTGCCATCGCAGGGGGAATATTCACAGCGATGAACCTCTCGCTGCATGGCACGCCCGAGCAAAAGAAAAATTACCTCGAACCGTTCATGCGCGGCGAAGTCCGCTTTCCGATCTCGATGTCGGAACCCAATGCCGGTTCCGACGTGGCCAACGTGCAAACGCGTGCCGAACGAGACGGCGACGACTACGTCATCAATGGCCAGAAGCTCTGGTGCAGCGGAGCGTCCAACCGTGGCGCGATGATTCTGATGCTGGTACGCACGGCCGTGACCGAAGACAAGCGCAACGGCCTGTCGGTCTTCATCGTTCCCAACGATTTGCCGGGAATGACGATCCGCCCCCTGCAGACGCTGGCCCGCCGATCGGTCGTCACGACCGAAATATTTCTTGACGACGTGCGCCTGCCGGCTGCCAACATGCTCGGCGAGCCTGGCCAAGGCTGGAAGATCATCGCCGGCGAGCACCTCTCACTGGAACGTGTGGCAGTCGCGGCCAGTTATGTCGGCAACGCCCAGGGCGCGGTCAACGACGCGCTCGCCTATGCGCAACAGCGTGTCCAGTTCGGAAAGCCGATCTACGAATTTCAGGTCATCCGCCACATGCTGGCCGACATGCAGACACAGACCGACGCCGCACGACTGATGGCCTACCGAGCGGCAGACCTTGCCGGAAGGAAGTGGCGATGGCCAAGTTGTTCGCGTCGGAAACCCTGCAAACCGTCACGCGCCAAGGCATGCAGATCATGGGGGGACACGGCATGGTCCCGGAGTCCGACATGGAGCGCTATTTCCGCGAAGGCATGCAATCCACCATTGGCGGTGGAACGTCGCAGGTTCAGCGTACGATCATTGCGCAGGAAATGCGTGCCTGACAACACCGGCATCGTCGCCACGGATCAGCCGGCGACACCAAGGTTGTCCGCCACCGTGTTGCTGGTGCGCGATGGAGCGCGTGGCCTTGAAGTATTGATGATCGTGCGCCATCACGCAATCGACTTCGCCAGTGGAGCGGCTGTCTTTCCAGGTGGCAAGATCGCCGATTGCGATCGTGATGCGCGCCTGCTTGCGCGTGTGGCCGGGCCGGACGGGCACGTTACCGATCGTCACGCAACGTGTGTTGCCGCAATTCGCGAGACGTTTGAGGAATGCGGACTGCTACTGGCGCGCGACTTTGCCGCCATCAATCTGCTCGGCGGGGAAAGACTCTCCGCATTGAGGCATCTATGGCACGCCCTGCTACTGCAAACTGGCAGCAGCTTCGTTGACATGGTATGTGATGAAGCGCTTGAACTCGCCCTGGACAGCCTGGTGCCGTTTGCGCATTGGGTGACGCCGGAGGTATCCCCGAAACGCTTCGACACCCACTTTTTCATCGCCAGGGCGCCCGATGGCCAGGTGGCGCTTCACGACGGGTCGGAGGCGGTGGATGCTTTCTGGATTCGACCCGAGGATGCAATGAACGACTGCGCGCAGCGCAGGCGCACATCCATCTTCCCCACGCTCGCCAATCTGGCCCTGCTTGCACAGAGTCGCGATGTTGCGGACGCCCTTGCCGCCGCACGCAAGCGCCCCATCGTGCGGATCCAACCCAGGCTGATCTCGCGCGCCGATGGCAAGCGCATTCCGACCTTGCTGCCCGACTCCGGTTACCCGGCCCTGTCCGACGAGTTGATGGAACTGACGGCGCGCTCATGAAAAATGCGAAATCGGCGAGCCAATGAATTCTCTCGTGAATTTTCTTGGTTCGTTGTCGCCGACATACCGACGGTCGCGCTGCGCACCGCTTACCCGGAGATCGTCACTTATTTTGTCACAACTTGATCGCAGTCCAGCGCACCGGCCCTTGCGAGACAACTCCTGCGCCGCAGCAGAGTTTTTCATCCACGACAAGTTCACACTCAATCCCATTACAAAGGAATCACCATGGAAATACTCGGTATCGGCCTGCACTTCGAAGACCTGCCCGCAGGTCGCCAATTTCGCACCGTGGGCCGCACGGTGACGGAAACGGACATCGTCAACTTTGTCACCGTGACTGGAATGACCGAGGTGTTGTTCACGGATCTCGAGTTTCTACGCACCGAATCCGACATCAAGGGCCGCGTCGCGCCGGGCGCGTTGGCCTACACCTTCGCCGAAGGCCTGCTGGTGCATGCCACGATGCAGCACACCGGCTACGCCTTTCTCGACATGGAGCTGAAGGTGCACAAGCCGGTGTTCGCCGGCGACACCATCCATGTAGAGTGCGAGGTGATCGAGGCACGGCTGAGCAAGAGCCGCCCCGGTCGCGGCCTGGTGCGCACGCGCAACAAGATCGTCAAGCACGACGGCACGGTGGCGATCACCTATACGCCTATGCGCATGATCAAGTGCCGCAAGGGCTGACCGGCATCGAAACGCGGCCTGGCAGCGCCCGCCCCTCAACTGAACGCCAAACACAATGACGTCATATGCACTAAATGAAGACCAGATCCAGATTCAGGACCTGGTGCGCCGACTGGCACGGGAGAAGGTGGCGCATCGCGCGAACGAAATAGACCGCCTTGCCGAATATCCGCAAGACATGTTCGACCTGCTGCGCGAAGTGGGCCTGTTCACGATTCCGTTCCCGAAGGAATACGGTGGCACCGGCAGCATGCTTTCCGCGTCGATCGCGATCGAGGAACTAGGGCGTGTCTGCTACAACACCGCCTACCTGCTGATCGTGCAGTGGGTTCCTTTCGGCGCCATTCTGGCCGCCGGCAATGACGAGCAGAAACAGCGCCTGCTTGGCGGTCTTGCCAGCGGCGAACTGCGTGGTGCCTTTTCGACGACCGAACCCCAGAGTGGCTCGGATGTCGCTGGCATCCGTACACGTGCCACGCGATGCGAGGGCGGCTACCGCATCAATGGCGCCAAGATCTGGTGCACGAACTCCCACATCGCCGACTTCGTGCTGGTGGCGGCCAAGACCGGTGACGGCGAAGGCGCCCACGCCATCAACCTGTTCATCGTCGAACGCGGCACCAAGGGTTTCACGGTCGGCCGCATGGAAGAGAAACTGGGCGCACGCGGTGTGCCGTCGTGCCCGCTGTTTCTTGATGACGTCTTCGTCCCTGAGGCAAATCGCATTGGCGAGGATGGTCGCGGATTCAAGGATGTAATGGAGGCCTTCAACAAAAGCAGACCGCTGATCGGCGCACGCGGTGTTGGTCTGTCGCAGGGCGCCATTGACCTGGCCATCGAGTTCGTGCAAAACCGCGTGACCTGGGGACGGAAAGTCAGCAACAACCAGGGCATCCGCTGGATGTTGGCCGACATGGCAATGCAGACCGAGGCCGCGCGCCAGTTGGTCTATCGCGCCGCATCAGCGGTCGATGCCGGCGCATCGGGCGTTGAACTAGCGCCGATTGCGGCAATGGCCAAGTGTTTTGCCACCGACACTGCTATGCGCGTCGCCACCGACGCCTTGCAGCTCTTTGGGGCGGCAGGAATCTCGGCCGAGACACCCATCAACCGGTACTTCCGCGACGCCAAAGTGTTGCAGATCATAGAGGGAACCAACCAGATTCAACGCAACATCATCGGCGACAGCCTGCTTGGGCGAGCGTCGCGCTGACGGCGTGCAGCAGGTTCTCCGTTGAATTCCGCATTTGCATTTCAACCGGCGCGCCATGTGCAAGGTCCGCGCCGCCATGGAAACCGAATTAAAAAGTGGACAAGAGACGTTTGAGCGGGGTCTTGAACGCAAGGTCGATCGCGATCATAGGCACCTCCGACGATCTGTCCAAAGTTGGCGGGCAGGTCGTGTACCTGTTACGGCGCGGCTCGTTCCCAAGCCCGGTCTTTCCAGTCAATCCGCATCGGGAGGAGGTGCAGGGCCTGAGTTGCCATCCCTTCATCAAGGCCATCACGGAGCTGGTTGATCGATGCATCGCTGCCGTGACCGCCTCCGACGTAAAGACCCAGATTCAAGAATTTCTGGAAGCGGGCGCCCGTGGCCTGATTGTCTTGTTTTCCAGTTATACCGAACATGGTGTCGATGGAGCCTGGATGGATCTGGAAGCGACCAATCTGATGGCGCCCAAGGCAACTTGTACGATCAGGGAAAAACCCTGCGTCGCAGAAACCAAAACGGCCGAGTATTTTGCGGCTGAAGCGGGATGCAAAACCTCACAAACCGCAGTCATTACACATGGCGGTTACGGCTATGCAGAGGAATTCCATGTCGAGCGCCTGATGCGCGAGGTCATGCTATTTCGCCTCGCGCCGGTCAGCCCGCAACTCATCAAATGCTTCGTGGCAGAGAACGTGCTGGGACTCCCCAGGTCCTATTGATTCAAGCCATGTGGCAGGCAAGACCTTCGACAGTGACAGCGGAAAAACAAAAGTGAAAGCGAAATCATGTTGAAACAGGAACTTCGAAATGGGGAAATTGATGCTCGATGAGTCGCTTCGCCACATGCTGCAACATGCATCCATACCAACACTCGTGATGTGCCTAGCTCAAATCACAGGCGACGACGCTTGGCTGCAGGAGCCGTATTTACCTAAACGCGATACCAACCTGTTCGCCGACGATTCGGGGGGGTTGTCACAAGAGCTGCAGCAGTCTGTGCGCGACGCAATGCAGCGCTTGTTGGAAGAAATGGAACGTGGCGAACGTACACCGGGGACGCCGCCCGATGCCGATCGCTTTATCCGCATGATGCGCGTCTGCGTGGCCGAGCCGGTGGCGCAGGAGTATGTGCCCATGATGATGGAGGAAATGCGATTTTCTGACCGTGATGTGCACTGGCGCGATAACAGGCCGGACGTTGCATCGCAGTTTCACGTTCTTGTCATTGGTGCGGGCGTATCCGGCATATGCGCCGCCATCAAGCTCGATGCCTTGGGAATCCCCTGGACCTTGATCGAGAAAAACAGCGCGGTTGGTGGCACGTGGTACGAGAACACATATCCGGATGCAGGGGTTGATACACCCAATCACTTTTATTCCTACTCCTTCGAACCGAATTGCAGCTGGTCCGGGTATTTTTCCAAAAGCGCCGAAGTGCAGGCCTATGTGCACGACGTTGCCGCGCGCCATCGAATTCATGAGCGAATCCAGTTCAATACGGAGGTGCAGTCGCTCGATTGGGATGAGGCAGCACGCCATTGGCGGGTTGGCACACGCACTTCGGACGGACAGCAGCGGCCGCTCATGGTTCGCGCTGTCATCACGGCCGTCGGACAGTTGAACCGACCCAAGATTCCGGTCCTGCCCGGAGTCGAAACATTCCAGGGCGAAAGCTTTCATTCGGCCCGGTGGCGTCACGACGTCAACTTGGCGGGAAAACGCGTGGCGGTGATCGGCACGGGCGCCAGCGCGATGCAATTCCTGCCGACCGTGGCGGCCGAGGCAGCCCATGTCTCGATATACCAGCGCTCACCCCAATGGGTCAAACCAGCTAATGACTACCATCGCAAAGTTGCGCCCGAAACGCAATGGTTGTTGGCGCATGTGCCGCACTATTTCAGCTGGTACCGGTTTGGTCTACTTTGGCGCTATGGCGATGGACTCCTGAAGACCCTCAGGCGTGATCCCGCCTGGCCACATCCGGAAAGAGCCATGAATCGCCACAACGACCGGCATAGGGAACAGCTGACCGAATATGTAATGACTGAACTGCAGGGCCGTGAAGATCTTGTGCCCAAGGTGTTACCGGACTATCCACCATACGGCAAACGCATTTTGATCGACAACCACTGGTATCGCACGCTGAAGCGACCCAACGTGACGTTGATGACATCCCCTGTGGATCGCGTTGAAGACAATCGCATTCTCACTGCAGATGGCGCGGTAGATCCCGTCGATGTGATCATTTATGCGACCGGTTTCGAAGCCGGCAAGATGCTGTGGCCGATGGAGGTGCGTGGCCGCAGCGGCGTGCCGCTGACGAACGTATGGGGCCATGATGACCCGAAGGCCTACCTTGGTATTGCCGTTCCAGACTATCCCAACCTGTTTTGTCTATTCGGACCCAACACCAATCTCGCCCACGGCGGCAGCATCGTTTTTCAGGCTGAATGTCAGATGCGTTATGTCACCGGGTGTCTGGTGAAGATGCTGGAGACCGGCATCGACGCCATCGAGGTTCGGCGCGAGGTGCACGATGACTACAACGCACGCGTCGACAAAGAGCATAGCCATCTTGTTTGGGCGCATCCCGGCATGAACAATTGGTACCGCAATGCCAAGGGTAGAGTTTTTTCGCCCATGCCATGGCCGTTGGTGGCGTACTGGCGAATGACACATGATCCTGATTTGTCCGAGTACCAGGTCACTGCGGCCTGAGTCTCGCGGACGCCCGAAGTTCATGAATTTCCATCGTGTTGACGCCACCTGTCCGCGATCACAACCTCTATACGTGGGTCAGTTTTCGGTCGGCGTCAACATCTGCCCAAGTTAGGTCAAAAGGGGATGCAGCGTAATTCTTGGACTGGTTTCAGTTGATTAAGCCCAGACTTTCGCGGTACTCGATGGGGCTGAGGGAGCCCAACGATATCTTGATCCGCTTTTCGTTGTACCAGAGGATGTACTCGTGCACAGCTCGGATGAACACCTCGATGGTGGTCGACTTCCAATCCCGCGGGTAGAACATCTCATTCTTCAGGCGCCCAAAGAAACCTTCGCAGGCCGCGTTGTCCGGTGAGCACCCCTTGCGCGACAGCGTCAGGTTCGCACTGTGCATCCGATCAAGCCAGCCCGGCCAGCGGTAATGGGCACCACGGTCGGAGTGAATGATCGGCTTGCTGTCGCACGATTGCACCGTGTCAATGGCCGCATCGAGCATCGTGTTCACCAACTCGGAGTCCGGTCGGGTACCAAGCGTCCAGCTCACCACCATGCCGTCGAAGCAGTCGATCAAAGGCGAGAGGTAAACCTTTCCCGCCGGGATCTGGAACTCCGTAATGTCGGTGAGCCACTTCTCGTTCGGTGTCGCCGCCTGGAAGTCACGATTGAGGAGGTTGTCTGGCGCAGGGCTGATCTCTCCGAGGTAGGACCTGTATCGACGCTTTCTGCGCGCGGGAACACTCAAGCCCTCCTGCCTCATCAGGCGTTGCACGACTTTTTCAGACAGGTGCAACTGGCGTCTGCCCAGCGCCGCACGCATGCGTCGGTAACCATAGCTGCGGTGGTTGCTCTGAAACACATCGGCAGCGGCAACCCGGGCCTCAGCGTATTTGTCAGGCCTTCGCTGGCGGGCGCAGTGGTAGAAGTAGGAACTGCGAGCCAGGCCAAGTTCGCCAAGTAGCTCTGTGAGCGAGTAGATGGGTTTGAGGGCGTCAACCAGCAGAGTCTTCTCCCGATTGCTCAGGAGCTGAGGGTTGACGCCCAGGCCTTTTTTTAGCAGTTCATTGGCCTTCTTCAAGATGTCATGTTCGAGCTGAAGACGGTGAATGCTCTGTTGAAGCGACTCGACTTGGCGCTGCAGTTCGGCAGCATCAGGCACTGGCGGTGAATTGTTTTGACGTTTCATGGATGCGGGCATCTCGCGCCCGAGCAACTGGTTTTTCCAGTTGTACAGCGTCGGCCGACAAACCGCCAGCTTCTGGGCAATTTCTTGTGCGCTGGTCTTTCGGGTGCAAAGCTCAATCACCGCTGCATTCTTGATCGCGTCGGGGTGCACGATGTTCGGTGCCCGGCCCACAATTCGGTGGCGAACCTCGGGGTGCAACTCGTCAATCCACTCGGTCAGTAACTCCCGACCGGGATATCCCAATGCCCGCATGGTCGAGGCAATACACCGATCGTGATCAAGGTAGTGCTTCACCGCCGCTTTCTTCTGCTGATCGGAATACTTCTGTCCTGATCGCGAATACCCGACTCGCAGCTTCTGGCTCCGCTCGTACTCCCGGTACCAGCCAATGAGGGAATTTTTAGTCGGATAGCCCAACTGGCGGATCGTGGCCCCCGATGGCCACTTCAAATTCCCCCACCTGTGGCCGGTCAAATTCCTCCAGG